>CAMDGX010000016.1 GCA_945897825.1 Asaia bogorensis | reverse complement strand
CCAGGCGAGTTCGCCTTCGTAGGAGGCGGGGAGGCGGCGGTAGTGGGTGCCTTCGAACTTGCCCTGGCCGGAGAAGCCGACGCCGGCGAGTTGCTGGGGCGGGCGGCGGTTGCGGCGCCAGAGGCCGCCCATCTGGCCGTCGATGGCGTGATAGTACTCACCGGACTCGGCGGCCCAGGCGCGGATGCCGCCTTCGGCGCGGCGGATTTCGATCATGTGCGGGCGGGATTTGTCGCGGGCGATGCGCCAGTAGAAGCCGTTGCCGCCGAGGTAGCAGAGTTTTCCCCCACTGTGGGTGTAGGCGGAGAGGGCGTCGAGGGTGCCGGGGGTGTGGTACTCGGGGTGGGAGCCGGTGAGGATTGTTTTGTAGGGGGCGACGAGGGCTTCGCCTTCGTCGTCTAGGTCTTCGTCGGTGACGATGTCGAAGTCGAGGCCCTTGGCGGTGAGCCAGGCGAGGAGGTGGGTGTCGGCGGGGTAGTGGCGCAGGCCGGAGCCTTGGGCGTCGTTGAAGGTGAGATAGCCCGGCCGGATGGTGAGGATGGGGCGCAGGCGGGAGGATAGCGAGATGCCGCTGCCGTCGGCGTGCTTGTTGTAGGTGGAGCGGCCGTAGAGGGGCCAGTCGTCGGCGTTGTTCGGGTAGGCGCCCCATTCCTTCACGCGGGCCTTGTAGTCGGCGTCGGCGTTGCCGCGGGCGTGGTTGGCGTAGGCCTGGTAGGTGAAGGTGGAGGCCAGGAAGGCAATCGGGGCGTGGGGGCCGGTTTTCTTCGGGAGGATGTAGAGGGGGAGCCAGTCTTCGCCGTCGGCGCAGGTGAGGTGCAGGGCGTAGGCGCCGGATTTGAGGGTGTCGGGGACCGGGAAGGTGAAGCTGGGGGACCAGTGGCAGTCGTCGAGGTCGCCGTCGTGGAAGTGGATGGCGGCGTAGTCGGCGGGGGCGTGGCGCCAGCAATGTTCGGTGCCGGACCATCTTGCGCCGACGATGGCGCGGGTGGGGGTGTTGACGAGGGTGCCGTGGCGGTTCTGGCGGCCGGTGTCGACGATGGTCTGGCTGTCGATGGCGAGGCCGAAATCCCAGAGGGCGACGGTGGGGAGGTCGGGGCGGTCGAGGGCTTTGGGCCAGGTGCGGATGATGCCGGCGAGGAGGGCGGGTTCCTCGATCTTGCCGGTGAAGTGGCCAGAAGGGGTGGCGGGGTTCTCGGCGGCGACCAGCAGGGTGCCGTCGGCGGGCAGGCGCAGGCCGGTTGCCTGGCCGGTGGCGGTGGCGGTGCTGTTGTCAGCGGCGTCGGTTTGGCCGATGGTGACTTGGCCGGTGGCCGGGTCGGCGGAGAGCCAGATCCGGTACCAGCGGCGGGCGCGCAGGGCGGCATCGGTTTGCAGGGAGAGGGTGCCGCCGGGCCAGGAGATGTCGGCCTGGGTGCCGATGGGGCCGGCGCGCAGGGTGACGTGGAGCGCCTCGGCGGTTTCCGAAAGAACGGTGCGGGTTTCGCCGGGCAGGCCGGTCTGGACGAGGGCCGTCCAGGTGCAGGCGGCGGTGGCGTCGCGGGTGGGCGCGGGGGCGACCTTGGCGTAGGAGCCGAGGGCGACGGGTTGGGTTTGGCCGGCGAAGTCGGTGGTGAAGAGGGCGGCGAGGTCTTCGAACTGGAGGCCGGGGCCGGCGGGGTTGGGGTCGCCGCTGATCACGCGGACCAGGCGGGCGCGGGCGGGTCCGGGGTTACGAAGTGCGACATGGGCGGTGAAGGTTTCGCCCGGACGGTGGGAGAAGCGGTCGAGATAGCCGGTGATGGGCAGGGGATCGAACATTCGTCGCTTCTCCAGGCAGGAAAGATCGTCTGATTATCTTGACGGGTTGGGCAGGCGTCCACGAAGATTTGGCATCGGCGCTTGCTGCGCCGCAACACAGGGAGAGTTTCCGATGGCAGGGACCGGATGGGTGCCGCTTGGCCTCGCGGCCGCGATGGCTTTGGTTGGCACGCTGGGCAGCACCTCGGCGCTGGCACAGGCGTACAAGTGCCCGAAGGTCGGGGGGGATTTCGTTTTCGGCCAGGAAGCGAACGTCAATTCGCTTGACCAGATGACCTCGACGACGATCTCGACGCGCAACATCGCGATGAACATCTTCGAGGCGCTGATGGCGCGCGACGAGTCGAACAACCCGATCACCGACCTCGCGGAGAGCTTCACCGAGTCGCCGGACGGGCTGGTCTACACGTTCAAGATTCGCCAGGGCGTGAAGTTCCACAACGGCAAGGCGCTGACCTCGGCCGACGTGGCCGCCTCGTGGGACCGCTACAAGCGCGTGGCGGTGGAGCGGAACATCCTGGACAACGTGGACAAGTGGGAGACGCCGGACGCCAGCACCTTCGTGGTGACGATGAAGCGCCGGCAGCCGACGTTCATCGAGTTCATCAGCTCGTTCTCGCAGCCGATCGTGATCATTCCGGCCGAGCACAAGGACGACGCGCCGCAGCAGCTGCGCACCGTCGGGACCGGGCCGTTCCAGCTGGTGGAGATGCTGCCGGGCAGCCATGTGCGGCTGAAGCGCTATGACGGCTACACGCCGAACACCAAGTATACCGAGCGCACCGGCTTCGGCGGCTACCGGCAGGCGTGCTTCGACACGGTGACGTTCCGCATCGTGACCGAGCCCGGCGCGCGCGTGGCGGGGCTGCGGACCGGCGAGCTGCACGGGGTTGAGGACATTCCGTTCATCTCGGTGGCGGACCTGAAGAAGGACAACCGGATCACCATCCTGCCGCTGGAGAACTGGTGGGTGCATGTGGCCTCGGCGAACAATTCGCAGGCGCCGACCGACAACGCCAAGTTCCGCCAGGCGGTGATGGCGCTGCTGGACATGGAAGAGATCATGGAGGCGGCGACCGACGGCAACTTCAAGCTGAACGTCGGCTTCCAGTATCCGCACCAGGCGACGTACACCGACGCCGGCAAGGAGTTCTACAACCAGAAGAACGCCACCAAGGCCAAGGCGTTGCTGGCGGAATCCGGCTACAAGAACGAGCCGGTGTACCTGTTGACCAACAAGGACTATCCGTCGATGTACAATGCGGCTCTGGTGATGAGCCAGCAGATGCAGTCGATCGGGATCAAGGCCGAGCTGAAGGTGGTGGACTGGCCGACCTCGGTGCAGATGCAGGGGCAGGCCTCGCCGTCGCCGGGCTGGAACTTCTTCTTCACCGGCTATGGCACGCAGCCGGCGCTGGGCGCGCTGGCGGTGATGAACTTCTTCATGGGCACCAACCCGAACTACAAGCCGAAGCCCGGCCAGGAAGACCCGGTGCTGAAGGCCGAGTGGGAGAACATGAACCAGAAGACCGACCCCAAGGAGCGCCAGGCCGCCTTCGCCAAGATGCAGCATCGCATCCTGGAGCAGGCCCTCGTGTTCCCGTTCGGGTCGCTGACCAAGGTGCAGGGCGTGCGGTCGAACGTGGTGGGCTACAAGCCGTTCCGCATTCCGCGGTTCTCCAACGTGTCGTTCCAGTGACGCGGCACCTGATGCTGGGAGCCTGATCGGGATGTGGGGGGTTGCCCTGCGCAGCATTGTGGGAGCGATCCCGGTGCTGATCATCGTGAGCCTCATCACCTTCGGGCTGATGCGGCTCATTCCGGGCGACCCCGCCGCGGCGATCGCGGGGCTGACGGCGACGGCGGAGCAGCTTGAGCAGCTCCGCCAGGACCTTGGGCTCAACGAACCGTTCGTGGTGCAACTGCTCAAGTGGTATGGCGGGCTGATCCAGGGCGATCTCGGGCGTTCGATCCTCATGGGGCAGGATGTCCTGGAGGTGACGATGATCCGGCTGCCGGTGACGATCGCGCTGTCGCTGTATGCCCTGGTGCTGACGCTGGCGCTGGGGCTGGCGAGCGGGATCATCGCGGCGCTGCGGCAGAACACGGTGGTCGACCAGCTGACCATGGTGTTCTCGATGATCGGCATCTCGGTGCCGAACTTCTTCCTGGGCCTGCTGATGATCCTGCTGTTCGCGGTGCATCTGGGCTGGCTGCCGACCGGGGGCTACATCTCGCTGTGGGACGACCCGGTGGGCTGGCTGCGGACCTCGACGATGCCGGCGCTGTCGCTGGCGCTGCTGCAGATGGGGCTGCTGGCGCGCATCACGCGCTCCACCATGCTGGAGGTTCTGCGGCAGGACTATATCCGCACGGCGCGGGCCAAGGGGCTGCCGGGGCGGACGGTGGTGGTGAAGCATGCGCTGACCAACGCGCTGATCCCGATCACCACGGTGGTGGGCATCATCATCAGCCTGTCGATCTCAGGCGCGGTGGTGACGGAGAGCCTGTTCTCGATCCCGGGCATGGGGCAGCTGCTGACGCAGGCGGTGCTGAACCGGGACTATCCGATGGTGCAGGGCGGGCTGCTGCTGACCACGGCGTTCCTGGTGGTGGTGAACATCCTGGTCGATATCGCCTACGCCATTCTTGATCCGCGGGTGCGCTATGAACGGTCCTGAGGCAGTCGCGGTGGCGCGCGCGCCGGACGATGCGCCGCTGGAGGAGGATTTCGAGGTTGCGGCGCAGCGCGAGGCGCCGTGGCGGATGACGGTCAAGCGGCTGCTGCGCCACCGGCTGTTCCTGATGGGGCTTGGGCTGTGCTCGATCATCCTGGTGGCGGGCGTCCTGGCGCAGGTGATCACCGCGACGGACCCGACACGGCTGGCGATGCGCTGGCGGTTCCGCCCGCCCGGGCAGGACGGGTTCATCTTCGGCACCGACAATTTCGGCCGCTCGCTGTGGTCGCGCGTGGTGTGGGGGGCGCAGCTCTCGCTGTATATCGGCTTCTCGGTGGTGGCGCTGAACGCGGTGTTCGGCACGCTGATCGGGGCGACGGCGGGGTATTTCCGCAGCCTGGACAACGCGCTGATGCGGGTGAACGACGCGATGATGGCGTTTCCGGCCATCCTGCTGGCGATTGCGATCACCGCGGTGCTGGGGGCCTCGACGTTCAACGCCATCCTGGCGCTGTCGATCGTGTACATCCCGCGCACGGCGCGCATCGTGCGGGCGAGCGTGATCGTGCTGCGCGAGATGGAATACGTGCAGGCGGCGGTGGCGGCGGGGGCGGGGCATTGGCGCATCCTGCGGCGGCACATCCTGCCGAATGCCATGGCGCCGCTGATCGTGCAGCTGTCGTTCCTGTTCGCCTATGCGGTGCTGTCGGAGGCGACGCTGTCGTTCCTGGGGCTTGGCGCGGTGCCGCCGACGCCGACCTGGGGCAACATCATGGCCGAGGGGCGCCAGTATCTGGTGGAAGCGCCCTGGATCATCACCATTCCCGGCATCGCGCTGATGATTACCGTCATGGGCCTCAACCTGCTCGGCGACGGCCTGCGCGATGTGCTTGACCCGAGGTTGCGGATACAACAATGAGCCTTCTCGAAGTCCGAAACCTCACCACCGCGTTCAAGACCGAACGCGGGGAGGTGACCGCCGTCGAGGATGTCAGCTTCGACCTCGACGAGGGCGAGATCCTCGGCATTGTCGGCGAGTCCGGCAGCGGCAAGAGCGTCACGGCGTTGACGATCATGGGGCTGCTGCCGCAGCCGCCGGCGCGGATTGCCGGGGGCACCGTGCGGTTCCGCGGCGAGGAGCTCACGACCATGCCGGAGCGGCGGATGGAGGGCATCCGTGGTTCGGGCATCTCGATGATCTTCCAGGAGCCGATGACGTCGCTGAACCCGGTGTTCACGATCGGCGAGCAGATGATGGAGACGCTGCGCGCGCATGAGCGGCTGTCGTCGCGCGAGCAGTTCACCCGCGCCGTGGCCATGCTCGACAAGGTCGGCATCCCGTCGGCGACGCGGCGCATGACCGACTATCCGCACCAGCTTTCCGGCGGGCAGCGGCAGCGGGTGATGATCGCCATGGCGCTGGCGTGCAACCCGAAGCTGCTGATCGCCGACGAGCCGACGACGGCGCTCGACGTGACGATCCAGGCGCAGGTGCTCGACCTGCTGATGGACCTGCGCGACGACCTGGGCATGGCGATCATCGTCATCACCCACAACATGGGGGTGATCGCCGAGACGGCCGACCGGGTGATGGTGATGTATGCCGGGCGGATCGTGGAGCAGGCGAAGGTGGCCGAGATGTTCGAGCGGCCGCGCCATCCCTATACGCGCGGCCTGCTGTCCTGCGTGCCGACGCTGGAGCAGGACACCGACCGGCTGGTGGCGATTCCGGGCTCGCTGCCCGAGCCGGCGCGGCGGCCGCCCGGGTGCCGGTTCGCGCCGCGTTGCCGGCATCGGATCGAGGCGTGCCGGGAGGCGTTGCCGCCGTTGGTGGAGTATGAGGGCGGGCACCTGGCGGCCTGCATTCGCAGCGGCGAGTTGATGCCTGTCGAGGCGGTGCAGGCGTGAGCGGGGCGGGCATGAGCGGCAACCTGGTTGAGATCACCGGGCTTTCGAAGCATTTCCCGGTGCGCACGGGGGGGATCCTGCGCCGGGTGACGACGCCGCTGCGCGCGGTCGACGATGTGTCGCTGAGCATTGCCAATGGCGAGACGCTCGGGCTGGTGGGGGAGTCGGGCTGCGGCAAGTCGACGCTGGGGCGGCTGCTGATCCGGCTGATTGAGCCGACGTCGGGGGCGATCCGGTTCGACGGCACCGACATCACCGGGCTGGGGCGGGCGGAGATGCGCACGCATCGGCGGGCGATGCAGATCGTGTTCCAGGACCCGTATGGCGCGCTGAATCCGCGCATGATGGTGGAGGACATCATCATGGAGCCGCTGCTGATCCATGGCGCCAAGGCCGACGCCGATAGCCGGCGGCTGGTGGCGGAGATGCTGAAGCTGGTCGGGCTGCCGGCGCGGGCGCGGGACCGGTTTCCGCACGAGTTCTCCGGCGGGCAGCGGCAACGGGTCGGCATCGCGCGGGCGCTGGTGCTGCGGCCGCGCTTCGTGGTGTGCGACGAGCCCGTCTCCGCGCTGGATGTGTCGGTGCAGGCGCAGATCGTGAACCTGCTGCAGGATCTGCAGAAGGAGCTGGGGCTCACCTACCTGTTCATCGCGCATGACCTGAGCGTGGTGAAGCACATCTCCGACCGGGTGGCGGTGATGTACCTGGGCAAGGTGGTGGAGGTGGCCGACAAGCGGACGATCTACAGCAATCCGCAGCACCCCTATACCCAGGCGCTGATCGGCGCGGTGCCGGTGCTGAACCCGCGCCTGCGCGGGCGGGGGCGGCGGCAGCGGATCACCGGGGACATTCCGAGCGCGCTCAATCCGCCGAGCGGGTGCCGGTTCCATACGCGCTGCCCGCATGTGATGCCGATCTGCAAGGAGCAGCTGCCGCCGCTGCTGGACACCACGCCGGGCCACGGCGTGGCCTGCCATCTCATGACCATGCCGGCTGCCGTCGACCGATGAAGAATCGGTCGACGGCAGCCGGCATGATTCTTTCCTTTGCGCGCCGTCGCCGGCCAGCCCGGCGTGCCATACCGAAACCCTGAGGACATCGCCATGTCGGAAGCCGCCCGTTCGCGCCTGATCCCCGAAGTGGATTTCAACGCGGAGGGGCGGCAGACCGGCTTTGTCCGGCTGTTCCACTCGGTGCACAGCTCCGCCTACGGGTTCATCCCGATCCCGATCGTGGTGCTAAAGAACGGGGAGGGGCCGACGGCGCTGTTCGTCTCGGGCAATCATGGCGACGAGTACGAGGGGCAGGTGGCGTTGTGCAACCTGGCCAAGTCGCTCGATCCGGCGGCGATCAAGGGGCGGGTGATCATCCTGCCGATGGCCAATTATCCCGCGGCGATGGCGGGCAAGCGGACCTCGCCGCTCGACGAGGGCAACCTCAACCGCACCTTTCCGGGCAATCCGGACGGGACTGTGACGCAGCAGATCGCGTTCTTCATCGAGCATGTGCTGATCCCGATGGCGGATGTGGTGTGCGACCTGCATTCGGGCGGGTCCTCGTTGATGTATGTGCCGTGCGCGCTGATCAAGCGGACGCCGGATGCCAAGCGGCATGCGCAGCAGCTGGCGCTGTTGACGGCGTTCGGGTCGCCGCTGGCCTACATGTCGGGCGGCGGCAACGGGACGGGGACGGACAGCACGCTGATGGGCGGAGTGGAGCGGGCGGGCAAGCTGGCCGTGGGCACCGAGCTTGGGGGATCCGGCCAGGTGACGCCGGCGGCGCTGCGCATCGTCGAGCGCGGGCTGCGCAACGTGCTGGTGCACATGGGGATCCTGCCGAAGAAGATGCGGATCAAGGGCGAGACGACGCGGTTCCTTGATGTGGGCGGGCCGGACTACTTCGTCTATGCGCCGGATAGCGGGGTGTTCGAGCCGGCGGTGGAGCTGGGCGACGAGGTGAAGCAGGGGCAGCTGGCCGGGCGGATCCACTTCCCCGAGACGCCCTGGGCGCCAGCGGTGGAATTCCGCTTCGTGCGCGCTGGGTTCGTGCTGTGCAAGCGGGTGCCGGGGCGGACCAGCCGGGGCGACTGCCTGTTCCACCTGGGGACGGATGCCGCGGACAGGTGATGGAAAGTTGATGGTTTGCGCGCGGTCGTAACGGCTGCGGCATGCTGTCATCGCAGACGCGCGTGTGGTAGGTATCCCGACAGAAATCACGGAGGAGTGGTTCCATGCGCCGCCTGCTTCTCGCCTCGGTCCTGATCGTGCCTTCCGTGCTGGCTGGGCACCAGGATGCTGTCGCCCAGGGTACGCCATCGTCGGACCAGATCATTCGCGCGCTGCGTCCCCCCACCGTCGGGCCGGTGCAGGGGGGGACGCGCGGCATCCGCCCCGCGGCGACGCCGCCGGCTGCCGCGGCGCCCGTGACGACGCCCGTGACGGCGCCGGCTGAGCCACGCTCGACGGCGACACCGGCGCCGGCGCAGGCCCCGGCCGCAACGCGGGGTGTTGCGATCGCCCCGGTGCTGCCGCCGGTTCAGGCCGCGCCGCAGCCGCCGGCCGCGGCGCCATCGATCGACCTGACGGTGCAGTTCCAGACCGGGTCGGCGGAGTTGACGCCCGATGCGATGCGGACGCTGGACCAGCTGGGCCGCGCGTTGAGCAGCGAGGCGCTGGCCGCCTATCGGTTCCGCATCGAGGGGCACACCGACACGACCGGGTCGCGCGAGGTCAACATGACGCTGTCGCAGGCCCGCGCGGCGAAGGTGGCTGAGTATCTCCAGGCGAAGTTCGGCGTGGCGTCCAGCCGGCTGGAGCCGGTCGGTCGCGGGCAGCAGGCACTGAAGGTGCAGACGCCGGACCAGACGCCGGAGCCACGCAACCGGCGCGTGCAGGTGATCAATATCGGTGCCTGAGGCTGGCTACGCCGCAATGTGCCTGGCAACCGGCAGACGGCTCCAACCATGAGCGGCTCGTCGCAGGGCGGCACCCCGCCCGACGACGACCCGACCGTGCGTGTGCCGCGCAAGCGCACCTATGGGCGCCCGACGGACCGGTCGTTGCTTCCGGCCGGTGGCGGCATGCCGCCGATGCTCCGGCTGATCGCGCTGGTCTTCACGATATGCATCGGCGTGTTCGGCTGGTTCGCCATGCGCGAGACGGCGCCGCCGCCGGAGATCTATACCGGGCCGCAAAGCGAGGTGGCGGGAATTGCGGTGCGCCTGGCCGACGAGGCGGAGATCCTGGCGCACCGGCCATCGGCCACGACCGTGTTCCGCTTCGCCTCCAACCGCCGCGTGCTGGTGCTCGATTTCGCCTCGCTGCAGGAGCAGGGGTTGATGCTGAACCGGGCGGCAGCGCTGATGGAGAAGGCGGGGCTGCCGCGCGACCGGGTGCTGCGCGACGAGGAACTGGATGCGGCGATCGCTGCGTCCGGGGACACGATGGAGACGTTCTACTACGGTCATGACTACGCCGCCGCGGACCTGGCGCGCTTCTTCGCGCTGGCCGACCGGGACGGCGTGCGGCTGCGCGAGCAGGAAGAGTGGCTGCGCCGGCTGCTGCGGCAGGAGGGGTTGCTGGCCCCGGATGCGCGCGGGGCGCTGATCTCCATTCCGGCGGTGGGGGCGGCGGCGGACGTGGATTCCGGGGTGCGGGCGGCGATCCTGCGCCATGAGCTGTCGCATGCGGAGTTCTTCACCAACCGGCCCTATTCCACCTACGTGCGGCAGTTCTGGCGCGATGGGTTGGACGAGGAGGGGCGCGCGGTGTTTCGCCGCTATCTCGCGGCGCAGAACTACGACCCGGCGCTCGAGGACCTGATGGCCAACGAGATGCAGGCCTACCTGATGCATACGCCCGACCCGCGGATGTTCAACGCGGCCGCGCTGGGGGTGGCGCCGGAACTGGTCGATCGCTGGCAGGCGGAGTTCCTGCTGGGCATGCCGAATGGCTGGTTGCGCGATGCCTGCGTGGCGTCGCTGCCGTCGGCCGGATCGATCCTGCGCCGGCCGCGCCGGAGCGGTACGCCCGGTGGTCAGCGGTCTTCGGTCTCGACCAGGGCGGCGCGGGCGTTGACGCGCAGGCCGCGGCGGGTTGCGTTCGCGATCGCCGCCTGAAGGTCGCGCAGGTAGTCTTCGGTCTTTTCGCTGGCTGGCCGCGGCCGGTCGAACAGGGGCTCCGACGAGACGGCGATCACCATCATGTCCACACCAAACGGTTCCCCGACCTGCCAGCCGACCTCCCCGGGCGCGCAGTTGCAGGTCTTGGGGTCGCCGAGGTGGATGGTGGCGCCGGCGGGAAACTCGCGGATATTCATCGGCGGCACGCTCAGCGATTCTTGACGGCCGCCGGGCGGGGTGATGTCCACCTGGCGGGCCTGCTCGCTGGGGTAGAGGTGGTACACATCGCCGGTGCGGGTGATGTACGACAATTGGGCATAGCCGTTGTAACCCGGCATCACGAAGCGCGGCACGATGCTGTCGTCCTTGTGCAGCTTGAAGGGGCCTGACTTCAGGCCGAGCTGGACATCCGGGACGACGCTGCCGAATTGCCGTGCGGTGGGGCGTATGACGTCGAGAACCCGGCAGTAGGGCTCACTGAAGGAGGCCGTGCGCCAGGCGACGGGCGCGCGACCGGCCGCCTCTGCGACCCGGCGGCGCAGGATTGCCTCGGTCGTGCGGTTGGCCAGGCCCTCGACGACGATGCTGCCGTCCTCGGTGACGTCGCCCTCGATGACGGCGCAAGTGAGCCCTGCGATCGCGGCCTGGATCGCGGTGCGCAGGCGTGCTGCCGCCGTCGATGGCGCGGGAGCCGGCGGTGCAGCGGGAGCCGCGATGGGCGGCAACGCGGGCGGTGCTGCCGGTGTTGGTGCTGCCGGTGTTGGTGCTGCCGGTGTTGGTGCTGCCGGGGTCGGGGCTGCCTGCGGTGGTGATGCCGGCGGCGGTGCGGGCGGCGATGGCGTCGCGGCGGGTGGTGCGCTCGGCATAGCTGCGGGAGGCGTGGGGGGCGTCGGGACAGGTGCGGGAGTTGGGGCTGGCGTCGGGGCCGGTGCGGTGTCCGGCACGGGCGTGCCAGAGGTTTCACTGCTTGGCGGGAGCGGCGTGATCGGCGCGGGGGTCGGAATGGGGGGCGGCGCGATGGCGACCGTCGTTGCCGGGGCGGGTGCGCGGCCGGCGAACCAGTACCAGCCACCGCCCGCGCCGGCGAGGACCAGGAGGGAGACGCCGGCAAGCAAGGGCGTCAGGTTGCGCCTGGCGGGAGCGGCGGATGCGGCAGGGGCAGGGGCCGCCGGGCGCGGCCCTGCAGCCGGGGTGGGGGGCGGCGCTGGCGGCGGGGCGGAGACCATCGTGGCCTCGGCATCGGTGGCCTCAGGGGCGGCGGCCCCACCTTCGAAGGCGGTGCGCAGGGCGAGCGCGAACTCGGTCGCGGAGGCGAAGCGCTGTTCGGGGCGCTTGGCCATGGCGCGGGCGACGATCGCATCGAGCGGCTCGGGCGAGGTGACGGACAGTTCGGAGGGGCGTGGCGGGGCGACGTTCAGCACCTTGTGCATGATCGCCGTCATGCTGCCTTCGAAGGGGCGCTCGCCGGTGAGCATCTGGTAGAGCACCACGCCGGCGGAATAGATGTCGGTGCGGGCGTCCACGGTCTGGCCCATGAACTGCTCGGGCGACATGTAGGCGGGCGTGCCCATGATGGTGCCCGCCTGGGTCATGCTGCTGCTCTCGATGCGGGCGATGCCGAAATCGGCGATTTTCACCTGCCCGGCATGGGTGAGCATGATGTTGGCGGGCTTGATGTCGCGATGGACGACGCCGCGCTCGTGGCTGAACTGCAGGCCGGCCAGCAGCGCTTCCATGATCCGCACGATCTCGGCGGTGGGGAAGCGCTCGTTCTTGTCGAGCAGGGATTTCAGCGACGGACCGTCGACGAACTCCATGACGATGTAGGCGAGCTTCGCGGTCTCGCCGTAGTCGAAGACTCCGACGATGTTGGGATGGGTCAGGCGGCCGGCAGCCTGGGCCTCGCGCTTGAAGCGGGCCAGTTCGTCCTGCGTCTCGGTGTCCGCGGCATCGGGGAGGGTGAGTGTCTTGATGGCGACGCGGCGGTCGATGACCGGATCGCGCGCATCGTAGACGGTTCCCATGGCGCCCTTGCCCAGGATGCCCGAGATCTCGTACTTGCCGAGCTTGCCGTCCTCCATCCGACTCCCTTCCGCGCAGGTGACGGGCCAATCGGACCCGGCATGCGGGAGTAGTTATAGACCGGCTGGCGTGCTGGCCGAAACAGCCGCCTGCGCGGCGCTGCGCCGCGCGCCGCCTTCGCCAATCACCGCGAAGGGGGCCCAGTAGAACGGGTGGGCGACCTCGGCGGTCAGGCCGCGGCCGGCTTCGTCGAGCATGCCGAGCTGGGCGGCGCGCATCGCCCCGGTGATGCCCAGGGTTGGTTCGGCGGCGAGGCGGCGCAGCGAGTCGGCGACCAGGTAGGCGGCGATCTGGTCGTTCACCGCCCAGTGGGTGACAAGCAGGGAGCGGGCGCCGGCGTAGAAGAAGGAGCGGGCGAGGCCCGACAGGCTTTCGCCGGCCGTGGTGCCGCCGGGGCCGCCGGAGTTGCAGGCCGAGAGGATCACCGTGTCGGCGTCGAGGTCCAGCTCCAGGATCGCCGAGGCGGTCAGCAGCGAGCCGGCGGCATCGGGCGCGCCGGCGGGAGCGGAGGTGACGATGGCCGGCTCCGCCTGGCAGCGCAGTTCGGCCGGCAGCAGGGCGTGGGTGGCGAAGTGCAGGATGCGCACGTCCTTGAGGGCGGCGCGGCGCACGCCGGGGGCGGTGAAGGCGGGGCCGAGGAGCGCATCGGTGGCGGCGGCACCCAGCAGGCGGCGGGAGGCGTCGAGCTCGGCGCGGGCGAAGGGCAGGGGTGGCAGGCCGGCATAGAGGCGGGAGCTGTCGGCGCAGTCGTTGCCGAAGGTGCGGGTGGCCTGGGCGAGGGTGACCGGGCGGAAATCGCCGAAGCCGAACCAGGGCCGCGTGGCGCGCGATGTGCCGGCGATCTTGCGCAGCGAGACGAAGTTCGCGGCCGCCGGCACGTGCGCGATGCTGGCGCGGCGGAGCAGCCATGGGGCGGTTGCGAGCGACTCGGGGGTGGCCGGCCCGGTCAGCAGCAGTTCGAACGGCAGCGACAGGAGCGGGCCGGCGGGGACGATGACGAGGGAGCTGGCGCCCTGGAGGGATGGCTCCAGCGCCGCCAGGGTGGCGCGGTAGATCGCCTGGGAGGCGGCAATGTCGAAGGGCGGCGGCGTGCCGGTGGTGCTTTCGATGCTGGTGCGGACGCGGCGGACCAGCGTGGCCATCTCGGTCAGGCCGCCGGGGACGGGGGCGACCGCGATCCGGCCGTCGCGCAGCGCGAAGGCCCAGCCGCCGGTTTCGCTCAGGGTGAGGGAGACGAAGGCCTCGCCCGGGGACAGGGCGGCAAGGACGTCGGCGGCCGGGGCGACCTGCTGGACCAGCTGGCCGTAGTTCGGCGAGGCGGCCTGGAGGGTCGATTCCGCCTCGGCAGCATCTTCCTGGGCCTTGGCGATGCGGGCCTCCAGCTCGACCGACGCCGGTGGCGCGGTTCCGCCCGAGGTGCCGGGCTCGAGCTGATCGCGCTCGCGGTAGAGATCGGCGAGGCGGGCGCGGACATCCTCGCGCGCGCGGATGGCGGTGGCGACCTTGGGGTCGCGGGCATTCTCGGACAGGCGGGCGGTGGCCTGGGCGATCTGCTGGCTGGTGACGCCGCCCTGGGCGAGCTGGGCGGCCTCGAACATCTCGGTCAGCCATTTCTGGCTGTCGGCGGGGGTGGCGCGGGCGGCGGCCGCGAAGGCATCGAGGCAGGGGGCGAGCAGCGAGGGCTCGGTGCCGATGCGCAGCTGGCGGAGCAGCTTCACGGCGGCGAGGCAGGTCTGGTCGGCCGCTCCGGCCTGGCCGGCGCGGGCCATCTGCCCGGCGCGCAGCAGCAGGGTTTCGGCGACCGGGCGGCTGTCGGGCAGCGCCTGGGCGAAGACGGCGGCGGCGCGGGCATATTCGCCGGCGGCGGCGGCGGCACCGTCGGTCTCGGCGAGGATGCCGGCGCCGGTGCGGGCCATGCGGGCGGCGATCACCGGCTGGCGCAGGCCGTTGCCGGTGACCAGGTCATTGGCGTTGCGCAGGGCGGCGGCGCTTTCGTCGAGCCGGCCGGCGCGGCGCAGCAGGGTGGCTTCGCGGCGGCGCACCTCGATCAGGCCGAGCAGCGCCGAGCGGGTGGCGGGCGCGGAGAGCATCTCGCGGTTGGGCAGCAGCTCCGACAGGCCGGAGCCGGCGCCGGTGGTGCCGATGCGGGCTGCGGCGCGGGGGCGGGCGGTGCGGACTTCGTCGGGCAGCAGGTCGGAATAGCCGCGGCCGGCGCGGGCCAGGAGAGTGAGTGCCTCGTCGGCCTTGCCCTGGTTGGTGGCGTGCAGCCCCTGGTAGTGCAGGAGGCGGACCGCCTGGATCGGGTCGTCGGCGGTGGGGGCGAGTTGTGCGGCGCGGGCGAACAGTGAGTCCGCCTCGGCAAAGCGGCGCTGGTTTGAGACCTGCAATGCCAGCGAGATCAGGCTGATGACGGTGTTCGGGTTCTCGGCGCCGAGCGCCTTCTGCTGCAGGGTGAGGGCGGCGCGCAGGTTCTTCTCGGCGCCGGAGAAATCCTCGGTGCGGTTGGAATCGTCGGCGACGCGCACAAGGCGGTCGTATTCGCCGACATCGCCGGAGCTGAAGGCGCGGGCTGCGGCGCGCTCGGCGAGCAGGCGCTGGGCGGCGCCGCCCTGGGCCTCGCTGGCGGCGGCGGTGGCGGGCAGGCGGCCGGAGAGCACGCCGATGGCGCGTTCCATCACCGGCAGCGACGGCTGCACGCCGTCGGCAAGCCAGGTGCGGCCGCCGACGGTGGCGATCAGCGCGACGTGGGCCCAGCCGCCGACCCTGCGGCTGCATTGCAGCAGGAAGGCGGGTTCGTTGCCAAGCACCGTAGTGGCGAGGGGCGCCTGGCAGGCGTAGCGCTGGTCGATGCCGATGCGCCATGGGCCGGTGGTCGCCATCTCGCCGGCAGTGGCGGGCGAGCCCGGGGGCGGGCGGCGGACGCGGGCGCTGGGCTGGAGCCAGGTGCCGCAATAGACGTCTGCCCCTTCGCCGAGGGTTTGCTGGGTGCAGTCCTCGCCGGTGGCATTCTTGCCCAGGGCGACGCCGCCTTCGGCGCGGCTGGACTGGCCGCCGGTGACATAGGCGCTGTCCGGCGGGGTGGTGCAGGCGGCGAGGCCGGCCAGCAGCAGGGGCGCGAGCAGGGCTGCGACAAGGCCGGGGCGGATGCGCGCCATGTCAGTAGTCCTCGTCCGAGACGTTGGGCAGCTGCACGTCGGTGTCGTCCTGGGTTGGCCGGTCGCGGATGATCGGCACGTCGCGCAGCGGGCTGATCGGCGGGATGGTCTGGACCGGGATCAGCACGCAGTTCACCGAGGTGATCGGGCAGGCGTTGAAGCGGTAGTCGGCGCTGGGGCGCGGCGCGATGTTGGCCTTGTTGGCGGCAGCCTGGCCCTCCAGCCCCCCGACCGAGCCGAACAGGTCCGACTTGCCGCCGGTGCCGAGCACCAGGAGGCCGGCGACATCGACCGTTCCCGTCACGATGCCGCGGTTGCGGCTGACGAGGATGAGGTCGGTGGTCTTGCCGGCGAGCTGGCCGATGCTGATCGTGCCGGCCTCGGGCGTTGGCAGCACGAAGTCCAGCGTGGCCTGGGGGAGGCTGAACGGCAGCACCGTGATGCTGCCGGTCTCGATCCGGCTGGGTGCGCCGCCGGCGGAGGTGACCTGGAGGAAGCTGCCGACCGTGTGGCCGGAGAAGTTGTTGATCTCGGCGTCCGGCAGGGTGGCGCTGGCGCCCTGCGCGGCCCGGGTTGCGCCGTTGGTGGTGATGACGACCCCATCGCCCACCTTGAGCGTGCCGGCGGTGGTGATGCCGAGCAGCGGTGCCGTGATGTTGCCCGAGATGGTCAGCGACGCGGTGTTGTTGAGCGAGAAGATGCCCCCAGCGAGGCTGGCGGCGGAGAGCGTGCCGATGGTGTTGGCGCCGGAGAGCGTGATGCTGGCTGCCGCGTCGGTCGCCTTCACGGCGAGCTTGCCGGCGCTGATCGTGCCGGGGGCGACGATGCCGGTGGCGGTGTTGATCGTCATCTGGCCGGCGGGGGCGGCGAGGTTGGCCTTGGCGTCCAGCGCGACGCCGCCATTGGGGGTGTCGATCGTCATCGCGTTGCCGGTGCCGCTGGCCACGGTGCCGGCGATGGTGATCGCCGGGGTTTCCGCTGCGTTGCCCGTCAGCGCGATGTCGCCGGTGGTGGCCTGGAGCGTGCCGGCGACGGTCAGCTTGGTGGCGGTGACCAGGGTGATGTCGCCGGTCGCGGTGACGAAGTCGGCGACGGTGCCGATCGTGTTGGCCGCCTGCGCCAGCGAGACCGCGCCGTTGAGGCCGGCGGCGCGCAGGGTGCCGAGGTCGAGCATGCCCGCGGTCTGGGTGACGCCGGCGGTGCCGGCGAACAGGTCGAGCGTCGCGGCCTTGAGCGTGCTGGCCAGGGTGATGCCGCCGTCGGGGCCGTTGGCGACCAGGCGTGCGGTCCCGGAGGCGGCGACCGGGCCGGTGAGTGCCAGGGCGAGCGGGCCCGCGGCACTGCTGGTGAGGGCGAGGTCGCCGGCCGCGACATCGAGCGAGCCGGCCACGGTCAGGGCCCGGCTGCTGGTGAGGGCGAGGTCGCCAGCCTTGACCGTGAACTGGCCGAGCACGTCGATGGCGTTGGCCGGCTGGTCGAGGGCGACCGGGCCGGCGACGCCGTTGTTGCTCTGGAGGGTGCTGGCGGTGATCGTGCCTGCGGTCTGGGTGATGCCGCCGCTGCCGGCCTGGAGGTCGATGAGGCCGGTTGGCGTGGCGTCCACCGTGCCGGAGAGTGCGATGCCGCTGCCCGGTGTGGTCGCCGCGAGTGCGATGGTGCCGCCGGCCGCGGTGCGCAGCGTGCCGGTGACGGCGATCGCATTGGCGGTCGCGGCGGTGTCGGTGAGGGTGACGTTGGCGCCGGCAACGACACCGGCAACCGTCAGCGCCACGCTGTCGGTGAGGCTGACATTGCCGGTAGCGGCAAGATTGTCGAGCGTCGCGATCTTGTTGGCCGCCGTATCGAGTTGCAGCGCCCCGGTGATGCCGCCGGTGCTGCGCAGGGTGCCGGCGGTGATGACGCCGGCTGCCGTCTGGGTCACGCCGGTTGCGCCAGCGGTGAGGTCGACAATGCCACCGGCCGCGGTGAGCGCTCCGCCGAGCGACAACCCGCCGGCGGCGTCGAGGCTGATCGTGCCGGCGCCGTTGGTGGCGATGCCCGTCAGCTTGGTGCTGATATCACCTGCCAGGGCACGCAGCGTGACATTGTCCGCAACCACGCCATTGGCGGTGAAGCCGGAGCTGCTGGTCAGGGTGAAATCACCGCCGGTGACCGTGGAGGAGAGCAGGTCGACCACGCTGTTTTCGGCCCGCGTCAGCACGACGCTACCGGCGGTGGCCGATGCGCTCAGACCATTTGCCTTCAGCGCACCGGCGGACTGGAGAATGCCGCCGCTGCCTGCGGTGAGCGTGGCGATGCCCCCGACATCGAGGCTGCTGGTCAGCGCGATGCCGCCGGTTGGGGCGCTGGCGGTGAGGGAGAGCGACCCCGTGGTGAGGCTGCCGCTGATGTCGAGTGCCTTGGCGTCTGCGGCCGTGGAGCGCAGTGTGACACTGGTGGCACTCAACCCGAGCGTTATCAACGGGATGCTGTCGACAAGCGAGAACGTGCCGCCGGTGACGACGAAGAAGTCGATGCGGTTGATGGCATTGCCGGCCTGGTCCAGCTTGACGTTGCCGCCGACGCCGTTGGTGCTCTGCAGCACGGAGGCGGTGATGGAGCCGCCAGTCTGCACCACGCCACCGGACCCGGCCGCCAGGTCGAGCCGGCCGGAACCAGTGCTCAAAGCACCGCCAAGTCGGATGCCGCTGCTCGCGTCGCTGGCGTTCAGCAGGATGTTCTGGGCGACCAGGCTGCCCGAGATCGTCAGCGCGGAGGCTGAGGCGAGGCTGTTGGTGAGACTGATCCTGCCGGCCTGGACCTTCCCGCTGACATCGAGCGCGATCGTGTCGGTGATCGAAATCGTACCGCCCGCCACCACCGCGCCGATAGTCGAAATGGCGTTGCCCGCCTGATCCAGCAGCAGGTCGCCACCGACCCCGCCGGTGCTGCGCAGGGTGCCGGCGGTGATGGCGGCGGCGGTCTGGACGACGTGACTGCCGGCCGACAGGTCGACGGTGCCGGTGGACGAGGCATCGATCGTGCCGTTCAGGTTGATCTGGCCGCTGGTGTCGCTGGCCGCCAGCGTGATGACGCCGCCCGCGGTGGTGGCCAGGGTGCCATTGACGGCGAGGGCGGAGGGCAGGGCCGCGCTGCTGGTCAGGGTGATGGCGTCGGCTGCGACAGTGCCCGTCACGTCCAGGGCGGACCCCACGCGCAGAACCAGGCTGCCGCCGGTGATCGTGCTTTTGCCGAGGCTGAGGACGCTGTTGCCGGCCTGCCCCAGGGTGGCATTGCCGCCGGTGACAGCGACGGCCAGCGTGCTCGCGGTGACGCTGCCGCCAGGTTGGGCGATGCCGCCGGAGCCGGCCTTGATGTCCAGGATGCCCGCGGTCAGCGTGCCGCCCAGGGACAGGCCGCCGGCCGGGTTCTGAGCCTGCAGCACCATGAGGCCGCCATCGGGCGTTGCGAGGCTGCCGGTGACGGAGATCGCCGTGCCGGCGGCGGTGTTGGCCAGGGTGATGTCGGTGGCCTTCACGGCGCCGGCCACGGTCAGCGCGAGGTCGCCGGCGAGCGAGAACGTGCCGCCGCTCGCGAAATCCTGGAGCGTGCCGATCTGGTTCGTGGCCTGGGTGAGGGAGACATCGCCGCTGGCGCCGCCGGTGCTGCGCAGGGTGGTGGCGGTGATGCTGCCGGCGGATTGCGCGATCGTGCCGCTGCCGGCGAAGAGGTCGAGCACGCCGGCCTTGATGGTGCCGGCGAGCGCGATGCCGCCATTCGGGGCTTCGAGCAACACGGTCCCGGCGGTGGCGAGGCTGCCGGTGGCGCCGAGGGAGAGCGTGGTGGCGCTGGTGCGCAGGGCGATGTCGCCGGCCTCGACCGCGCCGGCGACGGCGAGCGCGATGTCGTTGTTCAGGCTGAACGCGCCGCCGGAGACGGCGAACGGACCCAGGATGGCGATGGCGTTGGCGGCCTGGTCGAGCGCTACGGGGCCGGTGGCGCTGCCGCGCAGGGTGGTGGCGGCGATGCTGCCGCCGGTTTGCGCGATGCCTGGGCTGCCGGCGGTGAGATCGAGTGTCGTTGCCGTGACCGCGCCGGTCAGGGCGATGCCGCCGAAGGCGCCGGTGGCAAGGGTCATCGTCCCGGTGGCCGAGGCGGTGCCGGAGACGGACAAGGCGGCGTTCGCGGCCGCGCTGCCGGTGACGGCGATGTTGGCCGCCGCGAACGCGCCGGTGATATCGAGCGCGATGCTGCTGGTGACCGTGGCATCGCCCTTGACCGCCAGCGCACCGATCGTGCCGATGGCGTTGGCCGGCTGCGCCAGGGTGAGCGCGCCGCCCACGTTGCCGCGCAGCGTGCCGGCGGTGATGCTGCCGCCGCTCTGGCCGGCATTGCCGCCGGCGGTCAACTCCACGACGCCGGCGGACGTGGCATCGACGGTGCCGACGAGGTCGATCGCCCCGGTGGCGACGGTCAGCGCGATGGTGCCGCCGGTGGTGGCGAGGCTGCCGGCTGCGCCGACGGTGAGCGAGGCGCCGGTGTTGGTCAGCGCGATGGCGTCGGCCTTGACCGTGCCGGACACGGTGAGGGGGAAGGAGTCGACCAGCGTGAACGCGCCGCCGGTGACGGTCGTGTCCCCAAGCAGGGCGATGCTGTTGCCGGCCTGGCCGAGCGTGGCATCGGCGCCCGTGACGGTGGCGCGCAGCGTGGTTGCCGAGAGGCTGCCGCCGGGCTGGGTGATGCCCTTGCCGCCGGCGGCCAGTTCCACGGTGGTGCCGCTGAGCAGGCCGCCGAGGATGAGGCCGCCGTTATCGGTGTTGATCGCCTGGAGGCCAAGCGTCCCGGCCCCGGCGGCGAGGCTGCCGGTGGCGTCCACCGTGATGGCGGCGTTGAGGCTGGACAGGGTGAGGCCGGTTGCCTGAACCGCCCCGTTCACCGCGAGCGCGCCCGCGGTCGTGAGGTCGAAGCTGGCCCCGGTGACCGCGAAGGTGCCCAGCGTGGCGAGGTCGTTCGCCGCCTGGGTGAGCACGACGGCGCCGGTGCTGCCGGTGGCGCTGCGCAGCGTGCCGGCTGTGAGGCTGCCGCCGGACTGGGCGATGCCGGCGCTGCCGGCCGACAGGTCGATGACCCCGCCCGACGGGGCCGCCACCGTGCCGGACAGGGCGAGGCCGCCATCCGCGTTGGTGGCCGCGAGGGTGATGGTGCCGCCATCGGCGCTGATGCTGCCGGTGACGTTGATGGCCGTGGCGAGCTTGGCGTCGCCGCGCAGCGTGACGTTGGCGGCCACCAGCGGGCCGGCCACCGTCAGCTCGCTCGCATCCACCAGCCGGAAATCGCCGCCGGTGACGGTGAAGCCGGCCAGGTTCGCGACGCTGTTCCCGGCTTCGCCCAGGGCGACCGTGCCCGCGCTGCCATCGGAGCTTTGCAGCGTGCCCGCGGTGATGGTGCCGCCCGTTTGCGCGATGCCGCCGGTGCCGGCGGACAGGTCGAGCGTTCCGGCGTCGATCTTGCCCGCCAGCTCGATGCCGCCGGCGGCGTTGGTGGCGTCCAGCAGAACGGTGCCCTTGGTCGCGAGGCTGCCGGCGGCGTCGAGGCCGAGCGTGGCGCCGCCCGCGCGAATGGTGATCGCGCTGGCGCTGATTGCGCCGGTGATGTCGAGCGCAGTGTCGTTGCGCAGGGTGAAGGCGGCGCCGGCGACGGTGAAATCACCGAGGGCTGTGATGGCGTTGCCTGGCTGGTCCAGCGTGACGGTGTTGCCGGAGGTGTTGCTGCTGGTCAGCGTTCCGGCCGTGATGCTGCCGCCCGGCTGAGTGATGCCGCCGGCCCCGGCGGAGAGGTCGAGCACGCCGGCGTTGACGGTGCCGGTCAGCGCGATGCCGCCATTCGGGGCCGCGAGCCGGGCGGTGCCCGGAGCGGTCAGGCTGCCGGTGGCGGCGAGGCCGAGCGTGGCGCCGGCGCTGCCGATGGTGATCTCGCTGGCCGAGACCGCGCCGGTGATGTCGAGCGCGACGCTGTCGCGCAGGGTGAAGGCGGCGCCGGTGACGGCGAACTGGTCGAGCGCGCCGATGGCGTTGCCGCCCTGGTCGAGCAGTACGTCGCCCGCGGCCCCGTTGGCGCTGCGCAGCGTCCCGGCGGTGAGGCTGCCGGCGGATTGCGCGATGCCGCCCTTGCCGGCGGACAGGTCGATCGTGCCGCTCGCCGTGGCGTCGAGCGTGCCGGACAGCGCGATGCCGCCGGCGGCCGCGTTGGTGGCCTGCAGCGTGATGGTGCCGCCCGCAGCCGTGGCGAGGGTTCCGCTGATGTCGAGCGCCGCGGCCGAGGCGGCCCCGCTGCTGAGCGTGATGTTCGCGGCGGAGAGGGTTCCGTCGACCACGAGGGCGCCGGCGTTGGCGATCGTGAGGTCGGCCGTGATGGCGAGCGCGCCCAGCTTGCCGATGGTGTTGTCGCCGGTGCCGAGGGCGAGGCTTTGCGCGGTGGCGTTGAGCACCGGGACCTTCAGCCCGCCGGCGGGCTGGGTGATGGCGCCGCTGGAAATCAGTTCCAGCGTGGTGGCGTCCGGCGCGACGGTGCCTGACAGCGCGATGCTGGCAGCCTGGTTGGCATTGCCGGTGCTGCTCGCCTGGCCGATGCGCACCAGGCTGGCGCTGACGTTCGCGAGGTCGCCCAGCGCGAAGTCCCCCGGGGTGCCGAGGCCGAGGCCGAACGTGGCGGTGGCGTTGGTCGGCCCGATCTCCACGGTCCCGTTCTTGGCGGCAAGCGCGCCGGCCGCGCCGAAGCTCATGCCGGGTGCCGCGAGCGACAGGATCTTCGTCTCGCCGGCGCTGACGAGGCCGTCGACGGCGACCGTCTTGGTGCTGACCAGCGTGATGCCACCCGTCGCGGAGACGGCGCCGAGCGAGGCGATGCCGTTCGCCTGCGACAGGTCGATCGCGCCGGCGATGTCGCCGACGGTCAGCAGCGTGCCGGTGGTGAGGCTGCCGGCGGTCTGGGTGACGCCGCCGCCGCTGGCCGCGAGGCTCAGCGTGCCGCCGGCGCCGGCCGAGACGGTTCCGGACAGCGCGATGCCGCCCTTGGTTTCGAGCGTGATGGTGCCGTCGCCGAGGGTGGCGAAGCTTGCCGAGGCAATGTCGATCGCCGCGGGCGACACGGCGCTGCTGCGCAGGGTGATGGTGGCGGCCGCGACAGGCGAGGCGGCGGACAGCGCCACCGATGTCGCCAGCGTCAGGCCGCCGGTGGCGTTGAAGGCGCCCAGCGTGCCGATCGTATTGGCGGGCTGGTTGAGGTCGGCCGCGCCGATCCCGACCGGTGCCAGCAGCGTGCCCGCCGTGATGGCGCCCGCCGTCTGCACCACGCTGCCGGCGCCGGCCAGGCTGAGACTGCCGGCGCCTGTTGCATTGACCGTGCCGGCCAGCGTCGTGGTGCCGGCGGTGGTCAATGCGATCGTGCCGGGTCCGGTCAGCGCGAGGCTGCCGGTGGCGCCGAGCTTCAACGAGTCGCCGGCGGCGCTGCCTGCCAGGGCGATGTCCGTCGCGGTGACCGAGCCGGACACCTGGGTAAGGGCGGCGCTGGCGACCGAGATGGCGCCGGTGGCGGCGAGGTCGGTGATGGCGGCGATCGTGTTGGCGCCGTTGTCGAGCGTGATGGGCCCGCTGACGGTTCCGGCGCCCGAGGTCAGCACTTTGGCCGCCAGCACGCCGAGTGTCTGCGTGGCGCCGCCGGTGGCTGCCGCGATTTCCAGCGTGGGCGCGGCCAGCGTGCCGGCGGTCAGTGCGATGCCCTTGTTGGCGTCCAGCAGCAGCAGCGAGGCCCCATTGACGGTGGTGTCGAGGTTGCCGCGCAGGGTGATGGCGCCCTTGCTGGCGATCAGGTTCAGCCTGTCGGCGGTGATGGCCGCCACGTCGGTTTGCAGGACCGTCAGCTCGCCCGGCGCCGCGAGGCCGAGGCTGATCCCCGCGGTGGGGGCCAGCAGGGTGACGCTGCCGCCCGGCGCGGACAGGGCGCCGGTCGTGATGCTGGCGTCGTCGGCCTCGATGCGGATCGATTGGTTGGCATCGACGGCGACCGACTTGGTGACGGCGAGCGTGGTGCCGGCCTTGTTGGCTAGGGCGAAATTGCCGCCGGCGATGGTAATGTCGCCGAGAGTGGCAACGGCGTTGTCGCCGCGCGCGTCCAGGCCGCCCGCGATGCCCAGGTCGCTGCGCAGCGTGGCGGCGAAAAGGCTGCCCGTCGCAGCGACTCCGGTACCGCCGGTGGTCGAGATGTCGAGGATGCCCGGCGTGGCGATTGTTCCCGCGACCGCCATGCCGCCTGCCGCGCCGCGGCCGATCAGGGTGATGTTGTTCGCGGAGATCTGGCCGGGCACGGAGATGGCGGTGCCGGCATTCGCCGTGATGTCGAGCAGGGCGGTGCCGCCGGGGGCCTCGAGCTTGCCGGACACGACGAGTGGCCCGGCGCCGACGAGGCTGAAATCGCCTGTCGCGACCACGAGGTCGCCGATCGTGGCGATCGCGTTGCCTGCCGAATTCAGCGTCGTCGGGCCGCCGATCCCTGCCGTGCTGGTCAGCACGCCGGCGACAAGGTTGCCGCCGGTTTGGCTGACGCCGCCGGTGCCGGATTGCAGGTCGATCGTGCCGGCGGTGATGGTGGCGCCCAGCGCGACCGTGCCGGCCGGGTCCGTCGCGCGCAGGGTCACCGTGCCGCCGGTCGCGGTGACGGCGGCGGCGATCTCGAGCGTGCCGGCGGAGGTGGACAGCGTGACGCTTTTGCCGTCGGCCACTTCCATCGCGCCCGCGACCTTCAGCGCCACCGCGCTCGCCACGGTCACGTCGCCGGTGACCTGGAGCGGGCCGAGGGTGGCGATCTTGTTGGTTGCGGAGGCAAGCGCCACGTCGCCGCCGACCCCGCCGCTGCTCTTCACGGTCGCCACGAGGATATTGCCGCCCGATTGGGCCACGCCCGCGGTGCCGGCATTGAAGTCGAGCGTCGGCGCCTCGACGGTGCCGGACAGCGCGATGCCGCCAGCCGGGTCGGTGGCGAGCAGCTGCGCGGTGCCCGTGGCCTTGAGGGTACCGGCCACATTGATCGCGCCGGCCTTGTCTGCGGAGCCGACAAGCGTCGCGTTGGCCGCCGACATTGTGCCGGTAACCGTCATGGGGACCGCGCTGGTGATCGCGGCGTCGCCGGTGACGGCCAGATCGCCGATGGCAGCGATCTGGTTGCCGATCTCAACCAGCGTCAGCGCGCCGGCTGTGTTGCCGGCGAGCGTTCCGGCCGCGATTGTGCCGCCGGACTGGATGCTGCCGCCGGTGCCGCTGGCCAGGTTGAGCGTCCCGGTCGAGGTGGCGTCGAGGCTGCCCGCGATGGCGATGCCGCCTGTCGGGTCGCTCGCGGTCAGGCTCAGCGTGCTCCCGGCGGTGCCGAGCAGCGATCCGGTGATGGAGATCGCGTTGCCCGCCGCGGTCGATTCGATGGTGGCGCCATCGGCGACCACCTTGCCGGCGATGTCGAGCGCCAGGCTGGTGGTGAGCGCGATTGTGCCGCCGGTCACGGTGATGTCGCCCAGGGTGGCGATCGCGTTGGACTTGTCGGTGAGGTCGACGTTGGCGGCGATGCCGTCGGTGCTTTGCAGCCGGTTTGCCACGACGGTCGAACCCGGGATGCCGTTGACGCCGCCGGCGCTGTTCAGGTCCAGCGTGGCGGCCTTCAGCACCACGAGGCTGTCGACCGAGATGCCGCTCGGCCCGCCGTCGAGGCGCAGCACGGCGGTTGCCGATGCGGTGGCGTCGAAGCTGTCGCGGACGAACAGGCTGTCGGCCACGGTCGTGCTGGCGGTGCTGGCGCCCAGGCGCAGCGTGGCGCTCTTGATGCCGGCCAGCGCGGCCGTCGGCACCGTCAGTTCGGCGGGATCGCCCTTGCCGATGTTCATGGGCGCGCCCGGGAGGAGGGGCGCGATCTCCACCGTGCCGCCCACCGCGGACAAGGACCCGGTCGTCAGGTTGAAGCCGGAAACGGCGAGCGACAGTGTTCTGTCAGCGCCGACCGACAGTGCGCCCTTGATGTCGAGCGCGGTGTTGGTGGCGAGCAAGAGGTTGCCGCCGGTGACGGTGATGTCACCGGTGCTGGCGATGGCGTTGGCTGCACTGGTGAGGCTCAACGTTCCGCCGATGCCGCCGGTGCTGAGCAGCGTCGGCGTGGCGATGATGCCTTCGGTCTGCGTCACGCCACCGGCGCCGGAAGTGAGGTCGATGGCGCCGCCGGGAGCCAGGACGTTGCCGGCCAGCGCGATGCCGCCCGCTGCGGGATCGGCGGCAATCAGCGTGATGATGCCGGCACCGTCGGCTAGGATGGTGCCAGTCTTGCTCACGGCGATGGCCGAGCTCGACGGGGCGAACCCGGTAATATCGATTTTCGTGGCGACAAGCGCGCCGCTGACGATGAACTCGCTGCTGGTAGCCAGGATGAAGTTGCCGCCGGCCACGGCTAGGTTGTCGATGCCGCCGATCTGGTTGGCGATCTCGGGCAGCGTGACACTTCCCGTGGCGCTGCCGGTCAGCAGGCCGGCGGTGATGGCGCCGCCGGCCTGCGTGGCACCGAGGGTGCCAACTGCGATGTCCAGCGTGCCGGTGGCGCTTGCGTCGACACTGCCGGACAGCGTGATGCCGCTGTCGGCCGCCGTGGTGAGCTTGATCGTGCCGCCCGCCGCCACGCTGAGCGCGCCGGTGCCGGTCACCTCGATGGCCGTCGCCGAGGTGGCCTTGGTGCTCGCCAGCGCGATGGAAGTGGCCTGGACACTGCCGGTCACGGGGAGGTCCAGGCTGGAGGTGAGCGCGAATGTCCCGCCGGTGACGGCGATGGTCCCCAATGCGCCGACCGTGTGCGCCACCGTGTCCAGCGCGACATTGCCGGCGATGCCGCCACTGCTCTGCAGGCTTGCGGCGGCGAGCAGGCCGAGTGCCGAATCCGTCACATTGCCGCCGGAGACGATGTCGAGATTGACCGCGGTCAGCGTGCCCTTGGTGAGCGCGATGCCGCCCGCGCCGGCAACCAGGCGCGTGGTGGCGAAGGCGGAGGTGTCGAGATCGTCGTTCAGCTCGATCGCCGTGGCGGTCTTGCCGGCGGCGCTGCCGAGCTGGAGCGTGCCGGCCGTGACGCCCGCCAGCGTGGCCGTCGTGACCGGCGCCGCGTCGCCGGCGGCGGAGCCCAGGCTCATCGTGCCGCTGAATGGCGCCAGCGCGAAGGTGCCGTCCTTGACGGTGACTTTCCCCGCCGCGCCGAAGGACAGGGCCGGCGTGGCGATCGAGGCGGACTTGCCGTCGTCGAGTGCGACGACGTCGTCGACCGAGAGCTTGGCGCTGGTGGCGATCGAGAGGTTGCCGCCCGTCGCCTTGATCGCCCCGAGCGTGACGATGTTGTTGGTGCCAGAGTTGAACTCGACGCCTCCGGCGATCCCGTTGGTGCTGAGCAGCGTTCCGGCGACCAGGCCGCCGCCGGGCTGGGTGATCCCGGCGCCGGCGTTGAGGTCGATCACGCCCGTGGTGCCGGCGCTGACGGTGGCGCCCAGCGAGATGCTGCCGGCGCTGTTGAGCGTGATCGTCTTGCCGTCGGCGGTTGTGACGGGGAAGTTGACGGCGAGGTTGCCGCCCGTGTTCTTCAGCGTGATCGCGTTGGCGCCGGTGAGCGGCGCGTTGATGGTCATGGTGCCGCCGGACAGCAGCGTGACGTCGCCGATGGCGTTCTTGGATGTGACATCGAGGGCCGCGCTGAGCGTCAGCGTGGCCTTCGCCTCGATGGTGATGTTGCCCGTCAGGCCGAGGATGTCCTTGACCGACAGGTTGGTGACGCCGTCGCCGTCCTTGGTGATGAAGCCGTCATTGCCGATTTTGGTGGGTGCGCTTCCGCCGGTGGAGGTGTCGGCGCTGCTGATCACCAGGTCATTCGGGTCGAGCAGGATCTGGCCTGACTTGCCCGCCGGCGCCGAGACGTCCACCACGCCGCCCAGCACGAAGCGGTCGCCCGACACCTCGATGAAGCCGCCATTGCCGCCGTCCGGGCCGCCGCGAGCGGTCAGTTCGCCGCGATGGACGGTGCTGCCGCCCTCGCTGAGCAGCGTGATGTTGCCGCCGTCGCCCAGCGCCGTGGCATCGGCGGCGACGCGGGCCCCCGATTCAATCACCACGTCGCGGGCCGTCGGCGCCGTGACCTTGTTGCCGCCGGTGGCGCGCGCGACGGTGGTGCCGATCGCAGCCACGCCGCCGCCGGCCTTGCCGGAGACATCGACCTTGGCGCCGGCCTTCAGCGTGACGCTACGGGCGGGTGCGTTGATCTCGACCCTGCCGCCCTTGGTCCCCGCCGCCGTGCCGCGCGCGGCGATGGTGCCGGTGACGGCGACGTTGCCGCCCTTGGCGTTCACCGCGATGCGCCCCGTGGTCTGGCCCACGGTATCGGCGCGCACGGTACCGCCAGAGGTGACCAGCGTTTGCACCAGCCCGTCGACGGCGCTCGCGGTCAGCAGGATGGTGCCGCCATCGGCGATGATGGTGCCGGAGTTGGTGACCAGCGCGGTCGCCGCCTTGCCGTCCGGCCCCACCGGCGCCTGCGTCACCTGCTTGGTGACGTCGATCGACAGCAGCCCGTCGCCGTAGAGATCGACGGTGTGGGCCTCCGCACCCGCCAGCACCACGCGGCCCATCTGCGCGCGGATGACGCCGGAATTGGCCACCTGCGGCGCCACCAGCGCCGCGAGGCCGGTCTGCGCGACGGTGATGGTGCCGTGGTTCTCGACACGCGCGCCGGGATTGGCAGGTTGGTCGAATATCAGCCGGCCGGCGCGCGCATTGGCATCCGAGATGCCGGGGGCGGAGGCGATCAGCGTGCTGACATTCACCTCAGCACCCTGGGAGAACACCACGCCGGACTGGTTCTGGATCACCACCACGCCGTTGGAGGTCAGCTTGCCGGCGATGACCGAGGGGTTGGTGGGCGAGATGACGCGGTTGACCGACACCGCCTGGGGGGTCGGCACCTGGTAGGTGACCGAGGCGCTCTTGCCGATGTCGAACGACTTCCAGTCGTAGGCGCCGTACTTGCTCGACTGGGTGATCGTCATGCCGGCGGTGCCGGGCGCGGTGGTGGTCGCGATCTTGGCCTGGCCGGCGATCACCTGCCCGCCGGTCGGCAGCGCGGTCGGCGCGGGGGCGGGCTGGGCGGCGGCTGGCGCGGCCGTGGTGGCGAGGCCGGCGAGGAACACTGCCTGGAGGGCCGTGCTGCGCAGCAGGTCGGGTCGCGCGCGCAGCGACCCTGGCACCAGCTGGAGCATCGGCCGCGTGGCGGCACGACGGCGCGCCGCGCGGGGAAGCGGGCGGGCCAACAGGGGGGCCGGTCCGGGGGTGGTGGCGGGCGTCTGCTCGGCCATCACACACTCTCCTCAAGGCCCGCGGGCAAGCCGGTCGGGCGGGTCGTCATGTCAGGCGCAGCAGCCGGGGCCGGCACGTGCGTCATCAGAACCGTGTCACGAGGCGCCAGTAGAAGGCGTCGCCGCGCAGCGCCGGGGTGTTCGACTGCGTGCCCAGCGGGCGGCGCACCACGCGGTGGACCCATTCGAGGTCCACCGAGACATGCGGGGCGACGCGGAACCGGGAGCCGGCGCCGTAGGAATGCAGGCGCCGGTTGGGGTCGGTCTTCTGGTTCTCGACCGTCTCGCCCCAGTCGTAGAAGGTGTAGAACGTGCTGCCGACCTCGAGCGGGGTGCCCAGCGCCTCGAAGGCGAAGCTGGTGTTGAGCTGGAGCTCCACGGCCGTCGCCCAGGCCTTGTCGCCCGTGACCTCGCCGGAATAGTAGCCGCGGTTGATGCGCGCGCCGCCGAGGTAGAACTTCTCTGCCGATGGCAGGATGTCGGAGCTGAACTGCCCGGCGATGGTGGCCTGCAGCGCGACCGTGGCCCCTTCCCAGGGCTGGAACAGCGTCTGCGTGCGGCTCAGCTCGACATTGAGCTTGGTGAACTCGACGACCTGGTTCTGCCGGCCGACATTGGGCGGATTGGTGCGCGAGGCGCCCAGGCTGTCCAGCCCGCGCGATACGCGGAAACTCGCTTGGCTCACTGCGCTGCGCTCGGCGCCCAGCCACGTGTCCTGGCGCGCGTATTCTGTTCCCGCCCGCAGGATGCGCAGGTTGTCGCGGCTGGCCTGTCGCGCCGGCTGGCCGGTGAAGATCTCGCTGTCCAGCAGCTCGAACGTGCCGAACACGCCCAGGCTGTGCTGGCGGGTGCGGATCACGGGGTAGCTGGCGGTCAGGCCGACATTGGTGGTGACGCCGTGGTAGCGGTTGGCGCGCAGCCCGCCCGAGGGGTCCGCCGTGCCGGACCCGCCGAACAGGCGCAGCTTGAGGCCGGAGCTGCCGACGAACAGCTCCGTGGCGATCTGGCCGAACAGCTGGGTGTTGTTGAACGCGCGATAGATCGAGACGGTGGTGCGCTCGCCGTATTCGGTGAAGCTGTTGGCATCCACCGCCAGCAGCGCGCCCTCCGGCCCGGTGAACGGTGTGCCGCGGTTGTCGGCCACGAAGGTCGCGCCCCAGGCGGCGCGCTGCACCTGGGCAATCAGCGTCAGCGCGCCGGGTGCCTCGGCCGACGGGCGCAGCACGGCGCGCACCGCGATTCCCGGCACGTCCTGGGCCAGCAGCAGCGCGCGCTCCAGCGTCGCCGAATCGATCGGCCGCGTTTCGGTGAGGCGGTTGAGGAAGCGCAGCACCTGGGTGCCGGCCGGCCCGACATCGCCGTCGAGCTTGACCTCGGCGATATGGCCCTCGGTGACCACGAAGCGCACCCGCCCGCCGCCGCCATCGGCAAGGATGACGCCGGTCAGCAGGTATCCGTCGGCGCGGTAGCGGGCCAGGATCTCCTGGCGGATCGCCTCGACCTGCGCGCGGGTGACCCGGCCGCGGACGCGATCGGTCAGCGCTGTCCAGCTGTCGGGCGCATAAACGGTGGAGCCTTCCACCACGCCGGCGGACACCTGGAACACGTCGTCCGGATTGCCCCGGCCGATCGAGGGCGCGGGCGCGGCGATGGCGGGGGCGGTGACGGCGGGGCGGGGCGGCGGGGCGATGCGCGGGATCGGCGATCCCTGGGGAATCGGCGGCACCTGCGCCCAGGCCGGCGCGGCGGCAAACATGGCAACCAGCATCGCTGCGGAAAATGAGATTGCGCACGCGGCCAGGGAGCGCGGTGCGACCGGAGACTCCCGATTTGGCAGCTTCGTACCCTCCTGGTTATGACCGCATATTGTTTACACGTTCCATCCCAGGCGCAAGGGGTGCGATAATGGCACCGCAACAAACTGTTGCACCGCCCGTATGGCAACATCCGGCATTCCGCCGATGGGGCCCCGGGCGAATCCAGGAAGGCTGCTCATGGTTTTGCCGATGCCAACCCTCGACCACGTGGTGGTCAACGTGCACGACCGGATGGACGAGGCGCAGGCGCTGTATGCCCGGCTCGGCTTCACGCTGACGCCGCGCGGCTATCACTCGCTGGGCTCGGTGAACCACCTGGCGATCTTCGGCACCGACTACCTGGAACTGATCGGCACGCCGCCGGGGGGTGGTGGAAGGCAGGACATCCTGGGCTGGCCCACCGGGCTGAACGGGCTGGTATGGGGCACCGACGACTCGGCCGCCGTCGCTGCGGCGCTTGCCGCCGCCGGCGTGCCAAGCTCGGCCCCGAACGAATTCACCCGGCCGGTCGACCTGCCCGGCGGCGCGCGCGACGCGGTGTTCCGCACCGTGCGGCTGCCCAACGAGGCGACCGAGGCGGGCCGTCTCTATTTCTGCCACCACCTGACGCGCGACCTGGTCTGGCGCGACGAATGGCGGCGCCATGCCAACGGCGCGGTCGGCGTGCTGGAAGCGGTGATCGCCGCCGAGGCTCCCTCGCGGCTTGCCGGACTGTTCGGGCGCATGTTTGGCGCCGACGCGGTGCGCCCGATCGGCGGCGGCTTCCGCCTGACGGTCGGCCTGTCGCGGTTCGACGTGGTGGACCCGCGCGAACTTGCATCCCGCTTCGGCGCCGCCGCCGCGCCGGCGCTGGGGCGCCGTGAATGGATGGCAGCACTGGTCCTGCGCACGCAGGCGGTGGGCATGGCCGCCGCCGCCCTGTCCGCCGGCGGCGTTGCCATTGCGGCCCAGGCGCCCGATCGTGTGCTGGTCGGGCCGGGCGAGACGATGGGTGTCACGCTCGCCTTCGTGGCATAGGGGAACGCGCATGGCGGACAAGGTTCTGGTGGTCACGGGCGGCAGCACCGGCATCGGTGCCGCCGTCGCCCGGATGGCCGCTGCGCGCGGCTACGCGGTGGCCCTGTCGTACCGCAGCAGCGAAGCTCCGGCGCAGCAGGTGGTGGCCGACATTCGCGCCGCCGGCGGCCGCGCCTTCGCCATGCAGGCCGACAGCGCCAGCCCGGCAGACACCGCCGCCTTCTTCGCCGCCGTGGACCGCGAACTCGGCCGCGTAACCGCGCTGGTGAACAACGCCGGCATCACCGGCCCGCTCTGCCGCATCGAGGCGCTCGACCCCGCGGCGCTGGACGAGGTGCTGGCGATCAACGTGAAGGGCTGTTTCCTCGCACTGCGCGAGGCCATCCCACGCATGGCCACCGACCTCGGCGGCCCCGGCGGCGCGGTGGTGAACGTCTCCTCCCGTGCCAGCGCCATCGGCGGCGCGGGCGAGTGGGTGCACTACGCGGCGTCCAAGGGTGCCGTGGACACGCTGACCATCGGCGCCTCGCGCGAACTGGCACCGCGCGGCATCCGGGTGAACGCGGTCAATCCTGGGCTGATCGACACCGACATCCACGCCAAGGCCGGCGCTCCCGACCGCGCCGAGCGGTTCCGCCCGATGATCCCCATGGCGCGCTCCGGCTCGGCAGAGGAGGTGGCCGATGTCGTGCTGTGGCTGCTGTCGGACCAGAGCTCCTACGTCACCGGCGCCCTCGTGCCGATCGGGGGGGGGCGGTAAGGAAGCAAGCAGTTCTTTTTTGAAAAAAAGAACCAAAAAACTTTTCCCCAATTGCGCCGGTTGATCGTGGCGCAAATGGGCGAAAGTTTTTTTGCTTCTTTTTTTACAAAAAAAGAAGGTGCTTCCTTACTTGGCCTCCATCAGATGGTTCGCCCACTGGCCACGCAGTGCCAGTTTCTGTACCTTGCCGGTCGCAGTGTGCGGCAGTTCCTTCACGAATACCACGTCGTCGGGGATCCACCACTTGGCGACCTTGCCTTCGTAAAACGCCAGGACCGCCGCCTTGTCGATCTCCCGGCCTTCGCGCGGCACCACGATCAGCAGCGGCCGTTCGTCCCACTTCTCGTGCTTCGCGGCGATGATCGCGGCCTCCGCCACGTCGGGGTGGGACATGGCGAGGTTTTCCAGCTGGATCGAGCTGATCCACTCGCCGCCGGACTTGATCACGTCCTTGGAACGGTCGGTGATCTCCATGTAGCCGTCGGGGCTGATGGTCGCGACGTCGCCGGTGGCGAACCAGCCATCGGGCGTCAGCGCGTCGCCCGCCGTGCCGCCGAAATAGGAGCTGCACACCCAGAAGCCCTTGGATTGCAGGTGGCCGGAGGTGGTGCCGTCCCACGGCAGCTCGCGCCCCTCGTCGTCGACGATGCGCATGTCCACGCCGTAGATGCTGCGGCCCTGGGTGAGCTGGAGCGCCATCTTCTCCTCGCCCTCCAGATGCGCGTTGGACGGCTTGGGTGCGTTGTAGGTGCCGAGCGGCGACAGTTCCGACATGCCCCAGGCATGGTCGATGCGGATGCCGTATTCCTTGTCGAACGCCTCGAACAGCAGGCGCGGGCAGGCCGAGCCGCCGATCACGAAGCTGCGCACGGTATGCAGACGGTCGCCGCTGCCGCGCAGGTGGTTCAGCAGGCCCAGCCACACCGTCGGCACCCCGGCCGACAGGGTCACGCGCTCGTCGTTCATCAGCTTGGTCAGGCTGGCGCCATCGAGGTGGCGCCCCGGCATGATCAGCGAGGCGCCGACCATCGGTGCGCTATAGGGCGTGCCCCAGGCATTCACATGGAACATCGGCACCACCGGCAGAACCCTGTCTGCCGCGCGCAGCCCGATCACGTCGGCCATGTTGCTGGCGAAGGCGTGCAGCACGGTGGAGCGGTGGCTGTAGAGCACGCCCTTCGGCTTGCCCGTGGTGCCCGAGGTGTAGCAGAGCGCGGCCGCCGTGTTCTCGTCGAAGCTCGGCCAAGCATAGCTCTCGTCGGCCGCCTCCATCAGCTCCTCGTAACACAGCAGTTCCATGCCCTCGGGCAGGGCGATGTCCGGCATGTGCGCGCGCTCGGTCATGAACACCACGGCGCGCAGCTTCGCTCGCACATCCTTGGCCACCGCGGCGATCAGCGGCGCGAAGGTGGTGTCGAGGAACAGCACCACGTCCTCGGCATGGTTGATGATGTAGATCAGGTCGGCCGGCGACAGGCGGGGGTTGATGGTGTGGCACACGGCGCCCATGCCGGAGATGCCGTAGTACAGTTCGAAATGGCGGAACCCGTTCCAGGCCAGCGTGGCCACCCGGTCGCCATGGTTCACGCCCAGGCGCTGGAGCATGCGTGCGGCCCGCCGGCAGCGCGGCTCGATGTCGCGGTAATTCGTGCGATGCAGCGTGCCCTCGACGGTCTTGGAGACGATCTCGCCGGTCGGGTGATGGCGCGCCGCGTGCTCGAGGATGGAACTGATGAGCAGCGGTTGGTCCTGCATCAGGCCGAGCATGTGCGTTCTCCCTTGGCCCGGGGGCGTCAGGCCGCCCGGGTCGATTTATGGGCCGATCCTATGCGCGCGGCGGCCTCCCGCCAACCGTCAATGGACGGGGCAGGCGGCCGCGTGGAGCTGTCGTTGCCGGCCGCCGCCGTGGCGGTTGCTCAGCCGTGCTCGGCCATGAAGGCCTTGATGCGGGGAGCGACGTCGGAGTTGAAGCGGCGCCCGTTGAACAGGCCATAATGGCCCACGCCCGGCTGCTCCCAATGGGCGTGCTTCTCGGGGGCGAGGTTGTGCGCCAGCTTGTGCGCCGCGCGCGTCTGGCCGATGCCGGAGATGTCGTCGCGCTCGCCCTCGACGGTCAGCATCGCGGTGCGTGCGACGGCGGCGGGCTCCACCAGCGTGCCGCGATGGCGGAACAGGCCGCGCGGCAGGTGGTGTTCCTGGAATACCTTCTCGATGGTCTGGAGGTAGTACGGTGCCGGAAGGTCCATCACCGCGCGGTACTCGTCGTAGAAGGCGCGCTTGGAGGCCAGCGGCTCGCCATCGCCTTCGACCAGGTGCTGGAACATCTGCCAATGGGCTTCCATGTGCCGGTCGAGGTTCATCGCCATGAAGCCGGCCAGCTGCAGGAAGCCGGGATAGACCTTGCGCATGAAGCCCATGTTGCCGAGCGGCACGCGATGGATGACGTTGCGGCGGAACCAGTCGAGGTCGCGGCTTTTCGCGAAGGCGTTCACCGCCGTGGGCCCTTCGCGCGTGTCGATCGGGCCGCCGATCAGCGTCATGCTGCGCGGCGCGGTGTGCGGCGCGTCGGCGTTCATCAGCGACACCGCGGCCAGGACCGGAACGGCCGGCTGGCAAACGGCCATCACATGGCAATCCGGCCCGAGGTGGTTGATGAAGCCGATGACGTGGTCGACGTAGTCGTCGAGATCGAAGTCGGGGCCGATCACCGGCATGTCCCGCGCATCGCGCCAGTCGGTGATGTAAACGTCGTGATCGGGCAGGAATGCCTGCACCGTGCCGCGCAGCAATGTGGCATAGTGGCCGGACATCGGCGCCACCATCAGCACCGCCGGGTCCTGCGGGCGGTGCGTGTCGCGGCGAAAGCGCAGCAGGTCGCACCACGGCAGCCGGAGGACGATCTCCTCGTGAACGGCGACTTCCTCGCCATCGATCGTCGTGTGGCTGAGCCCGAAGGCCGGCTTTCCGAAGGCGCGCGTCGAGTGTTCGAAACTGTCGAGGGCGGCGGCCGAGATGCGGCCGAGCGGCGTCTCGCGCAGCGGGTTGAACGGCAGGTCGAGCAGGCTGAGGGCCCCCGTGGCGGCCATGCGCATGGGCGCAAGCGCCACCCGCTGCATTTCATAGACGTGGTAAAGCATTCGATTCCTTTGGAATTCGTTCGCTGGCCCCACCGGGAGAATGCCCGGCCTGTCGGTCCCTGTTGTGTGCCGGCCGCGGGAGGAGCATCCTCCTCGCATCCGCCGGCCGCCTGGCGTGGGTTCGCCGGCGACGCACGCCCCTTGCTGGGATATGCGATATTCCATAAGAACGAACAAAGCGACAAGACGATCCGTCGCGCACCGATTTCACGGCAGCCACGCGTGAATGGACGGAGCGGCTCCGGCGTTCCCACCGCCCTGGAAACGCCCCTAGAAAGAACGCCCCCCAGGAGGAGCAATCCATGACCGATGTCTACATCGTCTCCGGCGTGCGCACCGCCGTCGGCACCTTCGGCGGGTCGCTGAAGGACATCACACCGTCCGATCTCGTCTCGGCCGTCGCCAAGGAAGCCGTTTCCCGCGCGAAGATCGACCCCGAGCAGATCGGCCTCGCCGTGTTCGGCCAGATCGTCCACACCGATCCGCGCGACATGTACATCTCGCGCATCGCCGTCATCGAGGGCGGCCTGCCGCAGCACATCCCGGCCGTGACCGTGAACCGCCTGTGCGGCAGCGGCCTGCAGTCGATCCTGACCGCCGCCAACGCCATCAAGGCCGGCGATTGCGACGTGGCCATCGCCGGCGGCGTCGAGAACATGAGCCGCGCGCCCTATCAGGTCCAGGCCGCCCGCTGGGGCCAGAAGATGGGCGACACCACCATGAAGGACACGCTGGACGGCGCGCTGAACGACCCGTTCCACCGCATCCTGATGGGCGTCACCGCCGAGAACCTCGCCGAAAGCCACGGCATCGGCCGCGAGCAGCAGGACGCGCTGGCCCTTGAAAGCCACCGCCGCGCCAGCCAGGCGACGCGGGAGGGCCGCTTCAAGGAGCAGATCCTGCCGATCGAGGTGAAAACCCGCAAAGGCGTGGTGGCCTTCGACTCCGACGAGCACATCCGCCACGACGCCAAGCCGGAGGATTTCGCCGGCCTGCGCACCGTGTTCAAGAAGGACGGCACGGTCACCGCCGGCAACGCCAGCGGCATCAACGACGGCGCCGCGGCGGTCATCCTGGCGAGCGGCGAGGCGGTGAAGCGCCTCGGTCTGACCCCGATGGCCCGCATCGTCTCGGCCGGTCATGCCGGCGTCGATCCGCGCTTCATGGGCATCGGCCCGGTGCCGGCCAGCCGCAAGGCGCTGGAGAAGGCCGGCATGAAGGTGTCGGACATGGACGTGATCGAGGCCAACGAGGCCTTCGCCGCCCAGGCCTGTGCGGTCGCGAAGGACCTGGAGTTCGACCTCGCGAAGGTGAACCCGAACGGCTCCGGCATCTCGCTGGGCCATCCCGTCGGCGCCACCGGCACCATCGTGACGGTGAAGGCGATGTACGAACTGCGCCGCACCGGCGGCAAGCACGCCCTGGTCACCATGTGCATCGGCGGCGGCCAGGGCATCGCGGCGGTGCTGGAGCGGGTCTGACCCGGCTTCAGGCGCCTTCGAGCCACGCCACAACCCCGCGTCCGGCTGCCCGGCCCGTCGCCAGGCAGCCGGTCAGCAGGTAGCCACCGGTCGGCGCTTCCCAGTCCAGCATCTCCCCGGCGGCGAACAGCCCCGGGTGGTGGCGGAACATCAGTCTTTCGTCGAGCTCCTCCAGCCGGACGCCGCCGGCGGTCGAGATCGCGCGGTCGAGGCCGAATGGCGCGGTCAGCGTCACCGGCACGGCCTTGATCAGCGCCGGAAGCGGAGTGGCATTGCCCTGGTGCAGCGCCTCCTGCAGCAGCCCGATCGCCACCGGCGGCAGGTTCGCGTGCCGCTTGAGATGAGACGACAGCGAGGCGCTGCCGCGCGGGGCCGCGAGGCGGCGGGCAATGTCGGCCTCGGGCAGGTCCGGGCGCAGGTCGATGGTCAGCGTGGTCGTGCCGTCCCGCGCAATCGCCTCGCGCAGCGGCGCCGACAGCGCATAGATCGCGCCGCCCTCGATCCCGGCTTCGGTGATCATCGCCTCGCCGCGCACGCTGCGCCCCGCGTGGTGCAGCGCGATCCGCTTCAGCGGCGCGCCGGCATGGCGGCGGAAATGCGGCGACCAGTCGACGGCAAACCCGCAATTGGCCGGGCGGAGCTTCGCGATCGCCACGCCCGGCAGGGACCCGGTCCATGACCCGTCGCCACCCAGCCGCGGCCAAGATGCGCCACCGAGCGCCAGCACCGTCGCATCGGCCTGGAACGTCACGCCATCGGCGAAGTGCAGCACCCCATCGCCGTCGCGGCCTGTCCAGTGCGCCCGGGTCACGATCCGCACGCCCAGCCCGTCGAGCCGCCCAAGCCAGGCGCGCAGCAGCGGGCTCGCCTTCATCGCCTTGGGAAACACCCGGCCGCTGGTCCCGGTGAAGGTCGGCTGGCCAAGCGCCTCGCACCACGCGATCACCGCTTCGGGCGGGAAGGCATCGAGGCCGGGCCCGAGGAACGCGCCTGCGTCGCCAAAGCGCGTGCGGAACCGTTCGAACGCCTCGCCATGCGTGAGGTTGAGCCCGCCGCGCCCCGCCATCAGCAGCTTGCGCCCGGGGCTCGGCATGCGCTCGAACACGGTCACGCGGTGGCCCGAAAGGGCGACAGTCTCGGCGGCCATGAGCCCGGCGGGGCCGCCGCCAATGACGGCGACCGCACGTGGAGAGGCAGGGGGGGTGTTCATCCCCCCTTATGCAGCCTCGGCCGTCAGATGGCGAGGCGCATCGGCCGGGACATCAGCCCGCCCAACAGGGTCGTGAGTTCCCGCCGATAGATGCCCAGCAACACCGCCGACGAAAGCCAGGTCCAGCAGGCTTCCTTGAACAGCGCGCCGCCATCGCCATACGGGTCGATGCCAAGCGGGCTGACGACGTGGAAGAAGATCGCACCGGACATGATACCGAGCGTCAGCAGCGCCCCGAACATCCGCGACCGCTCGTTGATCAGCAGCACCGAGGCGATCAGCTCGGCCGTCGCGACCGTCAGGCGGAACGGCGCCTCGTAGCCGCCGATCCCCAGCCAATCGGCCAGGGTCTGGAACAACATCACCGAGCCCTCGGCCCCGGTCAGCTTGAACTGCTCGTACCACAGCATGATGTGCGCGGCATAAAGTGCCGGGATCCAGCCCAGCCATTTCAGGGCGCGGTCGCGGTCGATGCTTGCCATGGTGGGGCTCCGTTCGGGTTCGCACGAGATGTTCGATGCTGGAACGACCCACCGCGACCCCCGGCGTTACAGGCGCTTGCGGAGCCGCTATAGGAAAGCCATGGAGCTGTTCCGCGTCCTCTCCTCCATCCTCTCCCCGGCCGACCTCGCCGCGCTGGCGCTGTTCTGCGCGCTGTGGCTCGGCTACGGCCAGATCGTGCGCCTGGCCGGCCCCACGGCGATCAACGCCGGGCTGGGGGAGGTGCGCGGCTGGTGGATGCGCAGCATGGTGGCGCGCGACAACCGCATCGTCGATTCCGCGCTGATCGGCCACGTGATGAACAGCGCCTCGTTCTTCGCCTCGACCAGCCTGCTGGCCGTCGGTGCGCTGCTCGGCCTGCTGACCGGGCTCGACCGGCTGGAGCCGGCGCTGGCCCTGTTCGGCGGCGTGCCGGCGCCGCGGGCGCTGCTGGAACTGAAGGTGCTGCTGCCCGCCATCGTGCTCGCCCACGGCGTCTTCCTGCTCACCTGGGCGCTGCGCCAGCTGAACTACACCGTGGCGCTGATCGGCGCCGTGCCGAACCCGCCCATCGCCGACGGCGATGCCCTGGCCGACGCAATGGCCGGCGTGCTGAGCAGCGCGCTCACCACCTTCAACGGCGGCATCCGCAGCTACTATTTCGCCCTCGCCGCGCTCACCTGGATGGCCGGCCCGCTCGCCCTGGCCGGGACCGCGATCGCGCTCATTGCCGTCCTGATCCACCGCCAGCGCACCAGCGAGGTGTCCCGCCAGTTCGCCCGCGCCAAGGCACTGATGGAGCAGGCGCACCGGAATGTCTGAGCCGACGTTCGACATTGCGGTCATCGGCGGCGGCATCAACGGCGCCGGCATCGCGCGCGACGCCGCCGGCCGCGGCTGGTCGGCCTATCTGTGCGAACAGGGCGACCTCGGCGGCGCCACCTCCTCGGCCTCCACCAAGCTGATCCATGGCGGGTTGCGCTACCTGGAACACTACGAATTCCGCCTGGTGCGCGAGGCGCTGATGGAGCGCGAGGTGCTGTGGGGCATCGCGCCGCACATCGTCTGGCCGCTGCGCTTCGTGCTGCCGCACCACCGCGGCCTGCGCCCGGCCTGGCTGCTCCGCCTCGGCCTGTTCCTCTACGACCACATCGGCGGCCGCCGCGACCTGCCGCCCACTCGCATGCTGAACCTCGCCCGGGACCCCGCCGGCGCCGCCCTGAAGCCCGAATTCGTCCGCGGCTTCGAGTATTCCGACTGCTGGGTCGAGGATTCGCGCCTCGTCGTGCTGAACGCCCGCGACGCCGCCGACCGCGGCGCCGTGATCGAAACCCGCACACGCTGCATCGCCGCCGAGCGCGCGGGCGACCTCTGGGTCGTCACCGTCGAGAACGCCACTGGCCGTCGCCAGCTGCGCGCCCGCGCTGTGGTCAACGCCGCCGGCCCCTGGGTGTCCGACGTGCTGCGCGGCGTGGTGCGGGAGAACGCGCCGGCGAAGGTGCGCCTCGTTCAGGGCAGCCACATCGTCGTCCGCCGCAAGTTCGCGCACGACCGCTGCTACATCTTCCAGAACGCCGACGGCCGCATCTTCTTCGCCATCCCCTACGAGCGCGACTTCACCCTCATCGGCACCACCGACCGCGACTGGGCCGGCAACCCCGCCGCGGTGCGCATCTCCGAAGGCGAGATCGCCTATCTCTGCGCCGGCGCCAGCGCCTATTTCCGCGAAGCGGTCACGCCTGCCGATGTCGTCTGGACCTATTCCGGCGTCCGCCCGCTCTACGACGACGGCGCCAGTGCCGCCCAGGAGGCGACGCGCGACTACGTGCTGGCGCTGGATGCGCCGGACGGGCAGGGGGCATTGCTCAGCGTATTCGGCGGCAAGATCACCACCTATCGCCGCCTCGCCGAAGCGGCCTTGGCCAAACTCGCCCCCCACCTCCCCCCGTCGCGCGGCAACAAACCCGGCTGGACGGCCGCCGCCCCGCTGCCGGGCGGCGATTTCCCAAGGCACGGCTTCGCCGCCCTCCTCGCCGAAACCCGCGCCCGCGCCCCCTTCCTGCCGGAGGCCACCGCCTGGCGCCTGGTCCGCGCCTACGGCACCCGCGCCGGCGTCATGCTCGACGGCGCCCGCGCGATGGGCGATCTTGGCCAAGTGCTGGGCGCGGACCTGACCGAGGCCGAAGTCCGCTACCTGCGCGATCACGAATTCGCCCGCTCCGCCGCAGACGTGGCATGGCGGCGCAGCAAGCTCGGCCTCAGGCTGTCGCCCGACGGCTTCGAGGCCCTGGAGAGGATGCTCGCATGAACGACCACCCCACGCTGATGGCCACCGACATCGCACCGGCCAACGAGACAGAGGCGGCGATCCTCTCCCGCCGCGCCGTCCGCGGCTTCCTGCCCACGCCGATCGACCGCGCCGCCGTCGAACACATCCTCGATGTCGCCGCCCGCGCCCCCAGCGGCACCAACATGCAGCCCTGGCGCGCCATCGCGCTCGCCGGCGAACCGCTCGACACCTTCCGCACCGCGCTGGCCGCCGAATTCCTCGCCGGCACCGCCGGCACCGCGCGCGACTACCGCTACTACCCCGACCCGCCCTTCGAGCCCTATCTCTCCCGCCGCCGCAAGGTCGGTTGGGACCTCTACGGCCATCTCGGCATCGCCCGCGGCGAAACCGACAAGATGAAGGCGCAAGTGGCCCACAACCTGCGCTTCTTCGGCGCCCCCGTCGGCCTGGTCTGTGTCATCGACCGCAAGCTCGAAATTGGCTCCTGGCTCGATTACGGCATGTTCCTCCAGAACATCGCGGTCGCCGCCCGCGGCCGAGGCCTCGATACGTGCCACATGGCCGTCTTCGCCCAGTTCGGCGATCCCATCCGCCGCCTGCTCGACATCCCCGAAGGCGACCGCATCGTCTGCGGCGTGGCGCTCGGCCACGAAGACACCGACGCTCCGGCCAACCGCCTGCGCACCGAGCGGGTGCCGGCCGCCAGCTTCACCGAGTTCAGGGGATTCTAACGCAAGGAAGCATGTTCTTTTTTGAAAAAAAGAACCAAAAAACTTTCAACCATTCGCCCCGCGTTCGACCGGTTGAACGCGGCGCCAATGGATAAAAAGTCTTTTTGCTTCTTTTTCTTCAGAAAAAGAAGATCTTTCCTTCTCGTCTTCACTTAGGAACCTACCGCCATGGACCGCGCCTTCGCCAACGTTCGCATTCTCGATTTCACCCGTGTCCTGGCGGGCCCGTTCGCCTCGTTCCAGCTCGCCCTCCAGGGCGCCGACGTCGTCAAGATCGAGCATCCCGACGGCGAGGACACGCGCAACATCGCCCGTTCGCGCGAATGGGCCGAGCGTCAGATGGCGCCGATCTGGATGGCCGTGAACAGCAACAAGCGCAGCCTGACGCTCGACCTCCAGAAGCCTGAGGCCGTCGCCGTCGTCCACCGCCTGGTGCAATCCGCCGACATGGTGGTGGAGAATTTCCGCCCCGGCGTCATGGAGCGCCTCGGCATCGGCTGGCCGCAGCTCTCGAAGATCAACCCGCGCCTGATCTACACCGCCATTTCCGGCTTCGGCCAGAAGGGCCCCGAAAGCCGCACGCCCAGCTACGACGGCATGATCCAGGCCATGAGCGGCCTGATGTCCATGACCGGCACCGCCGACTCCGGCCCCACCCGCGCCGGTTTCGCGGCCGCGGACATGATCACCGGCCTCTCCGCCGCCTACGCCATGTCCACCGCGCTCTACCAGCGCACCCACACCGGCCGCGGCCAGTTCGTCGACGTCGCCATGCTCGACGCCGTGCTGAACCTGCTCGCCCAGCAGGTCGCCGAATACACCGTCACCGGCGAGGTCGCCGGCCGCGTCGGCAACCTCTCCCCCTCGCGCAAGCCCACCGCCGACCTGTTCCAGGGCCGCGACGGCTTCATCCTGCTCGCTGTCCTCACCGAGAAGCAGTACCGCCAGCTGTTCGCTGCCCTCGACCGCCCCGATGTGCTGGACGATCCCCGCTTCGCCGACTGGTTCCTGCGCATGGAACACGCCGTCGCCCTGAAGGCCGAAATCGAGAAAGCGCTCCAGGCCGACAGCATCAAGAACTGGGAAGCCCGCCTACGCGCGGCCGACATCCCCTCCGCCCGCGTCTGGGGCATCGACGAGATCACCACCCACCCGCAAATCCCCCACCGGGCCATCCTGCAAAGGGTGGACTCCGAGTTCGGCCCCCTGACGCTCGCCGGCCCCGCCTTCCGCATGGCCGAAGGCGAAGGCGGCATCACCCGCCCGCCACCGCGCGTCGGCCAGCACAGCGAGGAAATCCTGCGCGAGTCCGGCTTCACCGAAAGCGAGATCGCCGCTTTGCGCGCGGCGGGGGCGACGAAGTAAGATTCTTCTTTTTCTGAAGAAAAAAAAGCAAAAAGACTTTTCATTCATTCGCACCGTATTCCACGTGGAGAACGCGGTGCGAATGGAGAAAAGTTTTTTGGTTCTTTTTTTCAAAAAAGAACCGCTTACTTCGGTCCCAGCTTCCCCAGATCCAACCGCCGCAACTGCGGCGCCACCACCGCCGTGACCACCACGACCGCCAGCGTCACCGCCCCGCCGCCCGCCACCGCCAGCGCCGGCCCGAGGAAATGTGCGGCCACGCCGCTCTCGAAATCCCCCAGCTCGTTGGAGGAATTGAGGAACACCATCCGCACCGACGCGATCCGCCCGCGCATCCGCTCCGGCGCCGCCAACCGCACGATCGCGTGCCGCACCACCACGCTCACCCCGTCGCACGCGCCCATCACGAACAGCAGCGCCAGCGACAGGTGGAAGTTGGTTGACAGCCCGAAGCCGATCACCGCCACGCCGAACCCCGCCACCGCCAGCAGCAGCGCCATCCCGGCCCGTTCCCGCGGCGGAAAGCGGATTGCCACCGCCATCGCCGTCAGCCCGCCCGCAGAGAGTGCTGCCCGCATCAGCCCGACGCCCTGGGCGCCCACCCCGAGCAGGTCGCCGAACATCGGCAGCAGTCCCATCATGCCGCCGAAGAACACCGCGAACAGGTCCAGCGCCATGGAACTCACCAGCACCTGGTGGCGGAACACGTAGCGCAGGCCTTCGCCGATATCGGCCATCATCCCGCCGGTATCCGCATGCCGCGCTGGCGCCGGCCGATGCGGCAGGAACAGCAGCAGCACCACGCCCGAAGCGGCCAGCAGGACCGCGATGGTGGCATAAGTCGCCGCCGCCCCGGCCGCGTCGTACAGGAACCCGCCGGCCACCGGTGCGGCCAGCCGAAACGCCCGTCCGGTCGAGCCGAGCAGCGAGGCGGCCTGCACCGCCAGCTCCGCCGGCACCACCTGCGCCTCCAGCCCCGATGTCGCCGGGTCCTTGAACGCCCGCACGATGCCGATGGCGAAGGCCAGCACGAACAGCACCAGCAGGAAGTCGCCCTCGTCCAGCGTCGCCGCCAGCGCGACCCCCGCCGTCAGCACCGCCATCGCCAGCCGGCACGCCACCACCACCAGCCGCCGCGGCAGCCGGTCCGCCACATGCCCGCCCACCAGCACCAGCGCGATCGCCGGCGCCGCCTCCACCAGGCCCAGCCAGCCCAGCATCAGCGGATCGCGCGTGATCTGATACACCGTCACGCCCAGCAGGATCGCGAGCGCGCTCTCCGCAGTCCCGGCCAGCACCAGGGCAAGAAGATAGGCGCGGAAATCACCCCGCCGCAGCAGGGCAAGCGCGGAAGGCTGCGGCGTGGCGGGCACTGGGGGTTCCGGATCCTGCTTGCGCGCAGCTGGGGAAATCCCCGCCGCCCCGCTCCCCCGAGGGGAATGCGGCCAAGGTAATCAGTGCGGCACCCCCTGTCACGTTGACCCGGGCCGCCGTGTCACCACATCGTAGCCACGGATTGGTCCCGGAGGACACGATGGACAACGACACCCAGATCGGCACGACGCAACACAACGACGCGGAATGGCAGCAGAAGCTGACGCCCGAGCAGTACAAGGTGCTGCGCAAGCACGCCACCGAACGCGCCGGCACCAGCCCGCTGAACCACGAGAAGCGCCGCGGCACCTATTGCTGCGCCGGCTGCGGCACCAGGTTGTTCGCCGCCGAGACCAAGTTCGAAAGCGGCACCGGCTGGCCCAGTTTCTGGGACCCGATCGAGGGCGGCGTCGGCACCACTGTCGACCGCTCCTGGTTCATGACCCGCACCGAGGTCCACTGCGCCAACTGCAAGGGCCATCTCGGCCACGTCTTCGACGACGGCCCCCCGCCGACCGGCCTGCGCTACTGCATGAACGGCGTCGCGATGACCTTCGAGCCGGACGAAAAGGGCTAGATCCCGTAGAACCGCGCGGCGGTCTGGCCAAAAATGGCCGCCTGCGCGGACGCCGGAATCAGCGCCTCCGCCGCCTCCCGCCATCGCGCATAGCCGCCGGCCAGGTCCACCACCGGCCAGTCGCTGCCCCACATCAGACGGTCGGGCCCAAATTCCGACAACAGAAGCTCGACATAGGGCCGCAGCTCGTCGACCTGCCACGCCGCCCCCGCCTCGGTCACCAGCCCCGAGACCTTGCAGCACCACGTCGTCTCGCGGGCCAGCTTCGCGATCTGCCCCGCCCAGGGTTCGAATCCCCCGCCCGCGATGTCCGGCTTGGCGGCATGGTCGATCACCACCGCCAGCCCGGGATGGCGCCGCGCCAGCTCGCCGATCACCGGCAGGTGCCGCGGCTTGATCAGCGCGTCAAAGCGCAGCCCGTGCGCCAGCATCGCCGCCAACCCAGGCTGCACCTCTGGCCGCAGGATCCAGCGCGTGTCCTCGATGTCCTGCAACATCGGCCGCAGCCCGCGCACCAGTGGATCGGCCGCCCGCGCCGCCACGCGCGCCGACGCATCCGCGGCCGCCAGGTCCACCCACCCCACCACTCCGCGCACCAGCCCGCCCGAGCCGCGCGCCACCGCCAGCATGAAGTCGGTTTCGGCCTCCGTCTCCGCCGCCTGCACCAGGATCGTCCCGGCTACATCGCCCAGCAGTGGCCGCAAATCGCCAAGCCCATAGTCGCGCGCGATCGGCAGGTCGGGCGACATCCAGCCATAGTCGCCCCGCGCCACCTGCCAGACATGATGGTGCGCGTCGATCCGCATCACCGCTCCGGCGTCGGCGCGTCCTCGGGCAGCAGCCCGGCCGAACGCAGGTCGCGCCACAACTGCCCCGGGATCGCCGCCGCCATCAGCGCCGCGTTCTGCGCCGCCTCCGCCGCGCCGCGCGGCCCCGGGATCACCGCGGCCACCACCGGATGCGCGGCACAGAACTGCAGCGCCGCGGCACGAACATCCACGCCATGCCGTTCGCACACTGCCCGCACCGCTTGCGCCTTCGCCACCGTGTCGGCCCGCGCCGGTTCGTAGTTGAACGTGGTTCCGCCGGCGAGCAGCCCCGAATTGTACGGCCCGCCGATCACCACCTTCGCTCCCTTCGCCGCGCAGGCCGGGAACAGCTTCGCCAGCGCCGTGTGGTCGATCAGCGTGTAGCGCCCGGCGATCAGGAAGATGTCCGGGTCCGCCGCCTCCAGGCAGGCCAGCGCCGGCTCCACCATGTTCAGCCCCATGCCCCAGCCGCGAATTTCCCCGCGCGCCCGCATCGCCGACAATTCCTTCGCCGCCCCGGCCATCGCCTCCGCGAACCGCTCCCGCCAGGCCGGGCCGTGCCAATCCTCGGAGCAGTCATGGATGTACACGACATCGAATCGCGTCAGCCCCATGCGCTGCTGGCTGTCCTCCAGCGAGCGCACCGTGCCCGCCGCCGAGTAGTCGATGCTGCGCCGGAAGGGCAGGGCGTTGAGGAAGTTCTCGTTCAGCGCCGGCACCCCAGCATCGGCATGCAGGATGCGCCCGATCTTGGTCGACAGCGTGAACCCGTCCCGGGCCTGCCCGCGCAGGAACCGCCCCAGCCGGTGCTCCGCCAGCCCCGCCCCGTAATGCGGCGCGGTGTCGAAATGCCGCACCCCCGCATCCCACCCGGCTGCGACGGCGGCGATCGCGTCGTCGTCGGACACCTCGGTGATCAGATTGCCCATGGGCGCGGTGCCCATGCCCAGCGGGCCGTGCGGAACATAGGCGCTCATCGGCTCTCCTCCGGCGCAACCACGCCCTTGCTCAGGATGATGTTGCCGTAGAAGCGCCGCTCCCCGGTCTGCACGATCGCAAAGGCCGTGGCCGCCGCCGCGTAGAACGCATGCCGCTCCAGCCCCACCGCCGCCGGCCAGCCCCGCGCGGCCAGCTCGGCGTTCATCCCCGCCACCACCGGCGGCACCTCGTCCGGCGCGCCCACCACCTGCATCACCGCGGCCGGGTCATCGACGAACGTGTCGCACGGCAACACCGTCAGCACTGCCCGCAGCGCGCGCGAAACTTCGATTCCCGGCAGCACGATCAGCCGCCGCCCGGTCGTGGCGGGATAGTTCGCATCCACCAGCGCGATGCGATCGCCATGCCCCATCGCGGCCAGCGCATGCAGCAGGTCCGGCGACAGCAGCGGGTCCAGGCCGAGCAGCATCGTTCCTCCGCGGGATGTTCCGCCCACAGTACTCCCCCGCAAGCGCCGCGAACACCCTTTCCGCACGCGCCCATCGGTGCCACCCTGCGCCTGCCCGTGCCAGGAGACCCCGCGATGCCCGACATGATCACCGGCCTCTGGGCCGCCATGACAACCCCGCTCGACGCGGAGGGCCATGTCGACCACGCCGCCCTGGTCAAGCACGGCAAGTGGCTGGTCGAGAACGGCTGCGACGGCCTCGTCCCCTTCGGCACCACCGGCGAGGGCACCTCCTTCTCCGCCCGCGAGAAGCTCGCCGCCACCGAGGCGCTGCTGAACGCCGGCATCCCCGCCTCCAGCATCGCGCTGGGCACCGGCTGCCCGGCCATCCCCGACACCATCACCCTCACGCGCGACATGATGGGCCTGGGCCTCGTCCACGCCATGATCCTGCCGCCGTACTACTACCGCGACGTGTCGGAGCAGGGCCTGGAGGACTCCTTCGCCCAGGTCATCGACGGCGTCGGCTCCGAGCGCCTGCGCGTCTGCGCCTACCACATCCCGCAGGTCTCCGGCGTGCCGGTCCCCGCCGCGGCACTCGGCCGCCTGCGCCGCCGCTACGGCGCCATCATGGCCGGCGTGAAGGACAGCACCGGCGACTTCGAGAGTTTTCGGGCATTCCGCCGCGAGGCGCCCGAGATCGGCACCCTGGTCGGCGCCGAAACCCTGATCGCCCGCGCGATGGACGAGGGCGGCGTCGGCACGATCTGCGGCATGGTCAACCTCGTGCCCCAGCTCGTCCGCGCCATGCTCCAGGGCCACGACGGCACCGCCGACATGGAGGCCGCCTGCGCGACGCTGGAAGCCCCGTTCATCCCGACGCTCAAGGCCGTGCTGGCAGCGCAAACCGGCGACGCCGCCTGGCGCAACGTCCGCGCCCCGTTCCGCCCGGCCGACCCGGCGCGCGCCGCGCGCATCGCCGCCGCCCTGGCCGCCATCGGCTCCCGCCGCGCCGCCGAGTAGCCTATCCCCGGCGCACGCTCGGCGCCGGCTGCCCGTCGATCATCACGTTCACGCAGGCCGGACGCCCGCTCGCCACCGCCCGCGCCAGGGCGGGGGCGAGTTCCTCCGCGCGCGTGACGAACTCGCCATGCCCGCCCAGCGCCTGCACCACCAGGTCGTAGCGCGTCGCCGGCGCCAGCGTGCAGCCATGCGCCCGCTGCGCCCCGTATTCGCGCAGCTGGATCTGGTGCTCGGCGTTCCACCGGCTGTCATTGCCCACCACCGCCACGAACGGCAGATCGTGGCGCAGCGCCGTGTCGAACTCCGCCATGTGGAAGCCGAACGTGCCGTCGCCCAGCACGGCAATCACGCGCGCCTCCGGCCGGGCGGCGCGCGCGGCAATGGCGAAGGGGATCGAGGCGCCGATCGCCCCGGCCACCCCGTTCACCACCGGCGCGGCATCCGCCAGCACCGATTGCGCCCACTGGCCGATCTCGCCACCATCGCTCACCAGCACCGACCCCTCGCCGAGATTCGGCGCGATCGCGGCACACATCGTCACCGGATGGATCGGTGCGCTGCCCGCGCGCAGCCCCGCCCAGCCATCCGGCCGCCATGCCACCGCCTCGGCCATCGCGCGCGCCCACCCCGCGTGCGCCGCCGATGCCGTTCCTCCCGCCAGCGCATCGGCCGCCGACAAGGGATCGGCCAGCGCCGCCAGCGCCAGCCCGTCGCCCCGCGCCCGCGCCAGCCACGCCGGATCGGGATCGATCGCGACCCACCGCGCACCGGCCGCGAATCCCGGCGCGTTGCCGTAGCGCAGCGTGAAGTCCAGCGCCTTGCCCAGCAGCACCACCAGGTCGGCCTGGGCGATCAACTGTGCCGCCGCCCCCAGCGACGGATCGGCCAGCCCGCGCGGGCTCTGCATCGCCAGCACCGGCACGCCCAGCCCCTCCAGCCGCGCCAGCACCGCCCGCCCCGCCGGCGTGCACAGCGACGGCGGCGCCAGGATCACCGGCCGCGACGCCGCCGCGATGCAGCCGAGCACCGCCGCAGCACTCTCCGCCGCAAGCGGCATCGGCCGCGCCGCGAAATCCTCCGCCGCCGGCCACGCCACCCTCGCCGCATCCACCGTCGCGTCGAGCACGTCGGTCGGCAAGCTCAGATGCACCGGCCCCGGCCGGCCCGACCGCGCCACCCGTATCGCCTCCGCCACCTCGCCCGCCAGCGCGCCCGCCGAGGAGGCCACCGCGCTGTGCTTGGTTACCGGGGCCGCAAGGGCCGCATTGTCCAGCTCCTGGAACGCCCCGCGCCCCACCTCGGCCAGCGGCGCATGGCCCGACAGCAGCAGCACCGGGACCTCGCCGGCCAGCGCCGTCGGCAGGGCGGCCACCGCGTTGGTGTGGCCCTGCCCCCCGGTCACCAGCGCCACGCCGCAGCGCCCCGTCAGCCGCGCATAGGCATCGGCCATGTGCACGGCCGCTGCCTCGTGGCGCGTGTGGACCAGGCGGATGCCATGGTCCAGCGCCGCGTCGAACACCGGCATGATGTGGTTGCCCGACAGGGTGAAGATCGTCTCCACCCCCGCCGTGCGCAGCGCCCGCAGCAGCGCGTCCGCCCCGCGGATCATCCCCACCATGCCGGCCTCCCGAGCGGGCCTACTGGGCCACCGCCAGCGACCACGGCGACACCCAGTCGCTGATCCCGGTGCGCGACCCGTCGGCGCGCTGCACGATCAGGTTCGGGCAGGCGAAGTTGATCGGCAGCACGCTCGCCGTCACCACCTCGGTCGGCGCGTCGGCCGTCAGCGCGCCGATGATCTCATCGCCCAGCCGCCGGTCCGCCGTCACCATGTCCGGCCCCGACACGTCGATGCGCGGATGATGCGCCGCCTGCTCCGGCTCCATGCCGAAATCGGCCACGAAGGTCATCAGCTGGAACACCGAGGCCATGATCCGCCGCCCGCCGGAGGCACCGACCGCCATGATCGGCTTGTCGTTCTCCTTCAGGATCAGCGGGCACATGTTGGTCAGCGGCCGCTTGCCCGGCGCCAGCGAGTTCGGCTGGCCCGGCCGCGGGTCGAACCACATCACGCCGTTGTTCAGCAGGATCCCGGTCTCCGGCAGCACCACGCGGCTGCCGAAGCTCGACATCAGTGTGGTGGTCATGGACACCATGGTGCCCTCGCTGTCGCACACCGTCAGGTGCGTGGTGCAGGTCTCGGCCCCCTTCGGCTCCGGCGCCTCGTCGGCCCCCAGCGAGGTCAGCCGCGTGTGGTAGGCGCTGCGCAACTCGGCCGCCAGCTTCCGGTACCAGCCCGCGTCCGGCATCGCCCCATACGGCGCCTCCTTCATGCCCCCCAGCACGTCGCGCAGCGTCGGCGCCGCCGTGAGCCCCGTCGCCAACTGCAGCACCCGCCCCGTGCCGCGCCACGGCACCTCCATCGCCGGCACGATCCGCGCCTGGCAGGCCCGCAGATCCCCCGCGTCGATCACCCCGCCCACCGCCTTCTGGTCGCGCACGAAGGCCGCGGCGATGTCGCCCTCGTAGTAGTCGCGCAGCCCAGCGTGCTGCAGCCGCTCCAGCGTCTTGGGCAGGTTGCCCTGCACATAGAACCCCGGCTCTCCCTCGGCGGGCGGCGTCGGCGGCAGCCCGTCGCGCAGATACACGCGCGCCGTCTCCGGATACAGCTTCATGCACGCGGCGACACTCGCCACCTTCAGCGTGCTCACCCAATCCTGCGGCAGCCCGCGCTTGGCCAGCGCCACCGCCGGCGCCAGCACCTCGGCGATCGGCAGCCGCCCCCAGGTCGAATGCAGCTTCTCGTAGCCCGCCACGGAGGACGGCACTGCCACCGAAAGCGGCCCGTGGATGTTGGTGTCCCCCTCCACCTCCGGCCACTTGAACCCTTCGCTGCTCATCCGCCCGGTCAGCTTGAAGTTCGCCGGCGACAGGTTCCGCGGCGCCACCGGCCCGAAATCCACCACCTGCGCGCTCTTCTCGCCGGCGCGATGCACCACGCAGAACCCGATGCCGCCGATGCCGGAATTCCACGGCTCCTGGCTGGTCAGCGCGAAGGCGGTGGCCACCGCCGCGTCGATCGCATTGCCGCCCGCCTCGAGCACCGCCACGCCGGCCTCGGCGGCCGCGCGCGCCTGCGAGACCACGATGCCGCGCTTGCCGTTGGCCGCCGGCTTGGTGAAGTGCCAGTTGGCGCTGACATGCAGCGGCGGCGAATAGGTGCGGGGGGCGGCAGCGTCGTTCATCTCGGACTCTCCTCATCTTGTCGCGTTGGCGAAGCTTCCGCCCAAACCGCCTGGCGCGCAACGGGGCGCAGCAGCGAGGTCGCGAAGCCGAGCGGCACCGCCTCGCCGCGCATCGCGGCGGCGAACTGTGCCTCGAACTGGAACGGCCGGTGCCAGAACAGCACCCGCATCCGCTGCGCGGGGTCGTGCGCCGACAGGTGGCCGATCCCGCCCTCCGGCGGCACGGCCGGCAGGATCAGGTGAAGATGCAGCAGCGTCACCGCCGCCAGCGCCGCCACCGCCGCGCCGAACCGCCGCAGCCGCCTTGGGTCCGGGCAACAGGCCAGCGCCACCAGCAGCGCCGGCAGCAACAGCCGCTCGCCCACGTTCACCACGCCGAACATCGCGCTCGGCAGCACCGTGAAACCCGCGAGGCAGGCACCCGCCACCAGCAGCGCGGGCGACCGGTCGCCACCCCATAGCCGCCACAGCACGCCGGCGGCCAGCGGCACCACCGCCACCGCCACGAACAGCAGGTTCGCCCCCACCCCCGCCGCGAACAGGAACGGCGCCCGGTCCGCGTCCCCGACGGTGCCCAGGAAAAAATTCTGGTACGGCCCCACCTTCGCCGCGCTGTAGGCCTTGTAGGCGACGAACTCGAACACCGATGTCCCGAAGGCCGGGATCGCCTCGCCATAGCCGTCGTCGCGCAGCAGGTACCAGGCCATCAACGCCAGCGGCGGCCCCAGCACCCAGGCCCGCGCCAGGTCGCGCCGCTGCATGGCGGCGATCGCCACATGCAGCATGAACACCGCCAGCATCACCGCATGGCACAGGAACAGCGCCAGCCCCAGCGCGAGGTCCCACGCCGCCCCCGTCGGCCCGCGCCGCTCGCGCAGCACATGCAGCAGGTAGAGCCCCATCCCGAGCTGCGAATTGGCATACCCGTCCCAGAACGGCGAGTTCAGCCCGCCGATCAGCAGCGCCAGCAGGAAGGTCGCCGGATCGAACGTCGCGCCCGCCCGCGCGATCGCTGCCGCGAGCCAGGTCGCGCCCGCCAGGTAGAGCGCCAGATACGCCACCCCCGCCGCCCCTGCGTCGAACACCAGGTTGAACGCCCCCAGCACCAGCTGCGCCGCCGCGTTCGGCACCGGCCACGGCTTGATCCCGAACGGCACCTCCGCGCCGATCAGGATCCGTCCCACCAGCCAGCCCTGGTAGATCCACTCGTTGAAATCCTGCAGCGGCGGCATCGGGCCGCGCAGCACCAGCCCCAGCGCCAGCGCCACCAGCGCCAGCCCCGCCGCCGTGAAGCCGTGCCTCACCCGAACCGCGCCAGCGTGAACCGCGGATCCGGCCGCGCCCCGTGCAGGATCTCCTCCGCCGCCATCCACCCGCACACCGGCCCCAGCGTGTAGGCCACGCCGCACAGCGCGTTGTGGAACCCCGGCAGCCCCGGCGCCTCGCCCAGGATCGGCGCCCGGTCCAGCATCGGCGCGATCCCGGTCCAGCTGCGGATCACCGACAACCCGCGCAGCGCCGGCAGCACGCGCGCGGCGACCCACAGATTGCCCTCGATGTTCCGCCGCACGTTGCGGCTGCGCCCGTCGCTGTGATCGAAATCGCCGAACCACCCGCCGCCGATCAGCAACCCGCCGCTCTCCTGCTGCTTCAGCGACAGATGCCGACGCGACAGCGCCACCAGATTGTCCACCAGCCTCGGCGCCGGCTCCGTCACGATCACCTGCTGCACCGTCCCGGTCACCGGCAGGTCGAGCCCGACCATCGCCCCGATCCGCCCGCCCCAGGCCCCGGCGCAGTTCAGCACCCGCCCGGCAACAATCGGCCCCCGGCTGGTCTCCACCCGCCAGCCCGTGCCCTCCGGCGCGATCGCCCGCACCTCCGCCCCGCGCAACAGCGTGGCGCCATGCCGCTGGGCCAGCTTCGACAGCGCCATCGTCCCGCGCAGCGCATCGATCCGCCCCTCCGCCGGGCACCAATCCGCCCCCAGCAGGTCCGGCGCCAAATGCGGTGCCAGGTTGCGCAACTCGTTCTGGCCGATCAGGTGGCTCTCGATCCCGATCCGCCGCTCCATCGCCACCTTGCCGCGCAGCCACTCCATGTCCTCCGGCGTGGCCGCCACCATCAGCCCGCCCTCGATCACCAGCCCGAGCGACTCCCCGACCGCCGCCGCGATCTCCTGCCACAGCGCGATCGACCGGTGCTGCAACGGCAGCGTGTGCGCCGCCGGCCCGCCATCCTCGGGCATCCCGTCATAGCCGAAATCGTAGCTCAGCAGCTGCGCGTGCAGGCTGCCGGCATTGGCCGTCGCTGCCGCCATGCCCGCCTCGTCGCGCTCGGCGACCATCACCTCGGCTCCGCCCCGCGCGAGGTAATACGCCGCCGCCATCCCGATCGACCCGCCGCCGATCACCAGCACATCGGTGCGCCGCGCGACAGTCTCGCTCGCCACCACCGGCGTGAGGATACGGTTCAGCTCAGGGCGCTCCAGCAGCGGTGCGTCGAACTCGCCCTCCTCGATCATCAGCGCCGCCGCCGGCACCGGCCGCACCGGCAGCCGCGGCGCCGCGAACGCCCCGGCATCCGGCACACCCGGGCACATCCGCGCGACGGTCGCGGCACAGAACCGCCCCTGGCACCGCCCCATCCCCGCCCGCGTCGCCTTCTTCAGCGCCGCCACCGAGACCAGCCCGCCATCGATCTCCGCCCACAGCCGCCCGGCCGTCACCTCCTCGCAGCGGCAGACGATGGTCTCCTCCGTCAGCAGCGCCGTCGTCGCCTGCACCACCGGGCGATACAGCGCCCACAGGCATTGCTGGAACGCCTGCGCCCGGCCCAGCTCCACCCAATCCGGCCGCGCCTCCGGCGTCGCGAGCCCGAGATCACGCGCGACGGCCAGCCCGGCCAGCCGCCCCCGCGCCAGCGCCATGCGCGACCCACCCAGCCGCGCGCCATCGCCCACGGCGAAGATCGCCTCCTGCGCCGTCCGACCCTCGGCATCCGTCTCGGTCAGCAGGTGCCCCAGGCCCTCGTCAACGAAGGCATGCGGGAGGTCCAGCGCGCGGGCCAGCCCCACCTCCGGCTGGAACCCGGCATTCAGCGCCACCGTCGCCGCCGCGATCCGCACCACCCCATCCGGCGTCGCCACGCGCGCCGCCTCCACCCGTTCCGTCCCCTCCAGCGCCGTCACCTGGCTAGCCCACAGCACCGGCACGCCGCGGCGCTTCAGCATCGCGAGGTAGCCGATGCCCTGCTTCAGCAGGTCGCGGTCATGCGTCCACATGTCCATCACGGTGCGCCACGCGCGCAGCGAGGGCCGCGCCGCCGCCTCCACAACGGCTGCCACCCGCACCCCGCCGGCCAGCAACTCGCAGGCGAGCTGCAGGTTCAGCGGCCCGTTGCCCGCCACCAGCACCGGCTGGCCCGGCACCACGCGCTGTGCCCGCGCCAGGGTCTGCAACCCGCCGGTCGTCAGCACCCCCGGCAACGTCCAGCCCGGCAGCGCCACCGGCCGCTCATGCGCCCCGGGCGCCAGCACCAGCCGGCGCGGCGCGAACACCGTTGCCTGCCCATCCACCAGGGCCGCGATCTCGGCCGCCGCCGTCGGATGCGGGAACGCCCCCCACACCACGGCGCCGGTCGCGATCTCCACCCCGGCCGCCTCCGCCCGTGCGCGCAGCTCGGCCCCTTCGCGGTGCTGCTCATCGGGGTTGGCGTCGGCATGGCTGGGGGCCAGCGGCTTGTGATACTGCCCGCCCGGCGCATCCCGCTCGTCGAGCAGCACCACGCCCGCCCCGGCCTCCGCCGCCGCGATCGCCGCGGACAGCCCGGCCGGACCTGCGCCCACCACCAGCACGTCGCAGTCGCGATGCACGCTGTCGCGCGGCACCGCGGCGAGGTCGGCCAACACCGTCGGCGCCGCGCCTCCCACCTCCATCCCGTCGGCCGCCTTCACCTGGCAGGCGCGCTGGCCGATGCGTCCGTCGATCGTCACCACGCAGTCGAAGCACGCCCCCATGCCGCAATGCAGCCCGCGCGGCGCGCCGCTCGCCGTTTCGCGGAACGCGACGATCCCGGCGGCCGACAGTGCCGCCGCCACCGTCTCCCCCTCGACGGCCTCGATCGGCGCGCCATCGAAGCGGAACGTGATCGCGCGGCCCACGGGGCGGATGCGGCGGGAGGTCAGGCGCATGGCGGGATCGATTCGCGGTTGCGGCGCAGGGGGGAAACCGGTTGCATGTCGGCGAATAGGTTAGGGCATCGACATGGCGGATTACGACCTGGTTGTGCGCGGCGGCACGGTGGTGACGGGAAGCGACACCATGCGCGCCGATATCGGGATTCGCGACGGGCGCATCGCAGCGCTCGGCGAGAAGCTCGAAGGCACGGCCACGCTGGATGCCGGCGGGTTGCTGGTCCTGCCCGGCGGCGTCGATACCCATTGCCACATCGAGCAGCTCCAGGAAGGCGGCGGGGCGGACGAGGAGACCTGGGAGACCGGCTCGCGCTCCTGCCTCGCCGGCGGCACCACCTCGGTCATCACCTTCACCACGCAGTTCAAGGGCGGCGGCCTGCTGGCCCCGCTGGCCGAGTATCAGCGGCGCGCGAAGCAGTCGATGGTCGACTATTCATTCCACCAGATCATCACCGATGCCACCGACGACGTGATCTGGAAGGAGATCCCGCAGGTCGTTGCCCAGGGGGTCCGCAGCCTCAAGGTGTTCCTCACCTACGACCCGCTCCAGCTGGACGACCGGGCCTATCTGCGCGTGCTGGCCGCCGCAAGGCGGGAGGGGGCGTTCGTCACGGTGCACTGCGAGAACTACGAGGCGATCCGCTGGCGCACCGAGGCGCTGATCGCCGCCGGCAAGACGGCCCCGATGTATCACGCCTGGTCGCGCCCGAAGATGATCGAGCGCGAGGCAACGCACCGGGCGATCGCGCTGGCGGAGATGGTGGACCAGCCGATCCAGGTGTTCCACGTGTCCTGCTCGGAGGTCGCCGAGGAGATCGCGCGCGCCCAGCATCGCGGACTGAAGGTGTGGGGCGAGACCTGCCCGCAGTATTTCACCCTGACCGCCGACGACATGGACCGGCCGGGGTTCGAGGGCGCCAAGTTCATGTGCTCGCCGGCGCCGCGCACCAAGGCGGACCAAGAGGCGCTGTGGGCCGATGTGCGGCGGGGCACACTGGATGTCGTCAGCTCCGACCATTCCGGCTGGACCTTCGGCGGGCCGAAGGGCAAGCCGGTGAACGGCACCGACGCCCCGTTCCGCGACATTCCGAACGGAGTGCCGGGGCTGGCGGCCCGGCTGCCCATTCTGTTCAGCGAAGGCGTGGTGAAGGGGCGGATCGACCTCAACACCTTCGTGCGTATCACCGCGACCAACCCGGCGCGGCTGTTCGGGCTGTATCCCCGCAAGGGCAGCATCGCGCCGGGCTTCGATGCCGACCTGGTGCTGTGGGACCCGGCAAAGCGCGTCACCCTGACTAACGGGCTGATGCAGTCGGTGATGGACTACACGCCCTATGAGGGCATGGAGGTCACCGGCTGGCCGGTCGCCACCCTGCTGCGCGGCCAGGTCGCCATGCGCGACGGAGTGGTGCAGGCCGAACCCGGGCAGGGGCGGTTCCTGGCGCGCGGACCGTATGAGATGATCCGCCCGCGCGGGGTGCTGCCGGATGGGTTCGATGCCTCGGCGTTTGCGTGAGGTGGCGGGTCAGACGCCGTTGGTGGCGATGACCAGGAAGGGGGCCGTCTCGACCTCGTTGCGCTCCGGGATGCGGGCGCCGACGCCGGTGGCAGTGAAGACGTTGATCTCCACATCGTCGCTCGCCACGATGACCGAGGTGTGCCCGACGCGCAGCGCCGCGGCGCGCTGATCCGCCAGTTCCCTGGTTTCGCATTTCTCGATGACGACGGTTCCGGGCATGGCTTGAACTCCAATAGGGGGGAAGGGATCAGGCGTCGCAATCCTTGGCGCCGTCGCCGAGTGCGGTCTGGAACTTCTCCGCCTCGGCGACGGTGCCGAGCTTGCCGTTCAGGCGCAGGGCAATGGCCTCGGTGCTGGCGCTGCCTTCGTAGCGGGCGCGATCGGACTCGCGGATGGTGCCGGCGCTGACCAGGGCGGCGACGGTGCGCTTCCATCGAGCGCGGGCGGCGTCGGTGGCAAGCGGGCCGGGCTGGCGCTGGATGCAGGCGACGGTCTGGGAGATGGTGGTGGCCACCGCACGGCCCTCGCGCTCGCCGGGACCGATGGTGCGCTTGGCCTCTTCCTGCATCAGGTTGCGGATGGCGGGGGTGGCGGCCAGGTTGCGCGCCGCGTCGCCGGTGGCGAAGAACTGGCGCACGCCGAGCCCGGTGCCGGCAAAGCCTTGGTCGGCCGCGCTGTTCATCTTGATTGCCGCCAGGGTGGGTACATACCGCGGTTCCTTGCCGTCCTCGCCGGTATGGACCGGGATCACCGAGGCCTCGCTGCGCTTGTAGCCGAAGGAGAGGCTGTCCGGCACCGGTGCGCCGCCGGTGAAGCTGACGCGCAGCGCGATGCTGGTGGTGGTGCCGAAGGCCATCGTCTTCGGCGTGCCTTCGGTCTTCGAGGGTTCCAGCGGCGGGGGGTCTTCGACCGCGGTGACGAGGTCTGCGGCCGAGCCGGTGGCGTAGAGCTGCTTGACCGCCGGGGTGAACACCGACTGGTCGGACTCGATGAAACCGAACACGGAGGGCGCGGAGCCGCTTTTCGGGTAGCCGGGGCCGACAAAGCCCTCGGTGCGGTCATAGCCCAGCACTATCTTGCCGGTCTTCGCATCGGCGTCGATGCCCAGGTTGGTCGAGGTGGCGAACACGCCGTAGTTGGTGCCGCCGCAACCGGTGAGCACGGCCGGAAGGGTCAGGATGGCGGCGAGGATGAGGGTCCGCATGGCGTGTCTCACTGCTTGGAGGGGGAGGGGCGGCGAAGGGACAGAGGGTCGCCGACCACCAGGGCATTGTTGCGCAGCCGGGCCATGGTCATGTTCAGATAGCCCAGCGCGATCACCGTCTCGTCGCCTGCGCCGGACAGCGACAGGCCGAGCGTGGTCATGTCGATGGCGTTGCCGGCGAAGCTGGTCTGGTCGGTGTCGGAGGGAATGCTGATCGCGACGACGCCCAATCCGACGATCCGCCGTGTGCCGTCCGCGTCGGTCCAGGTGGCTGTGCAGCCGCACAGCACGGCGGCAGCGAGGCAGGACAGCAGTTTGTTCATCTCGACCTCCTCCGCCTGCAATTCATTTTGATACCGGTGCGGTCATGACAGGATATTGCCGAGTGCGCAACGAAAATCTTCGGCTGGGTTTCGCGGCGATCGCGCTGTGGCAGTATGGGCCATCGAGGAATTCGGGCTGGAGCGGGCGGATGGATGAGAACGTGGATATCGGCGGATGGGCGCGCTGGCAGTCGCCGGAGCAGGTGGGGTGGTCGGCCGGGAAGCTCGCGGAGGCGCGGGGGTTTTCGGGGACGATCAATACCGCGGGCGTGATGGTGGTGGTCGGCGGCAAGGTGGTCGACGCGTGGGGCGAGGTGGCGCGGCACTACAACATTCATTCGATCCGCAAGAGCTTCCTCTCGGCGCTCTATGGCATCCATGACGCCGAGGGGCGGGTGGACCTGGAGGCGACGCTCGGGTCGCTTGGGATCGACGACAAGCAGGGGTTGAGCGAGCGGGAGAAGCTGGCGACGGTGCATCAGCTGCTGGCGGCGCGGTCGGGCGTGTATCACCCGTCGGGCTACGAATCGCCGAACATGCTGGCGATCAAGCCGGAGCGGCACAGCCATGGGCCGGGTGTGAACTGGTGCTACAACAACTGGGACTTCAATGCGCTGGGCACGATCTATCGCCAGCTGACCGGGGCCGATATCTACGCCGACTTCAAGGCGCGGATCGCGGATCCGATCGGGATGCAGGATTTCGTGCCGGAGCGGGACGGGCAGTACATGCCGCTGGAGGCCTCCGACCATCCGGCCTATCCGTTCCGGATGACGGCGCGGGACCTGGCGCGGTTCGGGGAGTTGTTCCTGCGGCGTGGGCGGTGGGCTGGGAAGCAGATTGTGCCGGAGGCGTGGGTGGCGGACAGCGTGGCGCCGATTTCCGATGCCGGGCTGGCCGGGTCGTATGGCTACATGTGGTGGGTGGCGCGCGACGGCATTCATTTCCCCGGGGCGCGGGTTCCGGAAGGCACGTATTCGGCGCGTGGCGCCGGGGGGCACTATGTGGTGGTGCTGCCGACGCTCGATGCGGTGGTGGTGCATCGGGTGGATACCGATGTTCCGGGCAACCAGGTCTCGTCCGGGCGGTTCGGGATGCTGCTGCGGGGTATCCTGGCGGCGGCGCCGGGGTGAGGGTTTCCGCGGGCTCCAACAGATTAGTTTTGATTACGTAACAATTAGGGCGTGCGTCGATGCTCGCCGAGCGGGGTCGTTTGAAAGAACGGGCCCGGTGGGCGGGCATCGGCGCGGGATATGGCGGGGCTGGGCGCGGGCGCCGGGGATGCGCGCAGCGGGCGCAGCCTGGGCGCGGCCGGACCTGACGCGGCCGGGCCGGGCGCGGAACT
>CAMDGX010000015.1 GCA_945897825.1 Asaia bogorensis | reverse complement strand
ACGGCGTTCTACGACAATGACCGCGCCTATCCGGACGGGCTGCGCGAGCAGGTGCGCGCGGCGCTGGCAACGGTGGAGACGGCGGTGGGGCTGGAGTTCGGCTCGGCATCCAATCCGCTGCTGGTTTCGGTGCGCTCGGGTGCGCGCGTTTCCATGCCGGGGATGATGGACACGGTGCTGAACCTGGGGCTGAACGACGCCTCGGTGCGGGGGCTCGCGGCGCTTTCCGGGGATGCGCGGTTCGCGTGGGATTCCTATCGGCGGTTCATCCAGATGTATGGCGGAGTGGTGCTGGGGGTGGAGCATCACCGGTTCGAAGAGGTGATCGACCATATCAAGTTGGAGAAATACGTCACCGAGGATACCGCGCTGACCGCGGAGGACTGGCAGAAGGTGGTGTCCGGCTATCTGGAGCTGGTGGAGCAGGAGACGGGCAAGCCGTTTCCGCAGGACCCCGAGGACCAGTTGTGGGGGGCGATCGGGGCGGTGTTCGGCAGCTGGATGAACCCGCGCGCCAACACGTATCGGCGGCTGCACGACATTCCGGCCAGCTGGGGCACGGCGGTGAACGTGCAGGCGATGGTGTTCGGCAACATGGGCGACGATTGCGCGACGGGCGTGTGCTTCACGCGCGATCCTTCCACCGGGGAGAACATCTTCTACGGCGAATACCTGGTGAACGCGCAGGGCGAGGACGTGGTGGCCGGGACGCGGACGCCGCAGCCGATGGCCAAGCTGCGCGCCAAGCCGGGCGAGGTGCCGATGGAAGAGGCGATGCCGGTGGCTTACGGCGAACTGATGGCGGTGCGCGCGACGCTGGAGCGGCACTACAAGGACATGCAGGACATCGAGTTCACGGTGCAGCGCAACAAGCTGTACATGCTGCAGACGCGCAACGGCAAGCGCACGGCATCGGCCTCGCTGCGCATTGCGGTGGAGATGGCGCAGGAGGGGCTGATCGATCGCGGGGAGGCGATCCTGCGGGTGAATCCGGCCAGCCTGGACCAGCTGCTGCACCCGATGATCGATCCCGATGCCAAGCGCAGCGCGTTGGCGCGCGGGCTGCCGGCGAGCCCCGGGGCGGCGTGCGGGGCCGTGGTGTTCAGCGCCGACGAGGCCGAGGCGCGGGCGCAGAAGGGCGAGTCGGTGATCCTGGTGCGGATCGAGACGTCGCCCGAGGATATCCATGGCATGCACGCGGCGCGCGGCATCCTGACGACGCGCGGCGGCATGACCAGCCATGCGGCGGTAGTGGCGCGCGGCATGGGGCGGCCGTGCGTGGCCGGGTGCGGCGGCATCGCGGTCGACTACGGGTCCCAGGTGTTGATGGCCAGCGGCAAGACGGTGCGGGCCGGGGACATCATCACGCTGGACGGGACCACGGGCGAGGTGTTCGTGGGGTCCGTGCCGATGATCGAGCCGAAGATGTCGGGCGATTTCGCAACCCTGATGGAATGGGCGGATGCGACGCGGCGGCTGCGGGTGCGGACCAATGCGGAGACGCCGCTGGATGCCGAGACGGCGAAGCGGTTCGGCGCGGAGGGGATCGGGCTGTGCCGGACCGAGCACATGTTCTTCGACCCTGAACGCATCGGCGCGGTGCGGCAGATGATCATGGCGAGCGATACGGCGGGGCGCGAGACGGCGCTGGCCAAGCTGCTGCCGTTCCAGCGGCAGGATTTCGCCGAGTTGTTCCGCATCATGGCGGGGCTGCCGGTGACGATCCGGCTGCTGGACCCGCCGCTGCACGAGTTCCTGCCGCATGCGGAGGCGGAGATCGCCGAGGTGGCGGCGGCGCTGGGGGCGGACATGGGCGTGATGCGCCGGCGGGTGGCAGAGCTGGCGGAGGCGAACCCGATGCTGGGGCATCGCGGCTGCCGCCTGGGCATCAGCTATCCGGAGATCTACCGGATGCAGGCGCGCGCGATCTTCGAAGGGGCGATCGAGGTGGTGCGCGGCGGCGGGGCGGCGCCGGTGCCGGAGATCATGATCCCGCTGGTCGGCACTCGACGGGAACTAGAGATCACCCGCTTGCAGGTCGACGAGGTGGCGGCACAGGTGTTCGCCGAGGCCGGCATGACGATCGAATACAGCGTGGGCACCATGATCGAGCTGCCGCGCGCCTGCGTGACGGCCGACAAGATTGCCGAGGTGGCGGATTTCTTCAGCTTCGGCACTAACGACTTGACCCAGACGGTGTTCGGCCTGTCGCGCGACGACGCGGGCAAGTTCCTGCCGGACTACGTGGAGCAGGGTATCGTGCCGAAGGACCCGTTCGTGTCCTTGGACGTGGAGGGGGTCGGCGCGCTGATCCGCATGGCGGCCGAGCGCGGGCGGGCGACCAAGCCGGGGCTGAAGCTGGGCATCTGCGGCGAGCATGGCGGCGATCCGGCCTCGATCGCGTTCTGCGAGCAGGCCGGGCTCGACTATGTGTCGTGCAGCCCGTACCGGGTTCCGGTGGCGCGGTTGGCGGCGGCGCAGGCGGCGCTGGGGGCGGGGGGCGACCGGACCGCCTGATCGCTTTTCGACCGGGGCCGGACCGGCTAAACTGCGGTGCAACGATCTGATCCGGAGGGAACCACCATGCCCCATACGCTCGAAAGCTTCGCCCAGGCCTGCAGCGCCGCGATCTCGGCCGACCCTGGCCCGGGTGGGCGGCAGAAGGTGTGCGAGCTGGTGCGCGAGGTGCTGAAGGATCCGGCGTTCGTGGCCGCGCACATCAAGGCGGACGGGCCGGAGCGCAAGGTGCTGTTCGAGGATCCCGTGCACAAGTTCGCCATCCTGGCGCACAGCTACCATGGCGCCAAGGACAGCGCGCCGCATGACCATGGCCCGACCTGGGCGATCTATGGCCAGGCGACCGGCGAGACGATCATGACCGACTGGGAGAAGGTCGCCGCCCCCGTGGACGGCCAGCCCGGGACTGTGCGGCGGGTGCGCGACTATTCGCTGACGCCGGGCATGGCCTATGTGTACGAGCCCGGCGTGCTGCATTCGCCGCGGCGCGATGCCTCGACCACGCTGCTGCGCATCGAGGGCTTCGACCTCAGCACCTACAAGCGCGACAAGTACGTCGCCGCCGCCTGACGCTTCGATGGGTGGCGATCTGTCCGGCCTGCGCGTGGTGCGGCTGAATGCCGCGCTGTTTCCGCCGACCGATTTCGAGCGCGCGGAGTGGGTGCGCGCCGGGCTCCGGCCGGTGGAGGCGGAGGCCAATACGGTCGAGGAGCTGATCCCGATCGTGGCCGAGGCCGATGGCGTGTTCGCGATCTCGGTGGCACTGCCGGGGCCGGTGGTCGGCGCGATGAACCGATGCCGGGTGATCTCGCGCCTGGGCACCGGCACGGACAAGATCGACGTGGCGCTGGCCAAGGCGCGCGGCATCCTGGTGACCAACGTGCCGACCTTCTGCATCGAGGAGCAGGCCGACCACACCATGGCGCTGCTGCTGGCGCTGGTGCGCAAGCTGCCGCAGATGCAGCGCGGCATGCGGGCCGGGGCCTACAACGCGGCGCAGGGGTTCTCGCGGGGGATCCGGCGTTTGTCCGGCCAGACGCTCGGGCTGGTGGGGTTCGGCAATTCCGCGCGGCTGACGGCGCAGCGGGCGCGCGGCTTCGGCATGCGGGTGCTGGCGACGCGGCGCAGCGCCGTTCCGATCGACCGGGCGCTGGGGGTGGAGCGTGTCGACCTCGACACGCTGTTGCGCGAGAGCGACCATGTTTCGCTGCACCTGCCGCTGGAGGCCGGGACCTATCACATGATGGGAGCGGCCGAGTTCGCGCGGATGAAGCCGGGGGCGATGTTCATCAACACCTCGCGCGGGGCGCTGGTGGACGAGGCGGCGCTGGAGGCGGCGTTGCGCAGCGGGCACCTGGGCGGGGCGGGGCTGGATACCTTCGAGCGGATCGACGTGTTCGCCGAGAACCCGCCGATGCCGCAATGGAGCCTGCTGGAGCTGGACAACGTGATCGCCACTCCGCACGTGGCGGCCAGTTCGGTCGAGGCGCAGCAGGACGTCTCGCGCGGCGGGATCGAGAACATGGCGGCGGTGCTGCGCGGGCACTGGCCGCGGCCGGGGCACATCGTGAACGAGGGCGTGGTGCCGCGGGTGGCGCTGGCGGCGTGGCCGGTCGGCTGACCGGGGTTGACGGTGATCGGGAGCGAGCCGGAGACAACCGGTTCGGCATGAGCGGTGGGCACGACGCGCCCTGCATCGACCTGCCGAGGGCGTTTCGCTGGGACCGCTGACGGTGTCGGAGACCTTTACACTGCGGCGACACGATCACGTGCACCGCAAGGTGCTGTAACGGAACGACAATTTTTAGCCTCCCGCAGAACGCGGCGAACATGACCGCGGCAGGTTGTGTCGGCGTTCTTTACAATGTCGTCGTCATTGCGTGCGATCTCAGGGTAAGTTTCTGGAATCGCATCGATAATTTCGTGGCATGAAAGATGCTTCGCCTGCTTTGGCGCATGACTTGGGCGCCGGAATGGATCCTTGCGGGAGTGCGCGATGCGTCATTTCAAACTTTGTGCGGCGGCGATTGCAGGTGCGGCCCTCTTCGCGACTGCTGCCTCCGCGGATGTGGTGGTGCTGGACTTCGAAGGCATCAACTCTGTTTATCCGTCGACGAACTACGCCCAGGTGCTGGAATTCTACAACGGCGGCACCAGCAACCAGGCGACGTCCGGAACCGATTACGGCATCTCGTTCACAAGCAACGCCTTGGCGATCTGCCTGAACACGCCGGGCAACACCTCCAACTGCTCGAACACCTCGCGCGGCGGCGAAGGCGATCCCAACTCGCAGCTCGGAGCGCTGTTCTTCCTGACCGGCTCCCAGACCTTCATGAACGTGGATGCCGGGTTCGACACCGGGTTCTCGTTCTTCTACGTGGGGATCAACAGCGGCGGGAGCGTCAGCGTCTATGACGACCTGAACGGGGGTGGGGCGCTGCTTGCGACGATCGACCTGCCGGTCACCCCCAGCGCCTGCGATCCGATCTATTCCGCGCAGTTCTGTCCGTTCGTGCCGGTGGGCGTGGCGTTCGCCGGCACCGCGAAGTCGGTGTCCTTTGCTGGCGTGGCCAACCAGGTGGTGTTCGACGACGTGACCTTCGGCAGCGCGACGCCGGGGACCACGGTGCCCGAGCCTCTGTCGGCAGCGCTGCTGGGCACCGGGCTGCTGGGCATGGCGGCGCTGCGCCGCCGCCGCGGGGCCTGACGTCCGCCGCTATTGCATAGGCGCGAAGCGGCGCCGGTCGTGAGCAGTCGCTGCCGGTGCGGCGATTGCTGCGATCAGCGTCGGTCGTCGCGGGGGTAGCGCGGATCGAAGCGATCGCGGTCGCGACGGCTAACCCGGTCGTCGCGGTCGCGCTGGGCCCGGGCTTCGTCCTGCCGGCCCCGTTCGTAGCCGCGCTCGAACGCGTCGCGCAGGGCCTGGTCGTCGCGCTGGTTGCCGGTGGTCAGGCCCTGGAGCAGTTGCTGGATGTCCAGCTGCGCCTGGGCGGGCGGCGCGGACATGAGCAGTCCGGCGGACAGGGCGGCGGACAGGATCAAGAGTCGCATGCTTGTCTCCTCTGGCACGCGGCCGGCCGGGTGCCGGCGGGTCTGCCGAGGCAACAGGTGGCGGCGCGGCGGGGTTCCCGCCCGGTCAGAACCCCGGCTGGTCAGAATGGGCGCTGGCCGACGATGTTGCCGGGCGGGGAATATTGGCAGACCCAGATTTCGCTGCTGCCGCAGCTTGCGCGGGCACAGCCGACGGCGCGCGTCTCGCGCCAGACGACCTGGGTGTAGTGGCCGCAGACCGCACCGGGGGCGCAGGTGTTTCGCGCGGCGTTGTAGTCGCGCCGTTCCCCCACCCACATGCCGACCACCTGACCCGGCGTCATTCGCTGGCCGCCGGCCCAGGCGAGGTTCTCGCCCACGCCTGCCTGCCCGCTATGGCGCATCGCGCAACCTCTTCCACGCAGGGTTTCGGCCCAGCGGGCGGCTGAGGCGGCCAGGTCGGCCGACCATTGCAGCGGCGGGACACCCGCGGCGCGCCGGGCTTCGTTGTGGGCGGCGAGCATGCCGGCCATCGCCGGCGGCTCCCGGGCCGCGGCGGGGCTGGCGCCGGCCAGCGCGGCGGCGAGAAGGGCCGTGATCGGAAAGCTTGCAGGGCGGGGCATCGGGGTTTATGTTTCGATAAAGAAAGGGAGGGATCGTGATGTCGCGCAGGCTGGTCATCTTCGCCGACGGCACGGGCAATGCTTTCACCAGGCAGGAGTCGAATGTATGGCGCCTGTACTGCGCCACCGACCGCTCGCGCGGCGACCAGGTGGCCCGCTACATCCCCGGCGTCGGCACCTCCGGCTTCCGCCCCTATGCGATGCTCGATGGGGCGACGGGCATCGGGGTGCCGTCCAACGTGCGCGAGCTCTACCGGTTCCTGTCGTGGAACTGGCGCGAGGGCGACGAGATCCTGATGTTCGGCTTCAGCCGCGGGGCCTTCACCATCCGCACTCTGATCGGGCTGATCGCCTGTGAGGGCCTGATGCCGGCCGAGATCGGCGGCCGCCGCGTGGCTAGCGACGAGATGGGGCGCAACGCCAAGGCCGCGTGGCGCGCCTACCGGGCCGCCAGCAAGAGCTTCTCGACGAGCTGGACGCGCCGGCCGCATATCCACCTCGTTCGAACCCTGCGCGATGCGGTGCTTGGGGCCTGGTCCCGCCTGCGCGGCCATGTCCCCTACGACAGCGTCAAGGCCGCGGCTTCGGCGCAGGGGCGCGGCGAGGTTGCGATCCGCTATGTCGGCCTGTTCGACACCGTCGAGGCGTTCGGCGTGCCGTTCGACGAGCTGCGGGCGGCCATCGACTTCTTGATCTGGCCGATGTCCTTCCACAACCAGACCCTGTCGGGCAGCGTGGTGGCAGCGCGCCACGCCCTGGCGCTGGACGACGACCGCCAGACCTTCCACCCGGTGCGGTTCGAAGGCGCCAACGATGCGGCTGGCCGCGTGCGGGAGGTCTGGTTCGCCGGGGCGCATTCGGATGTCGGCGGCGGCTATCCGGACGGCGAGCTGTCGTTGGTGCCGCTCGTCTGGGTGGCCGAGGGCGCCGAGGAGGCAGGGTTGCGCTTCGACGACCACGCGATCGCGGACTTCGCCGACGAGGCGTCAGCCATTGGTCCGCGCCACGACCCGCGGCGGGGGTCTGCGATGTTCTATCGCTATGGCCCGCGCACTGTCGCAGCTGACCCGAAATGGGGCGGCGAGCCGGTGGTCCACCCCTCGGTGGCCGAGCGCATGCTGTGGGGCAACGAGGGCTATGCCCCGCTGACCCTCTCGGGCACGGCGAAGGAGATGTGCGCGGATGGGGAGCATACCGCTCTCACCGATTGCCGCCTGACGCTCACCGCCAACCCCACCATGCTGGAGTCGGCGCGCGACGCGATTTGGTGGCGTCAGGTGCTGTACTACCTGCAGCTTGCGGTGGCGGCCTTGCTTGTCCTGCTGCCCGTGACGGCACCGTGGATCGCCGGCACGCTGGACTGGCTGGTCGGCATGGTGTTCGGATCGGGTGATGACGGTACCCGGCCCGCGGGCTATGCCGCGCTCGACCGGGGCGTGTCGGCCAATCTCGGCAGCGTGGAGCGTGTGCTGGGCGAGCTGGTGCCTGATTATGCCGCCGCCTGGGTGCAGGCGATCGTCGCCTATCCGATGGTGTTCGGGGGGCTGGTGCTGGTGTTCTGGCTGCTGCGCCGCCGGGACGGCGTGCTGCGTGATGCGGCGCGCGACTGCGCCCGCGGCGCGTGGTTCCCGGCCCCGGGGCTGGCGGAGTCGGTGCGCGGCAGCCGTTCGATGCGGCTGGCGCGACGGGTGCGCACCAGCCCGACCGCAACCGCCATCGCGCGGCCGATCGTGAAATACGACCTGCCAGGCGCTGTCGTGGTGGCCATGGCGCTCGCTTTGGCCGTCACTGTCAGCCGGAGCATGGTCACTCACCACGCCGCTTCCGCTGGTGCGCCGTTCTGCACGGCCACGAAAGCCGTCCCGCTGCGCGACGGCCAGGTCATGGCAGGGGCCACTCCCCTGGATGCCAGGTGGCTCTGCTGGGCCAGTGGCGTGATGCTGGAGAAGGGCCGCACCTACACGCTCTGGCTGGACGAGATTCACCCCTTCAAGGACGACACGGTCATGTCGGGCGTCGGCGGCTTCCGGGTCGACTCCTGGTGGAGCGTGCACACGCTGGGCCTGCCGATCCGGCGCTGGTGGAGTGCCGAGTGGCTCCAGCCGATTGCCCGCGTCGGCGCCAATGGCAGCGCGGAGTGGCCGCTGCTGTCGCTTGACCGAATCGAGGTTCCGTTGGTGGCGCGGGACGCCGGGAGCCGCGAGAAACGCGACCGGCGCCTCGTCGCCCGCTTCGTGGCGCCGGAGAGCGGGGAGCTATTCCTCTATCTCAACGACGCCATCTACTGGCTACCCACTGGCTGGCGCAGCGGCGTGAGCAAACGCCTGTACAACAACAACCACGGCCGGGCGCAGGTGACGATCCGCAAGGAGGCGCTGCCGCGGCCGGACGACGGTGGAAAACGCTAAACGTCGAGGTTGGCGACCTTCAGCGCGTTGCCGACGATGAAGTCGCGCCGCGGTTCGACCACGTCGCCCATCAGGGTGGAGAACACGCCCTCGGCGTCCTCGGTGTCGCCCACTTCCACCTGCAGCAGCGTGCGCACAGCGGGGTCGAGCGTGGTTTTCCACAGCTGGTCCGGGTTCATCTCGCCCAGTCCCTTGAAGCGCTGGATCGACAGGCCGCGGCGGCCCTGGGCGATGATGCGCTCGAAGGCCGAGGCCGGGCCGCGGGCGGGCGCCTCGGTCTTGTCCAGCATCAGCGTCGCGGGCTCGGCGAAGCGGCGCATGAGGTCGCCGGCGCGCTCGTTCAGCCAGCGCGCCTCCGCACTGCGCATGGCCGCGGCATCGAGCTTGTGGATCTCCGCGACGCCGCGGACCGAGCGCGCCATGGTCAGCCCGCCGCCGGCATTGGCGGTGGCGACCCAGCTGCGCTCGGCGGGTAGCGACACGGCGTTCAGCCGGGCGCTGAGGTCGGCGGCGACCGCGTTGATCCGGTTCTCGTCCGGCGTCAGCGCGCCGACGATCGCCGCCTGTTCCAGCAGCGCCACCGGGATGCCGCCGCCGCCGGACAGGCGCTGGAGGCGCTGGCTGGCCTCGCGCAGCCAGGCGGCCTCGGCGTCCAGCTCCGGGCCCTCGAAGTGCTGGCCGTTGGCGTAGGCCAGCTTCGCGTCGCCCAGCACCTTGTCGAGCAGGAAGCGCTCCAGCGCCGCGTCGTCCTTCAGGTAGCGCTCGTCGTTGCCGCGCTTGGCGCGGTAGAGCGGCGGCTGGGCGATGTAGAGGTGGCCGCGGTCGATCAGCGGGCGCATCTGGCGGAAGAAGAAGGTGAGCAGCAGGGTGCGGATGTGCGAGCCGTCGACGTCCGCGTCGGTCATGATGATGATCTTGTGGTAGCGCAGCTTGCCGATGTCGAAGCCGCCCTGCTCCGGCTCGCCGCGGCCGATGCCGGTGCCGAGTGCGGTGATCAGCGTGCCGATCTCGGCGCTGCCCAGCATGCGGTCGAAGCGGGCGCGCTCCACGTTCAGGATCTTGCCCTTGAGCGGCAGGATCGCCTGGTTCTTGCGGTCGCGGCCCTGCTTGGCGGAGCCGCCGGCGCTGTCGCCCTCGACGATGAACAGCTCGGACTTGGCGGGGTCGCGCTCCTGGCAGTCGGCGAGCTTGCCGGGCAGGGTGGAGACGTCCAGCACGCCCTTGCGGCGGGTGAGTTCGCGGGCCTTGCGGGCGGCCTCGCGGGCGGCGGCGGCGTCCATCACCTTCTGGATGATCGACTTGGCCTCGCGTGGGTGGGTTTCGAACCAGTGGCCGACCGCGTCCGCCACGGCGACATGCACCACCGGCTGGACCTCGGAGGAGACCAGCTTGTCCTTGGTCTGCGAGGAGAACTTGGGGTCGGGCACCTTCACCGACAGCACGGCGGTCATGCCCTCGCGCATGTCGTCGCCGACCAGGGCCAGGCTGTCCTTCTTGCCCATGCCCTCGGCATATTTGGAAACCACGCGGGTGAGCGCCTGGCGGAAGCCGGCCAGGTGGGCGCCGCCGTCGCGCTGCGGGATGTTGTTGGTGAAGCAGAGCATCGTCTCGTGGAAGCTGTCGTTCCAGGAGAGCGCCAGCTCGACCTTGATCTCGCCGAGCGGGCCCATGCCGCTGCCGTTCACGCTGATCGGCGGCGTGATGACGGGGGTTTTGGCGCGATCGAGCCAATTCACGAATTCCACCAGCCCGCCCTCGTAGTGGAAGGCGACTTCCACCGGCGTCGAGGTCCGCTCGTCGCGCAGGACGATCGCCAGGCCCGAGTTGAGGAAGGCCAGCTCGCGCAGCCGCCGCTCCAGCACCGCGAAATCGAACTCCACCTTGGTGAAGGTGCCGGTCGAGGGCTTGAACGTGACTTCCGTGCCGCCCGGCCGGTCCGACGGGCCGACCACCGACAGCGGGGCCTCGGCGTCGCCATGGCGGAAGCGGATGAAATGCTCCAGCCCGTTGCGCCAGATCCGCACCTCCATCCATTCGGACAGGGCGTTGACCACCGCGGCCCCGACGCCGTGCAGGCCGCCGGAGACCTTGTAGGAGTTCTGGTTGAACTTGCCGCCGGCGTGCAGCTTGGTCAGCACCACCTCGGCGGCCGAGACGCCTTCCTCGTGGTGGATGTCGGTCGGGATGCCGCGGCCGTTGTCGCGCACCGTGACGCTGCCGTCGCCGTTCAGGGTCAGGCTGACGCGGTCGGCATAGCCGGCCTGCGCCTCGTCGACCGAGTTGTCGATGATCTCGAAGGCCATGTGGTGCAGGCCGGAGCCGTCGTCGGTGTCGCCGATATACATGCCCGGGCGCTTGCGGACGGCATCCAGGCCGCGCAGCACGGAGATGGATGCAGCGTCGTACGCATCGTTCTCAGGGGCCGTGGCATCGGGCTTCGGCGCGGCGGTGTCAGTCATGCCGACTTGGTGCTCCGGGGTGTCTGGGGTAAGCGCTCAACATAATGGATTTCCTTGGCTTTGGCCAGTTTTGCCGCACCCTTGCGCGCCCGCCGGCGGGGGGAAGTCCGGGTCCGGTTCCAGCCCGGTGCCGGTGGTTCGCAGCGCCTCGGCATGGCCGCGCAACGGGGCGAACGCCGCCGCGTCCGTGCCGGTCAGGAACGCCTGCGCGGGCGTGCGCAGCAACGCATCGAACAGCGCCGCGCGGCGGTCGGGGTCGAGGTGGACGGCCGGCTCGTCGAGCAGCAGCAGCGGCGCGAAGCCGCGGGCGGCGGCCAGGAGCCCGGCATGGGCCAGCACCACGCCGATCAGCAGCGCCTTCTGCTGCCCGGTGCTGGCCAGCGCCGCCGGCAGGGCGGTGGCGGCGTCCTGCAGCCCCATGTCGCAGCGATGCGCGCCGAGGCGGGCTGAGCCCTGCGCGGCATCGCCAAGACGCCCGGCCGCCAGTTCCGCCCGCAGCCAGTCCTCCACCGCCAGCGCCGGCTCGGCGGCCAGCCGGGCGGCGATCGGGCATTCCAGCACCATGCGGGCCGCCGGGAACGCCCCTTCCGGCGGGGCCGCGTTGAGGCGCGCCACCACGTCCATCCGCGCCGCCGTGGCCGCCACTGCATGGCGGGCCATCGAATCCTCGAGCCCCGCGAGCCAGGCCGGATCGCGCCGCCCCTCGGCCAGCAATCGGTTGCGCCCGGCCATGGCGGTGTCGTGCGCCGCGACCTCGCGCGCGTGGGCGGGCTCCAGCGCATAGACCAGGCGGTCGAGGAAGCGGCGTCGGCCTGAGGCCGCTTCCTGGAACAGCCGATCCATCTGCGGCGTCAGCCACACGGCGGCCACGCGCCGTGCCACGTCGGCCTGGCTGCGCGGCGGCGCGCCATCGAGCCGGAACGCGCGCCGGTCGGGGCGCCCCTCCGGCACGGAGCCGGTGCCGATATCCATGGGGCCGTCGGGTGTCTCGAACCGCGCCGCGACCGCCCAGCCGCCGGCGCCGATGCGCTGCAGGTCGCCGATCCGCGCGCCGCGCAGCCCGCGCCCGGGCACCAGCAGTGAGATTGCTTCCAGCAGGTTGGTCTTGCCGCTGCCGTTCGGGCCATGCAGCACCGAGATGCGCGCCTGCGGCCGCCAGGTCAGGGCCGCGTAGCTGCGAAATTCGGTCAGGGCGAGCCGGGTCAGCCGCAGCGGCGGCGGCAGCGCCATCACGCGCTCCGGGGGGGCATGCGCGGCGGGGTCAGACCCGCATCGGCATCAGCACGTAGAGCGCGCTGGCGTCGGCGCTGTCCAGCACCACGGTGGGGGCGGCGCCGTCGGAGAAGCGGAATTCCACCTTCTCCTTGATCTGGTCGGTGATGTCGTTGAGGTAGCGCGCCTGGAAGCCGATCTCGAGCGGACCGGCGGCATACTCCACGCGCTCGCCGTCCAGCTCCTCGCTCGCCGTGCCCTGCTCGGGGCTGGAGGCCGAGAGCACCAGAAGGTCGCGCGCCAGGGACATCTTCACCGGCCGCGACCGCTCGGAGGAAATGGCCGCCACGCGCGCCACGGCCTCGGCGAAATCCTGGCGGCCGACGCGCAGCACCTTGTCGTTGTCGCGCGGGATCACGCGTTCGTATTCCGGGAAAGTGCCGTCGATCAGCTTGCTGGTCAGCGTCACGGTGCCGACGCGAAACTGGATGCGCGTGTCTGACAGCGCGACCTCGACCTCGCCGCTGACCTCGTCGAGCAGCTTGCGCAGCTCGCCGACCGTCTTGCGCGGCACGATCACGCCGGGCATCGCCCCGGCCCCCTCGGGCAGCGGCTCCTCCACGCGGGCCAGCCGGTGCCCGTCGGTTGCGACCGCGCGCAGCACCTTGGCGCCATCGGCCTCGGTCTGATGGATGTAGATGCCGTTCAGGTAGTAGCGCGTCTCCTCGGTGGAGATGGCGAAGCGCGTCCGGTCGATCAGGCCGCGCAGGGTCTGGGCCGGCAGGGCGAATTTGTGCGGCAGGGTGCCGGCGGTCATCGACGGGAAGTCGTCGGTCGGCAGCACCACCAGGCTGGTGGCATAGCGCCCCGCGCGCAGGGCCAACTGGGCATCCCCGCCCGGGCAATCCAGCTCCACCACCGCGCCGTCGGGCAGCTTGCGCACGATCTCGTAGAGCGTGGCGGCGGGCGCCGTGCAGGCGCCGTTGCGGCTGCTGTCGGCGGCGACGTCCTCGACGATGGCGATCTCCATGTCGGTGGCGGTCAGCGTCAGCTTGCCGTCGCGCACCGCGATCATCACGTTGGCGAGGATGGGAATGGTATTGCGCCGCTCGACCACGCTCTGCACGTGCGCCAAAGCCTTGAGCAGGATCGCACGGTCGACCTTGAACTTCATCGCATGATCCTCTGTGGGCCGCATCCCGACGCGCGCCCGAATCGGCCGGGCAGTTTACCGCGCCGTGAAGCATGATGCCAAATTTCGCGCTGCCGGGTGGGTTCCCGCCGGGGGCACGGATTCAGGGCGAGGGAGAAAGCGCTTCTTTTTTGAAAAAAAGAAGCAAAAAACTTTTATCCATCTGCGCCTTGGGAAATTCGTAAAGCACGGTGCCTGAGGATGAAGTTTTTTTGCTTCTTTTTGTTCACAAAAAAATGGCTCTTCCTTAGCTTTCCAACATCCTGCGCAACAGCTCCACATCCTCCGCGAAGGCCGCGTCGCGCTCGATCAGTTCAGTGACGCGCGACACGGCATGCATCACCGTGGTGTGGTCGCGGTTGCCGAAGCGCCGCCCGATCTCGGGCAGGGAGCGGCTGGTGAGCTGCTTGGCGAGATACATCGCCACCTGCCGCGGCCGGGCCACCGCGCGGGCGCGCCGGGCGGAGGACATGTCGGTGAGGCGGATGTTCCAGTGCTCGGCGACCCGCTTCTGGATCTCCTCGATCGTCACCCGCCGGTCATGCGCCTTGAGGATGTCGTGCAGCACTTCCTGCGTGGTTTCGAGCGTGATCGAGCGGCCGAACAGGTTGGCGTGCGCGATCAGGCGGTTGAGCGCGCCTTCGAGCTCGCGGATGTTCGATGTGATCTTGTGCGACAGGAACTCCAGCACCTTGGCCGGCACCGCGACGCCTGCCCGCGCCACCTTGGCCTCCAGGATCGAGACGCGCAGCTCGAAGGTGGTGGCGTGCAGGTCGGCGACCATGCCGCTGCCGAGGCGGGTACGCACCCGCTCCTCCAGGCCGCTGAGGTCGGAGGGGGACTTGTCGGCCGAGACCACGATCTGCTTGCCGCCCTCCACCAGGGCGTTGAAGGTGTGGAAGAACTCGTCCTGCGTGGCGTCCTTGTTGATGAGGAACTGCAGGTCGTCGATCATCAGCACGTCGACCGAGCGCAGCTGCTCCTTGAACTGGATCGTGCTCTGGCTGCGGATGGCCGAGATGAACCGGTACATGAACTTCTCGGCCGACATGTAGGCGACCGAGACGGGGCCGCCTGGACGGTCCGGCGCGGTGAGTTCCCAGGCGATGGCATGCATCAGGTGGGTCTTGCCGAGGCCGACGCCGCCGTAGAGGAACAGCGGGTTGAACCCCTGGCAGGCCGGCTGGGCGGCCACGCGCCGCGCGCAGGCATGGGCGAACTCGTTCGGCTTGCCGACCACGAAGCTGTCGAAGGTGAAGCGCCCGTCAAGCGGCGCCTGCGTGGCGTCGGCGGTGCGATCGTCATGTCCGTTGGCGCGGGGCTCGGCACGGTTGGGGTCTGGACGGATGGCCTCGGCGCGCGCGCCCGCGATCGTGCCAGGGGCCAGCGACGGCGGCCGCGGCGGCGGGGCGACGCTCTCGGCCAGGCCGGTGCCGCCGCCATGGCCCACGCCGACTTCCACGCGCCGGACGGCGGGCATCTGCTCCTGCCACAGCGCGGTCAGCCGGTCGCCGAACTGGGCCCGCACCCAGTCGCGCAGGAAGCGCGTCGGCAAATGCACGGTGATCTCGTCGCCCTCGAGCCCGACCAGGGTCATCTGCCGCAGCCAGGTGCGGTATTCGACCTCGCCGACCTCCTGCTGGAGCCGGCCGCGCACGCGCGCCCATTGGGTGGCCAGCTGCTCGGTGGGAAACTGATCCATTGTCGTGGAATGCTCCCCCTCGACGTCGCTGTTCAACACCATCGCCCGTCCTCCCGAGGGGGCCGCACCGGTTTGGCGCGCACCCGTCCCCTGTCGCCGGCCCGGTCCGCCGCCTTCCCCGATGAGGAAGCGCCGCTTGCCGTGGCCAGAGCCGGCCCGCCGAAGCGGCGCCTGCTGACTAAGAAATGACTAGGCCGAAACCCGTTCCAAGGCAACGTCAAATTGGGTCAATTTGGCAATCTGCCGTCGCGGATCGGCCACACATAAATAATCGGCGAGGGTTTTATTGAAGCAATACTATGGCGCCTGAGAGTAATGCGCCAAGTGCTTGATCTGTGTCGGACAGCCCTGCCGCGCAGGGGCCCGGGACGCCCCGGGCACGGATCCGATCAGTGGTGCCGCGCCACAACGCGGGCCGGACGGGCGGGTCGCGGCGCAGCACCGGCCAACCCATGCCGCAGTGCGGCATGGGTTGGCCAGGGACGGCTCAGGCGGCGGCCAGCGCCTTCACGCGGGCCGACAGGCGGGAGATCTTACGTGCCACGGTGTTGCGATGGATCACGCCCTTGCCGGCGGCGCGCTGCATCTCGGGCTGCGCCTCGCGCAGCGCCGCGGTGGCGGCGTCCTTGTTGCCGCTGGCGACCGCGGCCTCGACCTTCTTGATGAAGGTCCGCATGCGCGACGTACGCGCCTTGTTCCGCTCGGTGCGGCGTTCAATCTGGCGGATGCGCTTGCGGGCGGAGGCGGTGTTGGCCATGGGCTGATCGGGTTCCGGCTATGGGCGGCGTGGACAGGAAAGGGCGGGCGGGGCTGCGAATTCTGGCGGGCACGACAAGGCGCCGACAACGACACCATGCAGGCAGTTCGTCCCCGGCGGCAAGGGGCGCGTTCTATGGGGCCGGCCGCCGCGAGTCAAGGAACCGTGCGCGGCGCGCCGTCCGGGGGGCGGCAGGGCAGCCCTGCGCGACCCCCGCCCGGCGGCTCAGCCCTTGCCGAACTGCGGCTTGCGCTTCTCGGCGAAGGCCGCCATCCCTTCCTTCTGGTCCGGCGTGCCGAACAGCGACAGGAACAGCCGCCGCTCAAAGCGCACCCCTTCCGACAGCGTGCTCTCGAAGGCGCGGTTCACCGCCTCCTTGGCCATCGCGACCGCCACCGGCGACAGCGAGGCGAGCTTCTCGCCCACCTTGATCGCCTCGCCCACCAGCTCCGCCGCCGGCACCACGCGGCTGACCAGGTTGGCCCGCTCGGCCTCCGCCGCGTCCATCATCCGCGCCGTCAGCACCATCTCCATGGCCTTGCTCTTGCCCACCGACCGCGTCAGCCGCTGCGTCCCGCCCGCGCCTGGGATCACGCCCAGGTTGATCTCCGGCTGGCCGAACTTCGCCGTGTCGGCGGCCAGGATGATGTCGCACATCATCGCCAGCTCGCAGCCGCCGCCTAGCGCGAAGCCGGCCACGGCCGCGATCACCGGCTTCTGCACCCGCAGCACCGTCTCCCACCGCTTGCCGATGAAATCGTCGAGATAGACGCCCGGGTAGCTGCGCTCGCGCATCTCCTTGATGTCCGCGCCGGCGGCGAAGGCCCGCTCGCTGCCGGTCAGCACGATCGCCCCGATCGCCGGGTCGGCGTCGAACGCCAGGAGCTGGGCGCCGAGCTCCTCCATCAGCTGGTCGCACAGCGCGTTCAACGCCGTCGGCCGGTTGAGGCGGATCAGCCCGACCGGGCCGTGCGTCTCGACGATGATCATCTCGGGCATGCGTGCCTCCCTCGTTCTGGCCGGTTGGTAGCTAACGCTGCCTTCGCGGGCAATAGAAGGTGCTGCGCCCCGCCTGTACCACCCGCGCCACGCCCATGCACCCCGGCGGCCCCGGGCAGGCGGGGCAGGGCGCCCCTTCGCGGCCATAGACCTTCCAGGCATGCTGGAAATACCCCAGCTCCCCGTCCGGCTGCACATAGTCGCGCAGGCTGGACCCGCCGGCGGCGATCGCCTCGCCCAGCGTCGCCTTGATCTCGGCCACCAGCCGCACGACGCCAGGGCGCGTCACGCTGCCGGCCAGCCGGTCCGGGGCCAGGCCCGCGCGGAACAGCGCCTCGCAGACATAGATGTTGCCCAGGCCGGCCACGTTGCGCTGGTCCAACAGCGCCGCCTTCAACGGCGTCCGGCGATTGGCCAGCGCCGCGCCCAGCACGGCGGCGTCGAACGCGTCGTCCAGCGGCTCCGGCCCCAGCCCCGCCAGCAGGCGGTGCGCGTCCTCCGCCGCCGTCGCCACCAGGTCCACCGAGCCGAAGCGACGGGGATCGACGAAGCCCACCACCGTCCCGTCATCCGTCTCCAGCGTCACGTGCTCGTGCGCCGGCATCGCGTTGCGCCCCGCCCGCTCGATCACCATCCGCCCGGACATGCCGAGATGGATCAGCACGCTGTCCCCGCCGTCCAGCCGCATCAGGATGTATTTCGCCCGCCGCCGGAAGGACATCACGCGCGCCCCGGTCATCCGCGCCGCCAATCCAGCCGGGAACGCAAAGCGCATGTCCGCCCGATGCACCAGCGCGCGGCTGATCACCCGCCCCTCCAGCTGGGCGCGCAGCCCGCGCATCACGGTCTCGACTTCGGGGAGTTCCGGCATGGGGCTGGACGCTATACAGTCCTTCCCATGTCGGACAATCCCACCCCCGAGCGGCAGACCACCCATTTCGGCTTCCGCGACATCCCGGTCGCCGAGAAGAAGCCGATGGTCCGCGCCGTGTTCGACAGCGTGGCGCGGCGTTACGACGTGATGAACGACCTGATGTCCCTCGGCGTCCACCGCGCCTGGAAGTCGATCTTCACCACGCGCCTCGATCCGCGCCCTCATCGCTCCCTGCTCGACCTCGCCGGCGGCACCGGCGACATCACGCTGCGCTGGCGCCAGGCCGGCGGCGGCCCGGCCATCCTGTCGGACATCAACGAGGCGATGCTGACCGTCGGGCGCGAACGCCTGCTCGGCCGCGCCCAGGTCGCCGGCGTGTCGTTCCTCGTTGCCGACGCCGAGCAACTGCCGCTGCCCGACCGGGCGGTCGATACCGTCAGCATGGCCTTCGGCCTGCGCAACTGCACCGACAAGGACGCGGTGCTGGCCGAGGCACGCCGCGTGCTGAAGACCGGCGGGCGCTTCCTGTGCCTGGAATTCTCCCGCGTCCAGGTCGCGGCCCTCGCCCCGCTGTATGACGCCTGGTCGTTCAAGGTGCTGCCCCGCCTCGGCCAGGCCGTCGCCAACGACGCCGAGAGCTACCAGTACCTCGCCGAAAGCATCCGCATGCACCCCGACCAGGACACGCTGGCCGCCATGATGGCCCGTGCCGGCTTCGCGCAGGTGCGGGTGCAGAACCTCGCCGGCGGCATCGCCGCCATCCACAGCGGCTGGCGCCTGTGATCGGCCTCCCATGATCGGCAAGCGCATCCTGCTGATCGTCGCCGGCGGCATCGCCGCCTACAAGGCGATCGAACTGGTCCGCCTCATCCGCAAGGCCGGTGGCCATGTCACCTGCGTGCTGACCAAGGGCGGCGCCCAGTTCGTCACGCCGCTCACCCTCCAGGCGATCAGCGAGAACAAGGTGTTCGAGGACATCTTCTCGCTGTCCGACGAGAACGAGATGGGCCACATCCAGCTCTCCCGCTCGGCGGACCTCGTGGTGGTGGCGCCGGCCACCGCCGACCTTCTCGCCAAGATGACCCACGGCCTCGCCGACGACCTCGCCTCCACCGTCCTGCTCGCCACCGACAAGCGCGTGCTGGTGGCCCCCGCGATGAACGTGCGCATGTGGGACCACGCGGCCACCCAGGCCAACATCGCCACCCTGCGCGCCCGCGGCGTGGCGGTGGTCGGCCCGGACGAGGGGGCCATGGCCTGCGGCGAGTTCGGCCCCGGCCGGCTGGCCGAGCCCCCCGCCATCCTCGCCGCGATCGAGGCCCTCCTCGCGCCCCCTGCGCAGCCGCTCGCTGGTCGCCACGTGCTGGTCACTAGCGGGCCCACCCACGAGCCGATCGACCCGGTGCGCTACATCGCCAATCGCTCCTCCGGCCGCCAGGGCCACGCCATCGCCGCCGCGCTGGCTGCCCTCGGCGCCCGCGTCACCCTGGTCAGCGGCCCCGTCTCCGTCCCTGCGCCGCCGGGCGTCACCGTCCGCAAGGTCGAGACCGCCCGTCAGATGCTCGCCGCATGCGAAGCCGCCCTCCCGGCCGATGTCGCCATTTTCGCCGCCGCCGTCGCCGACTGGCGCGTGGCCAGCGAAGCCGATCTCAAGCTGAAGAAAACCCCCGACGGCGCCCCCCCGGCCCTCGCCCTCATCCCCAACCCCGACATCCTCGCCACCATCGCCACCGGCCCCCGCCGCCCGCGCCTGGTGGTCGGCTTCGCCGCCGAGACGCACGACATGCTCGCCCACGCGCAGGACAAGCGCCGCCGCAAGAACGCCGACTGGATCGTCGCCAACGACGTCTCGCCTGGCACCGGCATCATGGGCGGCACCGAGAACGAGATCCACCTCGTCACCGAAGCCGGGATCGAGCCCTGGCCCCGCCTCGGCAAGGACGAAGTCGCCCAACGCCTCGCCCAACGTATCGCGGAAGCGATGGGCATCACGGAAGCCCTCGCATGACCGTCCAAGTCCAGGTGAAGCGCCTGCCGCACAGCGAAGGCCTCCCGCTGCCGTCCTACGCCACCCCGGGTGCCGCCGGCATGGACCTGCTCGCCGCCGTCGCCGCGCCGCTCACCCTGGCCCCGGGCCAGCGCAGCCTCGTCCCCACCGGTCTGGCCGTCGCCATCCCCCCCGGCCATGAGCTGCAAATCCGCCCCCGCTCCGGCCTCGCGCTGAAGAACGGCATCGTCCTGCCCAACAGTCCCGGCACCATCGACGAGGACTACCGCGGCGAACTCCAGGTCATCGTCATGAACGCCGGCCAGGAGCCGTTCACCATCGAACGCGGCATGCGCATCGCCCAGGCCGTCCTCGCCCCGGTGGTCCGCGCGACCTGGCACGAAGTCCCCGAGTTGGACGCCACAGCACGCGGCGCCGGCGGATTTGGCAGCACGGGGACAGCTTAAGGCCAGGGCTCCGCCCTGGACCCGCCAGGAACCTGAGGTTCCTGGACCTCCCATCCTATCCCCGTTCGCGCAGGCGGCTTGGCAGCAACTCGCCCTGCGCCTTCAGCACCGGATAGGCAGCCGCCGCCACCAGATGCGCGTTCACCTGCTTGAGGTCGCGCAACACATCCAGATGCAGCGCCCCCGCCTCCGCCCGCTCGGCATTCCCCGTCCGCAGCCGCGCGAAATGCGCCTGGGTCGCCGCATCCTCCGCGTCGCGGAACAGCTCCTTCTCGGCGGCCAGAGCACGGGCGGCGCGCACATCCTCGGTCATGAACACCGAGCCCGCGGCATGCAGGTTCGCCACCAGCCGGTCCACCAGCGCCAGCAGCGTCGCCTGGTCGGTGGGCGCGAACTCCAGCCGGCGCTTCAGCCGCTTGGCCGCCGCCCCCATCAGGTTGCGCTCCACCACGTCCGCGGCATGTTCCAGGTTATGCGCGAACACCAGAACCTCCTCCACCCGCCGATGATCCGCATCGCCCATCGCCGCTGAATCGAGCCCGGTGAGATACGCCTTGATCGCGGTGTTCAGCCGGTCGACCACGTCGTCCAGCCGCCGCGCCGCGTCGATCGGCCGCCGCTCCGGCTTCTCCAGCGCCTCGCGCAGCCCCGTGAGCATCGCCTCCAGCACATCCGCCAGCCGCAGCGCCTCGCGCGCCGCCGCCCCGATCGCCACCATCGGCACCTCGCGCGTCGCCTCGCGCAGATACAATGGCCGCGCCGGGTCCACCGCCTCCACCCGGTCGGGGAACACCCGCCGCAGCAGTGCCGCATAAGGCCCCAGCAACGGCAGCATCACGGCCGCCAGCGCCAGGTTGAACCCGGTGTGGAACAGCGCCACCAGCCGCCCCGCATCGCCCACCAGCGGCACCAGCACGCCGGCCAGCGGCCCAAGCCCCGCCAGCACCGCTACGCACCCCACCGCGCGCAACAGGAAATTCCCGATCGACAGCCGCCGCGCCGCCGGCTCGCCCCCTTCCGACCCCTCCAGGATCGGGTTCACCGCCGTGCCCAGGTTCGCCCCCAGCACCAGCGCCATCGCCGCCATCGGCCCCACCACGCCATTCGCCGCCAGCGACACCACCAGCAGCACCACGGCGATCGAGGAATGCGCGGCCCACGTCACCACCGCCGCCACCAGCACCGCCAGCACCGGCTCGGCCGCCAGCGCGTCCAGCGCAACCCGCAGCCCCGGCGACGCCGCGACTGGTGCCACCAACCCCACCAGCAGCTGCAGGGACAGCAGCACCAGCCCGAGCCCGATCGCCACCCGCCCCAGGTCGCGCACCCGCTCGCTCCGCCCGCGCCGGAACATCAGGAACCCGGCCAGGAACAGCGCCGGCGGCACCCCCGGAACATGGAACGACAGCACCTGCACGATCAGCGTCGTGCCCACCCCGGCCCCCAGCAGCACCGCCAGCGCCGGCACCAGCCCCACCAGCCCCGCCGCCGCGAACCCCGCCACCATCAGCCCGGTCGCCGTGCTGCTCTGCAACACCGCCGTCACCCCGAGCCCCGCGGCAAACGCCGCCAGCCGCCCGCGCAGCGCGCCGCCCAGCAACCGCCGCAGATCCGGCCCGAACGCCCGCTGCACGCCGGTCTGCACCATGCGCACGCCCCAGAGCAGCAGCGCTACCGTGCCGGCCAGGTCGAGCAGCGCCAGCGGAAATCCCATCGCGTTCCCCTTCCAAGCCGCTACCATGCGCCCGCACCGGCCTTGTGCCAAAACACAGCCCAGGGATGCGCGCCATGAACCTCCGCCCCTTCCGCATCGCCGTCCCCGATGCCGACATCGCCGACCTGCACGCCCGGCTCGACCGCACCCGCTGGCCGGACGAGGTCAACGACGACGACTGGGGCTGGGGCACCCCGCTGCCCTGGCTGCGCGAGCTGGCCGACCACTGGCGCCACCGCTTCGACTGGCGCGCCCAGGAAGCCCGCCTCAACGCGCTGCCGCAATTCCTCGCCACCATCGACGGGCAGGACATCCACTTCGTCCACATGAAGGGCGAGTCCCCAGGCTCGCTCCCCCTCCTGCTCATCCACGGCTGGCCCGGCAGCTTCGTCGAGTTCGAGGCGATCGCGCCCCTGCTCACCCAGGGCCCGCACAGCTTCGACCTCGTCATCCCCTCACTGCCCGGCTTCGGCTTCTCCGCCCGCCCGACGGCGCCGGGCATGCCCCCGCTGGCGATCGGCGGCCTGTTCGCCAAGCTGATGGCCGGCCTCGGCTACACGCGCTACGGTGCCCAGGGCGGCGACTGGGGCTCGGCCATCGCCACCGCCGTCGCACAGTCCGCCCCCGACCAGGTCGCGGGCATCCACCTCAACCTCATCATGCGGCTACTGGCAGCTCCCCCGAAGGAGGGCCTCAGCGCCGCCGAGCAACACTACCTCCAGGAACTCGCCCGCTGGGGGGAGGCGGAGGCTGGCTATTCGCACCTCCAGGGCACCCGCCCGCAGACGCTTGGCTACGCGCTGACCGATTCCCCGGTCGGCCTCGCCGGCTGGATCGGCGAGAAATTCCGCGTCTGGTCCGACTGCGACGGCGACCCCTGGCGCTGCTACACGCGCGACCAGCTGCTCACCAACATCGCGATCTACTGGTTCACCGGCACCGCGGCCTCCAGCCTGCGCATCTACAAGGACCGCGCCTTGGCCGCCCCGCAGTTCGCCCCCGGCGCTCGCATCGCGACCCCGATGGGCCACGCCCGCTTCCCAAGGGAGATCTTCCGCCCGCCGCGCGAATGGGCCGAGCGGCTCTACAACGTCGTCCACTGGACCGAGATGCCCCGCGGCGGCCACTTCGCCGCGATGGAACAGCCCGCGCTGCTTGCCGAGGACATCCGCACCTTCTTCCAGCCCCTGCGTTAGGCCTTAAGGAAAAAGGGGCCGGCCGGCACGTCGCCGACCAGGCCCCCTCTTTCTCATGTCCGAGGGTGCAGGGGGCTCGGCCCCCTGCCGGGGTCCAGGGGCAGCGCCCCTGGCCTTTCCCGCCTCAGGCCGGCACGCGCCCCATCGCCACCAGCCGCTCGCGCAGCCGGCGCGACGACATGCCGTGCTCGATGGCCGTCGACATGTCCATGATCTGCGGCAGCGCATCCGCGAACATCTCGATCGTCACCGGGGCTGCCGGATCGTAGAACACACCCGCCGTCTCCACGTATTTCACCCGGCGGAAATGCCCGGCATTGGCGCCGATGATTTCGCCCGAGAAGTCGCACTGCTCGGAGCACATGTAGGCCACTGCCGGTGACACCAGGTCCGGCCGCATCCATTCCGCCACTTCCGGCGGGATCAGGCTTTCCGTCATGCGCGTGCGCGCCGAGGGCGAGATCGCGTTCAGCTTGATGTTGTAGTTCTGGCCTTCGTGGCGCATCACGTTGATGAAGCCGTTCACCGCCATCTTGGCCGCGCCGTAATTGGCCTGGCCGAAATTGCCCACAGTGCCGGAGCCGGAGGTCGTCACCACGATGCGGCCGTAGCGCTGGTTGCGCATGATCTGCCAGGCCGCCTTGGTGCAGTACACGGTGCCCATCAGGTGCACCTGCATCACGAACTCGAAATCCTCCATATCCATGTTGTTGAACGACTTGTCGCGCAGGATGCCGGCATTGGCGACCAGGATGTCCAGGCGCCCCCAGGTGTCCATCGCCGTCTTGATGATGTTCTGCGCGCCGGCCCAGGTGGCCACCGAGTCGTAGTTCGCCACCGCCTCGCCGCCGGCCGCCTTGATCTCGGCCACCACCTTGTCGGCCACCGCGGCCGCGGTGCCGCGCCCGTCCACCGCCCCGCCGGGGTCGTTCACCACCACCTTGGCGCCGCGGCTGGCCAGCAACTTGGCGTGCTGTTCCCCCAGTCCCGCGCCGGCGCCGGTCACGATCGCCACGCGGTCGTCGTATCGAATCGCCATTGGCCGTCCTCCTGTTTGGATCGGTGCATGCTACAATGGGCAACGTCGCTCAGGAAGCCGCCCCGCTGCACCATCTAGGGGCACGCGCCTCATGCCATGCGCCGTGTCCCATGGCGCTAGCAAAGTGTTAACCAAACCGAGGGATTCTGTGCTCGCCCGCATCGAAGCAGGCCGTCGCGAAAGGTGCTGTCATGCCCCCCAGCCTAATTCAGTCTGGCCTTGTGCAGTCTGGCCTTGCCCCCTCCACCGAGCCCCATCCCGCCGGCCACTCGTTGCCGCGCGATTTCGGCCAGCGCCGGCGCTCGCAGGACCGCTGGCCGATGCCCCTGGCCGCCGCCGCCATCCTGGGCATGTCGGTCACCCTCTGGTTCGCCCTGATCCAGGCTGGCCGCATGGCCGCCGCCATGGCCGGGTACTAGCCAGCCCCGGCCTCGCGCGGCCAGCCTAGTCCAGCGCACTGTTCAGGTAGAATTCGTCGCGCGGGAACAGGTCGCTCAACGGCGCGGCGTCGCGCGCCTGCCCCGGCACCCAGCGCCGCGGCGCATCGCGCATCAATGCCGACCAGTCGCAGCATCCCGCCCGCCCATGGGCGAGGTGCGCCGCCACCGCCGGCTCCGCCAGCCGCGCCAGCAGTCGATCCCGGTCGAACGCGATCGGCGTGTTGGACCCGATCATGATCGAGATCGGCTGCAGCATCACCACATGCGGGAACACCGCCGCGAATGTCTCGACGCTCCGCTGCGTCGGCGCCCACTGCACATAGAGCCCGCCCGGCGCCAGCCGCGCGCGCACCTGGCTCAGGAACTCGTGCGAATACATCATGCCGGACTGCGATGCCTCGCTCAGGATCGCATCCGCCTCGATCACGTCGTAGAGCCGCGTATCCCGCGCCACCACCCGCCGCCCGTCGCCATACTCCACCTTGAAGCGCGGATCGGTGAACAGCAGGTTCATCGGGCTGCCGGGGTGCCGCCGCCCGACCGCCTCCAGCGCCGTCAGCACCGGCGCCACCAGCTCCACCGCCCGGATCTCGCGGCTCAGCGGATTCACCCCCGCCGCCCACGGCGTGCCGCCAGACCCCACCCCGATCACCAGCACGTCGCGCGGCGCCGGATGCACCAGCGGCCCGACGGCCCCCAGCAGCATGTGCACCGGCAGGAACGGGATCGTCCCCTGCGAGAAGCCCTGGATGAAGAACGGGCTGGTATCCCTGTTCCACGGCTGATGCCGCGCCCGCTCGGCCAGCCCCGTGTCGTCGCGGAAGAACGCCACACCCGAGCGGTCCTCCGCCCACACCACCGGCTGGCCCGGCTTCTCCACATGCAGCCGCCGCCACCAGGCATCGTTGCCCGGCACCAGCGCCAGCCCCGCCACCACCGCGGCGAGCAACGCCCAGCCCGCCCGGCTCTGCCGCCCGCTGCGCAGCAGCCACAGCAGCAGCAACCCCACCGTCACCGCAGCCAGCGCCACCAGCGTCCCGGCCGTGCCCAGCCAGTGCAGCGCCACCAGCCCGGTGCCGAGCGACCCCGCCGCATTGCCCAGGATGTTGGCCAGTTGCACCCAGCCCACCCGCGCGCCAACCATCGCGAGATCCCGCTGCACCGCGCGCTGGATGAATGGAAAGGTCAGCCCGATCAGGAACGAGGGCGGCGCCACCAGCACCACCGTCGCCGCGATGCCGATCCACAGATTGTCGCCGCGCAGCCGCCACGTATCCGGCCAGGTCGGCTCGGTGCCCCCGGGCCAGTAAGGCATGCTCCACCACATGCCGAGCAGCAGCACCAGCGCCAGCAGGAACCCGCTCCCCTGCAGCAGGAAGAAGCCCGGCCGCGGGTCGCGCACCCGCTCCACCAGCCGCCCACCGATCGCCATGCCCGCCCCGTCGGCGAGCAGGAACACCCCCAGCAGGGTCGAGAACATGTAGGCGTGGTACTGCCCGATCTGCCCGGCCACCCGCACCCAGACGATCTCCAGCGCCACGATCACCAGACCGGACAGGAACGCCAGCGCGCACCACAGCGGGACCGAGCCCACCGAGTCTCCGAGCCCCCCCGCCGCCACGGCGCGCGCCTCGGCCGGGGCGGCCGCCGGATCGGGGCTGCGCCGCATCAACGGCACCAGGGTCAGCGCCAGCAGCGCCGCGAGCACCTCCAGCGCCGCCGCCAGCCGCAGCGCTCCCTCGAAGCCCAGCGTCCCCAGGATCACCCAGCCGCCGATCAGCGCGCCCAGCCCTGCGCCCACCGTGTTCAGCCCGTAGAGCAGCGCGATCCGCGGCGCCAGATCCTGCACCGAGGTCGCCACCGCGCGGGATAGCAGCGGCAGCGATGCGCCCATCAGCGTCGTCGGCAGCACCAGCCCCGCGAAGCACAGCGCGAACACGCCGGCCAGGCTGTCGATCGACCCGGCCAGCCCGATCGCCAGCCCGTCATACAGGAACAGCTTCGACGCCAGGGCGAACACCGCCACCCCGATCTCGCAGGCCGCGAACGCCAGGATCGCCTGCGCCCGGCTCAGCCGGTCCGCCACCCGCGCCGCCAGGATCGTGCCGATCCCCAGCCCGGTCAGGAACGCGCCCACCACCAGCGCCGCCGACACCGTGTCGGACCCGGCAAACAGGCCCAGCATGCGCTGCCACACCACCTGGCACAGCAGCGCCGCGAAGCCGGACGCGAAGAACGCAAGCCCGAGGCGCAGCATCCGGCGTTTTCCCCCCTGCATGCCTTTGCATGCACCGGGAAAGCGCCGTATCAGAAGTCGTGATACCTGCGCAATACGGCCTTCAGCCGCGCGCCAGCCGCCGCTCCACGAAGTCCAGCCGGTCCTGGCCCCAGAAGATCTCCTCGCCGATCACGTAGCTCGGCGCGCCGAACACGCCGCGCGCCAGCGCCGCCTGGGTGTCCGCCGTCCGCCGCTCCAGCCACTGCGGATCGGCCCCCAGCGCCAGCACCGCAGCGGCATCGAGCCCGCATTCGCCGATGAGCCGCCCCAATGTCGCCGGCTCGGCCGGGTTCAGCTCCTCCTCCCACACCGCCTTCAGCACCCGGTGCGCCAGGCGGATCGCCGGCGCATCGCCCATCGTCTCGCGCAGCGCGATCACGCAGGCCGCCGTCAGCGTCTCCGGCGTCGGGAAATGCTTCGGCTGCAGCACGATCGGAATGCCCAGGAAGTCGCGCCACCGCACCAGCTCCATCATCCGATACGCCTGCCGCTGCGGCGCCCGCTTGGGCAGCGGCAACCCGCCCGAGGCCGGAAAGATCGCCCCGAAATCCACCGGCCAGATCCGCAGGCTCGCCCCATGCGCCGCGCACATCGCCTCCAGCCGCGCCGCCCCCAGATGCGTCCACGGCGAGTTCAACGACGCGTAGTAGTCCACATGCAGCGCCATGGCGCGGTCCCCTTGGTTGTTGCGCCCATGGTGGCCGCCCCGCGCCCGCCCGGCAAGAAGCTCAGCGCCTCACGGCAGCGATCGCTGCGCGCACCATCTTCGCGTCTTCCGCATCCGCCGGCAGCACCGCCACCAGCCGCTCCCACAGCGACACCGCCTCGTCCATCGCCCCCCGCTTCGCCGCCTCCACCCCCAGGTGCCACAGCGCCGCCGGCTGCCGCGGATCGGCCGCATGCACGCGCTTCAGCAATTCCAGCGCCCGCGGCGGAAACGCAGCGCTCGGCGCCAACCCCTCCAGCCACGCCTGCGCCTCGGCCAGTGCGATCCCCATGTCGTCCGGCCGCAACGCACCGGCCCGCGCATAGGCGTCGACGGATTTCTCCCGCTCACCCAGCACGCCATAGGCCCGCCCCAGCCGCTGCCAGCCTTCCACGTCGTCCGGCGAAGCCTCCAGCCGCTCGGCCAGCCGTTCCACCATGCCGCGGATCATCGCCGCCTGCGCCGCCGCATCAGGCACCGCGGCCGGCGGCGGCAACGCAGGCGCCACGATCCCCGCCGCCTGCGCCGAGGCCGCCACCCGCCGCGCCACCTCGGCACGGATCGCCACCCCCTCCGGCAGATCCCCCGCCAGCGCCAGCCACGCCGCGATCGCCGCCGCATGCCGCCCGGCCTGTGCGTCAGCCACCGCCAGGTAGAACCGCGCCACCGGATTTTCCGGGTCCTCGCCCAGCACCCGCGCGAACCCCGCCGCCGCCACCTCGCCCACCACCCCGTCCGCCGCCAGCACCGACGCCTCCAGCGCCGCCGCGCGCAGGTCGGGCGAGTCCTCGACCAGCACCAGCGCCCGCCGATACGCCTCGTCCGACGCCCGCCACTGCCCCAGCGCCGCCCGCGTCCGCGCCAGCAGCAGCCAGGCCTCGCCATCCCCCGGCGCGCCCGCCACGCGCTGCTCCAGCTCCGCCGCCCCGCGTCGCAGCGCCGCCTCCTGCGGATCGACCGGCCGCGACGCCAACGGCATCCCCGGCACCCCCGGCATCCCGGTCGCCAGATAGACCCCCCCAGCCCCGCTCGCCGCCAAGAGGATCAGCACCACCGCCAGCGCCGGGCTCCGCCCCGCCCGTGCCACCGCCCCGGCCCCCGCCTGCCCTAGCAGCCGCCGCTGGATCTCCAGCCGCGCCGCCGCCGCCTCCGCGGGCCCGATCATCCCGCGCGCCGCCTCCCGCTCCAGCTCGCGCATCTGGTCGCGATACACCGCCCGCCCGAACGCCTCGCGCTCCGGCCCCGCATCCCCGCCGCGCAACAGCGGCACCATCACCGCCAGCAGCACCAGCACCGCCAGCCCGCCCGCCACCAGGGCAAAGCCGATCACCGCCGCTCCTCCTCGTCGCGCAGCAGCACAGCCAGCCGCGCCTCCTCCTCCGCCGACAGCGTCTGCGGCCCCCCCCCCGCCGCCCGCCGGCGCAACGCCAGCACCGTCACCACGCCGCCGACCAGCAACACCGCGAACGGCCCGAACCACAGCACCCAGGTATCCGGCCGCACCGGAGGGCGCAGCAGCACGAAATCGCCATACCGCGCCACCAGGAACGCCATTGCCGCTCGGTCGTCATCGCCGGCCACCAGCCGCTCGCGCAGCAGCAGCCTGATGTCGCGCGCCAGCGGCGCATGCGAATCATCCACCGACTCGTTCTGGCACACCACGCAGCGCAGCTCGCGCGACAGCGCCCGCGCCCGCGCCTCCAGCGCCGGATCGGCCAGCCGCTCATCCGGCAACACCGCCCAAGCCGGCCCCATCAACGCCAGCAGCAGCAGAAAAACCCTCACGGCCGCTCCAGCGCCCGCACCAGCGGCAGCAGCTCCCGCTCCAGCAGCGCCGGCGTCAGCGGCCCGACGAACCGCTTGCGGATATGCCCCGCCCGATCCACCACATAGGTCTCCGGCACCCCATACAACCCGAAATCGATCCCCACCCGCCCGTCGCGATCCACCCCCACGCCGCGATACGGATCGCCCAGCTCCGCGAGAAATCGACGCGAGTCCTCCGGCCGGTCCTTGTAGGCGATCCCCACCACATGAACCCGCTCCTGCCGCGCCAGCCGCAACAGCAGCGGATGCTCCACCCGGCACGGCGCGCACCAGCTGGCGAAGAAATTCACCACCACCACCCCGCCGCGCAGCCCCTCGGCCGCCACGCCCCCGCCCTCACCCAACCCCGGCAACGCAAACCCCGGCATCGGCCGGTCGATCAGCGCCGACGGCAACTCCCGCGGGTCCCGCCCCGAAAACAGCGCCACCCCGAAATACCCCGCCAGCGCCGCGAACAGCGCCAGCGGCACGAAATACACCCAGCGTCCCACGCGCTATTCCGCCGCCGCCGGAACCGCCGCCGAAGCCCGCCGCGCCGCCACCCCCACTCGCCACTTCCGGTCGGTCAGGCTCACCACGCCCCCCAGCGCCATCACCAGCGCCCCGAGCCAGATCCACGACACGATCGGCTTGTGATACGCCCGCACCGTCCACCCCGAAGCCGGGTCCCCCTCGCCCAGCGCCAGATAAAGGTCCGCCGCAAGCCCAGTGCGGATCGCCGTCAACGACGTCGTCTGCCCCTGCACCGTGAACAGCCGCCGCTGCGGCTGCATCACATCCACCACCACGCCGCCGCGCCGCACCTCCACCGTCGCCTCGTCGGCAATGAAGTTCGGCCCCGGCACCCGCCGCACCTCGCGCAGCACCAGCTCATACCCGGCCAGCGCGATCCCGTCCCCCGCCCGCAGCGTCTCGATCCGCTCCTGCTCGAAGGCCTGGCCGGCAATCCCCGCCACCATCACCGCCATGCCGAAATGCGCCGCCGACATGCCATACGCCGCCCGCGGCAACCCCGCCGCCCGCCGCCAGCTGTCGCGCAACGGCACCCGGAACAACCGCACCCGCTCGCCCCACTCCGCCACAACCCCCGCCGCGATCCACGCCGCCAGCCCCAGCCCCAGCACCGCCAGCACCGGCCCGAACCCCGCCCACCACAACCCGCCCAGCACGACCAGCAGCGCGAACCCGAACGCCACCCAAAGCCGCTGCAACGCCGCCAGCAAATCCCCACGCTTCCACGCCAGCAACGGCCCCACCACCATCGCCAGCAGCAACGGCACCATCAGCGGCAGGAACGTGCCGTTGAAGAACGGCGGCCCCACCGATATCTTCGCCCCGCCCACCGCATCCATGAACAGCGGATACAGCGTGCCCAACAGCACCGTCGCCGTCGCCGTCGCCAGCAGCAGGTTGTTGAACACCAGCGCGCCCTCGCGCGAGATCGGCGCGAACAGCCCGCCCCCCCGCAACGCCGGCGCCCGCACCGCGTACAAAACCAGCGACCCGCCGATCGCCAGAACCAGCAACCCCAATATGAACACCCCACGCTCCGGATCGACCGCGAACGCGTGCACCGAGCTCAACACGCCCGACCGCACTAGAAACGTGCCCACCAGCGCCAGCGAGAACGTCAGCAGCGCCAGCAAAATCGTCCAGCTCTTCAGCGTGTCCCGCCGCTCCACCACGATCGCCGAATGGATCAGCGCCGTGCCCGACAGCCACGGCAACAGCGAGGCATTCTCCACCGGGTCCCAGAACCACCACCCGCCCCAACCCAGCGTGTAGTACGCCCACCACGACCCCAGCGCGATGCCCACCGTCAACGCGCACCACGACACCAGCGCCCACGGCCGCACCCACCGCGCCCACGCCGCATCCACCCGCCCCTCGATCAGCGCCGCCACCGCAAACGCGAACGCCACCGAAGACCCCACATACCCCAGGTACAGAAACGGCGGATGAAACGCCAACCCCGGGTCCTGCAACACCGGGTTCAACCCGTTCCCGTCCGCCGGCGCCGGAATCACCCGTTCGAACGGGTTGGACGTCGCCAAAATGAACAGCAGGAACCCAACTCCCACCATCCCCTGAACCGACAACACCCGCGCCCGCAACTCGCGCGGCAAATTGTCCCCGAACACCGCCACCGCCGCCCCGCACAACGCCAGGATCAGCACCCACAGCAGCATCGAACCCTCGTGGTTCCCCCACACGCCACTTATCTTGTACAGCAACGGCTTGGCCGAATGGCTGTTCTGGACCACGTTCACAACGCTGAAATCGCTGGTCACATAGGCATGGGTCAACGCCGCGAACGACACCGCCACCAAGGCAAACTGCCCCAGCGCGGCGCTCCGCCCCACCTCCATCCACCCGACCAGCCGACGCGCCGCCCCCGCCATCGGAACCACAGCCTGAATCAGCGCCAGGAACAACGCCAACGCCAACGCAAAATGGCCAAGCTCGATGATCATATGGAACCGCCCGGAATCGGAGGTGGTCTAGCGGATCGGGGGCGCAAGGGTCAAAGCCGTGGTGGGTTAAAACCAGGAAGGGAAGGGCAGGGGCGCCGCACATCGCGACGCGAAGTCGCGCCGCGGAGACCCCGCCGGGGCATTGCCCCGGGCCCCATCCATCAAGAGAAAAAATACCTTGCATCGGTCTGCCGATGGCGATAGAAACAAAACATGAACATACAAAGGACGCAAACCCAGGCCGACGCCATGCCATTGGCACGTGAGATCGCGCGCCAAATCGACATCATCCTCGGCGGCCTTATCGTCCTGCTCGAAACCAGGTCCCACCTGCTCGGCCGCTTTGCCGCCCCGCTCTGCCGTCGCATGATCCGCCTGAAGGAGCGCCTGCTCCACCTGCTGGCCGACGTCGCCGAAGGCCGCCTCCCCCGCCCGCATCGCCCCCACCCGGCCCCGGCGGAGCCCAAGGCCCGCAAACCCACCCTCCCGATACCCCGGTCCCGGCTCTGGATCCTCGCCCGGCTCGGCTGGCAGGCCGCCGGCCGCGCCAGCCAGCTCAGCACCCTGCTGCACGCCCCCGACGTCGCGACCACCATCGCCATGTCCCCCGGCGCCACCCGCGCCCTGCGCCCCCTTTGCCACCTGCTCGGCATCGACCTCCCGCCGCCATTGCGTCCCAACGCCCAGCGCGCCACCACCCCGGATGCGACCAAGGCCACCCCTGATCCCGGCGCACACCCCCCCAATCAACTCCCCGACGCCGCAACCACGCCGCAAAGCGGCGTAGGTTGCATCCCACCGACCCTGTCTGTTTTTCGACGCGCCTGACGGCACCGCCAAGCTGCGCCTATTTCATTTCGAATTTAAAATATTACGATCTATCTAAATGGTTGGGGGTCTGGGGCCTCAGGCCCCAGCGGGTCCAGGGCAGAGCCCTGGCCTTCCCCTCACCTAAAGCGCGTCCGCCTGCGTCTCGCCCGTCCGGATCCGCACGGCCCGTCCCAGGTCGGTCACGAAGATTTTGCCATCGCCGATCCGGCCGGTTCGGGCGCCGCGTTGGATGGCGTCCACCACGGCGTCGACCTGGTTGTCGTCGACCATGATTTCCAGCTTGGCTTTCGGCAGCAGGTTGGTGGTGTATTCGGCGCCGCGGTAGATTTCCGCGTGTCCCTTCTGCCGTCCGTAGCCGCGCGCTTCGGTCACGGTCATTCCGGCCACGCCCAGGGGTTCGAGTGCGTCGCGCACGTCGTCCAGCTTATGTGGCTTGATCACGGCGATCACCAGCTTCACCAGGGTCTCCGCGCGGTTGCCTGACCGGGTTGTGCCATTCCCCTGGCGTCTTCGTCAGCCCCAATCTGTGCCCCTCCGGCCCGCCCGCGCGATTTTTTCACCCCTCCGGGCTGGACGTCGCCGCGGATGTGACCGATGTTTGTCATGTTCGGCGCGTCGATCGGCGTGTCCGGCAGCCGGCCTTGGTCGAATGGTCATGCGCGCCACGGGCGCCTTGGTTCATCGCCCCGGCCGTGTCGCGAGGCCGGGCGCCGCGGAGCAGGCGCGGCCCTTCTCGCACCATGGACCGTATCAACGCCGCTGTTCCGGAAGGACGAACCATGCCCGTTTCACGCCGCACCCTGCTCGCCGCGGGGGCTGCCACCTTGGCTGCCCCGGCCAGCATCCGCGCCCAGTCCACCAGCGCGCCGATCCGCATCGGCGAGGTCAATTCCTACACCTCCATCCCCGCCTTCACCTTGCCGTACCGCCTCGGCTGGCAGTTGGCGGTGGAGCAGGTGAACGCCGCCGGCGGCGTGCTCGGCCGCAAGCTGGAGGTGATCAGCCACGACGACGCCGGCAAGCCGCAGGACGCGGTCCGCCTAGCTGGCGCGCTACTCGACGAAAGCAAGGTCGACCTCCTGGCCGGCGGCTTCCTCTCCCATGTCGGCCTCGCGCTGAGCGACGTGGCGAAGCAGCGCAAGCGCCTGTTCGTCGCCAGCGAGCCGCTGACCGATGCGCTGGTCTGGGACCAGGGCCACCGCTACTGCTACCGCCTGCGCCCCAGCACCTACATGCAGGTGGCGATGATGATCGACGACGCGGTGAAGCTCGGTGCAAAGCGCTGGGTCACCGTCTCGCCGAACTACGAGTATGGCCAGTCGCTGGTGAAGTGGTTCAAGCAGCTGATGCAGCAGCGCCAGCCCGGCGTGGAGTTCGTCGCCGAGCAGTGGCCCGCCCTCGGCCGCATCGATGCCGGCGCCACGGTGGCCGCCCTCGCCCAGGCGCGGCCCGACGCCATCTTCAACGGCACCTTCGGCCCCGACCTGACCAACTTCGTCCGCCAGGGCAACACCCGCGGCCTGTTCGAGAAGCGCGGCGTCGTCAGCGTGCTGACCGGCGAGCCCGAATACCTGGAACCGCTGGGCGACGAGACGCCGGAAGGCTGGATCGTCACCGGCTGGCCGGTCGAGACCGTCACCGACCCCACCAACCGCGCCTTCATCGACGCCTACACCAAGCGCTTCAACGAGCCGCCGAAGATGGGCAGCGTGGTCGGCCACGCGACGATCACCGCCATCGCCGCCGGCATCGCCAAGTCCGGCTCGGTCGAGACCGAGGCGATGGCCGACGGCTTCAAGGGCGCCCGCTTCCCCACCCCCTTCGGCCCCGCGGTCTGGCGACACCAGGACAACCAGGGCACGCTCGGCACCTTCGTCGGCCGCACGACGGTGAAGAACGGCAAGGGCATGATGACCGACTGGCGCTATGTCGACGGCGCCGACGCCATGCCGAGCGACGAAGAGGTCCGCAAGATGCGGCCCGCTTGACGCCCATCCGCCCTGGAGGGCGATGACCACGTCGCATGGACATCATCGTCCTCCAGCTGCTCACCGGCCTGGCCGGCGCCTCCACCCTGTTCCTCGTCGCCGCGGGGCTCACGGTGATCTTCGGCGTCACCAGGGTGGTGAACTTCTCCCACGGCAGCCTCTACATGCTGGGCGCCTTCATCGCCTGGAGCATCCTGACGCGCCTGCCGCGCGAGCCCGAATTCTTCATCCTCGGCATCCTGGCCACCGCCATCGCGACTGCTGCGATCGGCGCGCTGCTGGAGGTGGCGCTGCTGCGGCGCATCTACCGCGCGCCCGAGTTGCTGCAATTGCTCGCCACCTTCGGAGTCGTGCTGGTCGTGCAGGATGCCGCCCTGTGGCTCTGGGGCCCGGTCGACCTGTCGCTGTCCCGCCCGCGCTGGCTGCGCGGCGCGATCGAGGTGATGGGGCTCCGCTTCCCGGTTTACGATGCCGTGCTGATCGCCATCGGCCCAGCGGTGCTGGGCCTGCTGCTGCTGCTGTTCCATCGCACCCGCTGGGGCCTGCTGGTGCGCGCGGCAACCCAGGACCGCGATATGGTCGCGGCCCTCGGCGTGGACCAGCGCGTGCTGTTCACCTCCGTGTTCGCCCTCGGCGCCGGGCTCGCGGGCCTCGGCGGCGCGCTGGCCCTGCCGCAGGGTTCGGCGAACCTGAACATGGACCTCGCCGTCATCGCCGAGGCCTTCGTGGTGGTGGTGGTGGGCGGCATGGGCAGCCTGGGCGGCGCCTTCCTCGCCGCCCTGCTGATCGGCGTGCTGAACGCCTTCGGCATCGTGCTGGTGCCCAAGATCACGCTGGTGCTGGTGTTTCTCGTGATGGCCGTGGTCCTGGTGCTCCGCCCGCACGGCCTGCTCGGCCGGCCGCAGGCGATGGCGCGGGCCGAGGTCGAGGCCCTGGCCCCGATCCGCCCTGCATCGACTGAATTGCGGATCCTGGGCGCGGTCGCGCTGGCGCTGGCAATCGCCGCGCCCTTCCTCGCCGGGCCTTACCTGCTGACCGTGCTGACCGAGGCCGCCATCGCCGTGCTGTTCGCCGCCGCCCTGCATGTGATGATGGGCCCGGGCGGCATGGCGAGCTTCGGCCACGCCGCCTGGTTCGGCATTGGCGCCTATGCCGCGGCCTTCGCGGCGAAGTCGCTCGCCGCCCCGATGGCGATCGGCCTGCTGCTGGCCCCGCTGGCGGCCGGTGCGGTGGCGCTGGCGGTCGGCGGTTTCGTGGTGCGGATGTCCGGCGTCTACCTGGCCATGCTGACCCTGGCCTTCGCCCAGATCGCGTGGGCCGTCGCATTCCAGTGGGTGGACATCACCGGCGGGGACAACGGCGTGCTCGGCGTCTGGCCCGACACCTGGGCCGCCGATCCCTGGACGCTCTACTGGCTCGCCCTGGCACTTTGCGTCGGGGGTGCCCTGCTGCTGCGCCGTGCCCTGTTCGCCCCGTTCGGCTTCGCGCTGCGGGCCAGCCGCGATTCGGCGCTGCGGGCGGAAGCGATCGGGCTGGACACCACGCGCCTGCGCCTGGCCGCCTTCGTGATCGCAGGCGCCGCCGCCGGGCTGTCCGGCGCGGTGTTCGCCTATTCGAAGGGCAGCGTGTTCCCGACCTACATGGCCATCCCGCATTCGGTCGATGCGCTGGTGATGGTGCTGCTCGGCGGGGTGCAGACCATGGCCGGGCCGGTCGTCGGCGCCATCTCTTACACCCTGCTGCATTCCTGGCTGCTGACCAGCGAGCTGTGGCGGCTGAAGCTCGGCCTGCTGATCGTGGTGCTGGTGCTGGCCTTCCCCGCCGGCATCGCCGGGGCGGCCGCTTCGGCCTGGGCGCGGGTGCGGCGATGACGGCGCTGGCGGTGCGCGACCTGCGCAAAAGCTTCGGCGGCATCGAGGCGGTGGCCGGCGTGTCCTTCGCGGTCGAGCCCGGCGAGATGCTGGCGCTGATCGGCCCGAACGGCGCCGGCAAGTCCACCTGCTTCAACATGGTCGGCGGCCAGCTGCGCCCCGATTCCGGCCAGGTGCGGCTCGGCGGGCAGGTCATCACCGGCCGGTCGCCGCGCGCGATCTGGCGGCTGGGCGTCGGGCGCACCTTCCAGGTGACCGCAACCTTCGCCAGCATGACGGTGCGCGAAAACGTGCAGACCGCCCTGCTCTCTCACCACCGCCGCATCTGGAAATTCTGGGAAAGTGCTGACTCCCACGCGATCGCCCAGGCCGATGCCCTGCTGACCCGCGTCAGCATGGCGGACCAGGCGGCGCGCCCCGCCGGCGTGCTCGCCTATGGCGACCTCAAGCGGCTGGAACTGGCCATGGCGCTCGCCCACGCGCCGCGCCTGCTGCTGATGGACGAGCCCACCGCCGGCATGGCGCCCGCCGAGCGCGGCGCGCTGATGGCGTTGACGCGGGAGATCGCCAAGCAGGAAAATGTCGCCGTGCTGTTCACCGAGCACGACATGGACGTGGTGTTCGCCGCCGCCGACCGCATCCTGGTGCTGCACCGCGGCCGGTTGATCGCCGGTGGCGCGCCGGCGGAGGTGCGGGCGCATCCCGAGGTCCGCGCGGTCTATCTCGGCGGGCACGCCTGATGCTGGCGGTGGAGAACCTCCATGCCGGCTACGGCCAGGCCGCCATCCTGCGCGGCGTGTCCTTCGCGCTGGCTGGCGGCGAGGTGCTGGTGCTGCTGGGCCGCAACGGCGCGGGCAAGAGCACGACGATGAAGGCGTTGATCGGCTTGGTGCGCCCCACCGCCGGGCGCATCCTGCTGGACGGGCACAACATCGCCGGCCACGAGCCCCACCGCATCGCCCGCGCCGGGCTGGGCTGGGTGCCGGAGGAGCGGCGCATCTTCCCCGACCTGACCGTCGCCGAGAACCTGGAGGTCGGCCGCCGCCCGCCCGAAGATGCGCGGCCAGCCTGGACGCCGGAACGTCTGTTCGCGCTGTTTCCCAACCTGGCCAACCTGCGCCACCGGCCCGGCAACCGGATCAGCGGCGGCGAGCAGCAGATGCTGGCGATCGCCCGCACCCTGATGGGCAACCCGCGCCTGCTGCTGCTGGACGAGCCGAGCGAAGGCCTCGCGCCGGTGATCGTCGACCAGATGGCCCAGGCGATCCTGGCGCTGAAGGCTGAAGGTGCGACCGTGCTGCTCGCCGAACAGAACCTCGGCTTCGCCGCCAGGGTGGGCGACCGGGCGGCGATCCTGGAGACCGGCGGGATCGTGTGGGAGGGGACGATGGCTGGGCTGATGGACGACGACGGGGCGCGGGCGCGGCATCTGCAAGTATAGGCAAGCGCTTCTTTTTTGAAAAAAAGAAGCAAAAAACTTCCTCCATTCGCGGCGGTCACCGCCGGGGCCACACGCCAACGCCCTGTTGGAGCTATCCAGGGCGCAAAGTGGAAAAGTTTTTTTGCTTCTTTTTGTTCACCAAAAGAAGGCCTTCCTCCCTACGCCCAGCCCAATTCCTTGAGCGCATAGGGCGCGTTCCAGATCTTGGTCATGTGGCTGATCTTGCCGCCGGTGAATTTCATCACATAGACGTAGTCGGTGCTGGTGCTCTTGCCGGTCGGCGGCGGGCCGCCTTCGCCGGTATGGGTGCCCTTGAAGATGGCGTAGGCGGAGACGTTGTTGCGGGCCGTGTCGGTGGCGAAGGATTTCAGCTCGTAGCGGCCGTCGGGCATGATGACGAGGAGGCCCTTCATCCAGTCGCAGTAGGCCGCGAGGGTGGTGACATCGGCCAGCGGCTCGGCCTGGGCGGCGAAGCTGGCGTCGGGCGTGCAGTAGGGCGCGCAGGCGGCCCAGCCCTTGCCAGTTTCACAGGCCTCGAAGAAGGCCTGGGCGGTTTCGGTGATCGACGCCATGGCTGGTCTCCTGAGGGTGGATCGGTATCAGGCCGGATCGGTGCGGCTCGCGTCAAGTGCTGCTTGCAGCGTGTAGGCCGCGGCCATGCGGTCCACGACTTCGGCGCGGCGCTTGCGGGTCATGTCGGCTTCCTGGATCAGGAAGCGGTTCACGGCGCTGGAGGACAGGCGCTCGTCCCATAAGGCGACGGGCAGGCCGGTTTCGGCGGAGAGGGCGTGCGCCCAGTCGCGGGCGGCCTGGGCGGCGGGGCCACTGGTGCCGTCCATCGACAGGGGCAGGCCAATGACCAGGCCGCCGACGCCTTCCTTCTCGGCGATGCGGCCGATCGAGGCGGCGTTCTCCTTCAGCTTGCCGCGCCGCAGCGTGCTGTGCGGGGAGGCGAGCATGAGGCTCACGTCGGAGAGGGCGAGGCCGATGGACTTGGCGCCGGGGTCGATGCCCAGGAGGCGTTGGCCGGGGATCAGTTGGGCGCGCAGGTCGGTCATGTTGAACAGGGGCATGGGCGCGTTTATGGTCCGCCGCCCCATGGCCGCCAAGGAAAAGAAATGTCGCTCGATCCCGCGACCGTACGCCGCATCGCGAAACTGGCCCGCATCCGCGTGGATGAGGGGCAGGTGGAGGCGCTGCGCACGGATTTGAATTCCATCCTCGGCTGGATCGAGCAGCTGAACGAGGTCGATGTGACGGGCGTGGAGCCGCTGACCGGCGGCACGCAGATGGCGTTGCGGCTGCGGGCGGATGTCGTGAACGACGGGGGCATCGCCGATGCGGTGCTGGCCAATGCGCCGGACCGCAACGGCGAGTATTTCGGCGTGCCGAAGGTGGTGGAGTGATGCTGACCGATCTCACCCTGGCCGAGGCGCGCGCGGGATTGCGGGCGCGGGATTTCTCGGCGGTCGAACTGACGGATCAGTATCTGGCGGCGATCGAGGCGCTGAACCCGAAGCTGAACGCCTATGTGCTGGTGACGGGCGAGGGCGCGCGGGCGCAGGCGCTTGCGGCGGATGCGGCGCTGGGGCGTGGCGAGCATGGCACGCTGACCGGCATTCCGCTGGCGATCAAGGACCTGTTCTGCACCGCGGGCGTGCGCACCACGGCGGGCAGCCGGATCCTGGAGCCGTTCGTGCCGCCGTACGAGAGCACGGTGACGGCGAACCTGCTGCGCGACGGGGCGGTGTTCCTGGGCAAGGCGAACATGGACGAGTTCGCCATGGGCTCGTCGAACATGACCTCGGCGTTCGGGCCGGTGACCTCGCCGTGGACGCGGGCGGGGGACAACCGGGCGCTGGTGCCGGGTGGTTCCTCCGGCGGGTCGGCGGCGGCGGTTTCGGCGCGGATTGCGCTGGGGGCGACGGCGACGGATACCGGCGGCTCGATCCGCCAGCCGGCAAGTTTCTGCGGCATCGTGGGGATCAAGCCGACCTATGGGCGCTGCTCGCGCTGGGGGATCGTGGCGTTCGCCTCCTCGCTGGACCAGGCGGGGCCGGTGGCGCGGACGGTCGAGGATGCGGCGATCCTGCTCGGGTCGATGGCCGGGTTCGATCCGAAGGATTCGACCAGTGCGGACCTGCCGGTGCCCGACTTCGCCGCCGCGTGCCGGCGCGGGGTGAAGGGGCTGCGGATCGGGGTGCCGAAGGAGTATCGCTCCGAGGGGATGCCGCGGGAGATCGAGGCGCTGTGGCAGCAGGGGCTGCAATGGCTGCGCGAGCAGGGTGCGGAGACGGTGGACGTCTCCTTGCCGCACACGAAATACGGGCTGGCGACCTACTACATCGTGGCGCCGGCCGAGGCGTCGTCGAACCTGGCGCGCTATGACGGGGTGCGGTTCGGGGCGCGGACCGAGGGGCGGGACCTGGCGGAGCTGTACGAGAACACCCGCGCCGAAGGGTTCGGGGCGGAGGTGCGGCGCCGCGTGCTGATCGGCACCTATGTGCTGTCGGCCGGTTACTACGATGCCTACTACCTGAAGGCCCAGAAGGTGCGGGCGCTGATCCTGAAGGACTTCACTGACGTGTTCGCGCAGGTGGATGCGCTGGTGACGCCGACGGCGCCGTCGGCCGCGTTCGCGCAGGGCGAGAAGATGGACGATCCGATCACGATGTACCTGAACGACATCTTCACCGTGCCGGCGAACATGAGCGGGATTCCCGGGCTGTCGGTGCCGGCTGGCTTGGACGCGCAAGGGCTGCCGCTGGGGTTACAGGTGCTGGGGCGCCCGTTCGACGAGGAGACGGTGTTCGCGGTCGGCGCGGCGCTGGAACGGGCGGCGGGATTTTCCGCACTTCCCGGTATTCGGGCGGGGGCCTGAACGATGGCCTATACCATTCAGGGATCGACCGGCGCGTGGGAGGTCGTGGTCGGCCTTGAGGTCCATGCGCAGGTGATCAGCCAATCCAAGCTGTTCAGCGGGGCGGCGACGGCGTTCGGCGCCAGCCCGAACAGCCAGGTGAGCTTCGTGGACGCTGCCTTCCCCGGCATGTTGCCGGTGCCGAACCGGGAGGCGATCGCCCAGGCGGTGCGCACCGGGCTGGGGCTGAACGCGCAGATCAACCTGGTCAGCCGGTTCGACCGCAAGAACTACTTCTATGCCGACCTGCCGCAGGGCTACCAGATCAGCCAGTTCGAGCACCCGATCGTCGGCACCGGTGTGGTGGAGATCGAGCTGGCCGATGGCTCGACCAAGCAGGTTGGCATCACCCGGCTGCATTTGGAGCAGGATGCGGGGAAGTCCCTGCACGACCAGCACCCGACCAAGAGCTTCATCGACCTCAACCGCTCCGGGGTCGCGCTGATGGAAATCGTCAGCGAGCCGGATATCCGCTCGCCGGAGGAGGCGGGCGCCTATGTGAAGAAGCTGCGCTCGATCCTGCGCTATCTCGGCACCTGCGACGGGAACATGGAGGAAGGCTCGCTGCGCGCGGACGTCAACGTGTCCGTCCGCAAGGCCGGCGAGGCCTATCGCACGCGCTGCGAGGTGAAGAACGTCAACTCGGTGCGCTTCGTGATGCAGGCCGTCGAGGTGGAGGCGCTGCGGCAGATCGCGGTGTGGGAAGGCGGCGGCGAGGTGCAGCAGGAGACGCGGCTGTTCGACCCGAACCGCGGCGAGACGCGCTCGATGCGCTCGAAGGAGGATGCGCACGACTACCGCTATTTCCCCGACCCCGACCTGCTGCCGGTGGTGCTGGAGCAGGCATGGGTAGACGGGCTGCGCGCGGCGCTACCGGAATTGCCGGATGCCAAGCAGGCGCGGTTCATGGCCGCGTATGGGCTGTCGCGCTACGATGCCGGCGTGCTGGTGGCGGAGCAGGCGACGGCGTTGTTCTTCGAGACCGTGGCCCGTGGGCGCGATGCCAAGCTGGCGGCGAACTGGGTGACGGGCGATTTCTTCGCCGCCCTGAACCGCACCGGGCGGACGATAGAGGACCCGCCGGTGTCGGCGGCGGCACTCGGCAAGCTGCTGGACCTGATGGCCGACAGCACCATCAACGGCAAGATCGCCAAGGAGGTGTTCGAGGCGATGGTGGAAACCGGCGAGGACCCGGTGGCCATCGTCGACGCGAAGGGCCTGCGCCAGGTGACCGATACCGGGGCGATCGACGCCGCCGTCGATGCGGTGATCGCTGCCAACCCCGACAAGGTGGCGGAGTACCGGGGCGGCAAGGACAAGCTGTTCGGGTTCTTCGTCGGCAACGTGATGAAGGCGATGGCGGGGAAGGGCAACCCGGCGCTGGTCAACGCGGCGCTGAAGGCAAGGTTAGGGTAGCGGTTCTTTTTTTAAAAAAAGAGAACCAAAAAACTTTTCCCCAATGGCGCCGAGTAACCCCGGCGCCATTGGATGAAGTTTTTTTGCTTCTTTTTGTTCACAAAAAGAAGGCTCTTACTTCCTATCTTCCAGGACCATCGCCGCCCCCTTCTCCCCGATCATGATCGTCGGCGCGTTGGTATTGCCCGAGGTCAGCGCCGGCATGACCGAGGCATCCGCCACGCGCAGCCCCTCGATCCCATGCACGCGCAGCCGGGAGTCCACCACCGCCCCGGGCCCTTCGCCCATGCGGCAGGTGCCGACCGGGTGGTAGAGCGTGTTGCCGAAGCCGCGCATGTAGTCGAGCAGCTCGGCGTCGGTTTGCACGTGCGGGCCGGGCAGGGTTTCGACGACGCTGTGGCGCGCCAGGGCGGGGCTGGCGAAGATGCTGCGGGTGAGGCGGATGCCGGCGCCGAGCACCATCTGGTCGGATTGCGCGGAGAGGTAGTTGGGCTGGATGCGCGGCCGGGCGAAGGGATCGGGCGCGGTGGCCATGATGGTGCCGCGGCTGTCCGGGCGGACGGGGCAGACGGCGACCGTCATGCCGGGTTCGCGCTCCAGCTTGCCGAAACGCACCGGGTCGTAGCTGGCGGGGGTGAACAGCAGTTGCAGGTCCGGGCTGGCCAGGCCCTCGCGCGAGGAACAGAACACCTGCGCGGTGGTGACGCCGAAGGTCAGCGCGCCGCGGCCGGTCAGCGCGAACTTCACCGCCTCGCCCGCAAGCCGGAGGCCGGTGGCGAGCTGGTTGGTGGAGATGCTGCCGGTGACGCGGTGGGACACGCGCGCGACGTAGTGGTCCTGGAGGTTGGCGCCGACGCCCGGCAGATCGTGCAGCACTTCCACGCCGATGTCGCGCAGGTGCTCCGCCGGGCCGATGCCGGAGATGTGCAGCAGGTGCGGCGAATTGACCGCGCCGCCGCAGACGATCACCTCCCGGCTGGCGCGCAGTTCGCGCATCACGCCGGCCTGGCGGAAGGTGACGCCGACGCAGCGCCGGCCCTCGAACAGCAGCCGCCCGGCCTGGGCGTCGGTCTCGACGCGCAGGTTGGAACGATGGCGGGCGGCGGCGAGGAAGGTTTGCGCGGTGGAGCCGCGCCAGCGGCCGAGGCGGGTGTTCTGCGAATAGCCGACGCCGGTCTGCTCGCCGTCGTTGAGGTCGGGGCGCAGGGGGTGGCCGGCCTGCTGCGCCGCCTCGACGAAGCGGTGGGTGAGCGGGAGAATGGTGCGGTAGTCCTCGACCTGCAGCGGGCCGTCGGTGCCGCGGTGGTCGCCGCCGCCCTGGATGTAGCGCTCCGATTTGCGGAAGAACGGCAGCACGTCCTCGTAGCTCCAGCCGCGGCAGCCCATCTGCGCCCAGCCGTCGAAATCGGCGGCGTGGCCGCGCACATAGAGCATGCCGTTGATCGACGAGGAGCCGCCGAGCACGCGCCCGCGCGGCCAGTGGATCGGCCGCCCGGCGGTGCCGGGCTCCGGCTCGGAGGCGAACATCCAGTTCACGCTGGGGTTGTGGATCAGCTTGAGAACGCCGGCGGGGATGTGGATCCACGGCAGCCGGTCGCGCGGCCCGGCCTCCAGCAGCACGACCCGGGCGCCCCCCTCGGCCAGCCGCGCCGCCACAACGCACCCGGCCGAGCCGGCGCCGACCACCACGTATTCCGCGTCCATGGACCTGCTCCCGTTTGCCCGACTGTCGCGATCATGACGAAACGTCGCAAGGGGGACTGGTCAGGGCACCGGCGTATTCCCTAATAGAGCGCAGTTACAATCGGGAGGATTGGATGCAACGTCGTAAGCTGTTTGGCGCGATGGGCACAGGGGCCGTCGTGGCCGCCGCGCTCGCGGCCCCCGCCATCGCCCAGAGCCGTGTGGAATGGCGCATGGTGACGACCTGGCCGAAGAATTTCCCCGGCCTGGGCGTGGGCGCCGAGCGGCTGGCGCGGCGCATCACCGACATGTCGGGCGGCCGCCTGACAGTGCGCGTGTTCGCCGCCGGCGAGCTGGTGCCGCCGCTGCAGTCGCTCGATGCGGTGATCCAGGGCTCGGCCGAGATGAGCCACGGCGCGGCCTACTACTGGCAGAACAAGAACCGCGGCCTGAACTTCTTCACCGGCGTGCCCTTCGGCATGACCTCGCGCGAGCTGGCCGCCTGGGTCCGCTACATGGGCGGGCAGGAGATCTGGGACGAGATCTACGACAAGTTCGGCGTGAAGGGCTTCCTGAGCGGCGACACCGGCACCCAGGCCGGCGGTTGGTTCAAGAAGGAACTGACCGGCGTCAACGACATCAAGGGGCTGAAGTTCCGCACCCCGGGCCTCGGCGGGCAGGTGTGGCAGCGCCTGGGTGCCACCGTGACCAATCTCGCCGCCGGCGAGATCTTCCAGCAGCTGCAATCCGGCGGGCTTGATGCCGCCGAATTCGTCGGGCCGCTGAACGACCTCGCGCTCGGCTTCCACCAGGTGGCCAAGAACTACTACTTCCCGAGCTTCATCGAGCCGGGGCTGGCCACCGAGCTGGCGGTGAACAAGTCGAAATTCACCGCCCTGCCGAAGGACCTGCAGCTGATCGTGGAGATCGCCTGCCAGGCCGAATACGACCAGGTGGCGAGCGACTTCTATGCCAAGGATCCCGCGGCATTGAAGACGCTGGTGGATCGCCATGGGGTGCAGGTGCGCCAGTTCCCCGAGGAGATCCTGAAGGCCGGCGCCGAAGCCGCCCTCGCGGTGCTGAACGACGTGCGCGCGAGCGACGATCCGCTGGCCAAGAAGGCCGCGGAAAGCTTCGTCGCGGCATTGAATACGCTGCGCACGCGCACGGAACTGATCGACAGCCCGTTCCTGCGGGCGCGGGAGAGGTACTTCAAGATCTAGGCAAGCGGTTCTTTTTTGAAAAAAAGAACCAAAAAACTCTTATCCCTTTGCAGTCGGCTTTCCGCGTTGAGTGCGGTGCAAAGGGATGAAAGTCTTTTTGCTTCTTTTTCTTCAGAAAAAGAAGAGTCTTGCTTGCTTCAGGCCCGGCAGGATCGCTCCTGCCGGGCCTTTCGCTCTCAGTTCGCCACCACCGACGGCAGCCACGTGGCCAGTTCGGGGAACGCGAACAGCGCCACCATTGCCAGCACCTGCAGCGCCACGAACGGGATCACGCCCTTGTAGAGCATCCCGGTGCTGATCTCCGGCGGCGCCACGCCACGCAGGTAGAACAGCGAGAAGCCGAAGGGCGGCGTCAGGAAGCTCGTCTGCAGGTTCACACCGACCATCACGCCCAGCCACAGCGGGCTGACATCCATCGCCAGCAGCGCCGGTGCTGTGATCGGGATCACGATGAAGATGATCTCGAACGTGTCCAGGATGAAGCCGAGCACGAACATCAGCACCATCACCGCGATGATCGCGCCCGTCCGCCCGCCGGGGAACTGCATCAGCAGGTCCTCGACCAGCTTGTCGCCGCCGAGCATGCGGAACACGATCGAGAACACCGCGGCGCCGAACAGGATGACGAACACCATCGAGGTGATCAGCGCGGTGCTCATCGTGACATGGCGCAGGGTTGCGAAGGTGAGTCGCCCGCGCACCGCGGCCATCAGCATGGCCCCCATGGCGCCGACCGAAGCGGCTTCCGTCGGCGTGGCGATGCCGCCGAGGATGCTGCCGAGCACGGCGATGATCAGCACCAGCGGCGGCAGCAGTGCCACCAACACGTCGCGCCCCAGCGTTGCACGTTCTTCCGCCGTGACCTCCAGCGCCGGGCAGCTCTTGGGGTCGAAGATCGCCTTGCCGATCACCCACAGCGCATAGAACGCCACCAGCATCAGGCCGGGGATGAAGGCGCCGGCGAACAGGTCGCCGACAGACACCGGCTCGGGCGCGAAATTGCCCTTGGCCATCTGCACCTGCGCGTTCATGCCGGCCAGCATGTCGCCCATGAAGATCAGCACGGTCGATGGCGGAATGATCTGCCCGAGCGTGCCGGAGGCGGCGATCACGCCGGTGGCCAGCTTCGGGTCGTAGCCGGCGCGCATCATCGCCGGCAGGCTGAGCAGGCCCATGGTGACGACGGTGGCGCCCACGATGCCGGTGGAGGCGGCCAGCAGCGCGCCGACCAGGATCACCGACAGGCCAAGCCCGCCGCGCAGCGTGCCGAACAGCCGGCCCATGGTGACCAGCAACTGCTCTGCGATCCTGGAGCTTTCCAGCATCACGCCCATGAAGATGAACAGCGGCACCGCCACCAGCACCTCATTGGTCATGAAGCCGACATAGCGGTTGGCGACGCTGCCGAGGTTCGACGGGTCGAACGCGCCCAGCAGCCAGCCGACCAGCGCGAAGAACAGCGAGGTGCCGGCCAGGGTGAAGGCGGCGGGGAAGCCCAGCATCAGCACGCCGATGATGCCGAGGAACATCAGCACCGAGAGGATCTCGCCGATCAGGATCGTGTCCATCGGCTCAGGCCTCCTGCCGCAGGGAGTCGGGAAGGAGGTCCTGCCGTCCGGCCAGCACCAGCACGGAGCGCAGGGCGAGCGCGATGCCCTGCAATCCGACGGTCACCGCAAACACGATCACGAAGCTCTTGAGCACGTAGAGCCCCGGCATCCCGCCGACATTGCTGGAGCTTTCGGCGAACTGCCAGGAGCGGCCGACGAAGTTCCAGCTCCAGGCCAGCACCACATAGATGAACGGGCCCAGCAGGCAGGTGCAGCCGGCCAGGTCGATCCACGCCTTCGCCCGCGCGCTGGCCGGGCGGTAGAAGATGTCCACCCGCACATGCTGGCCCTTCAGCAGGGCGTAGCCGGCGATGCCGGTGAACATCATGCCGTTCAGCCAGACATACAGGTCCTGCATCCAGATGAAGCCGATGGAGAAAGCGTAGCGCAGCGTCACCACGGTGAAGCAGACGAGAACCACGCCGAGGGCGAACCAGGAGAAGACATGGCCGAGCGCCGTGTTGAGGGCGCAGATGGCCCGCACGGCCAGCGCGATGGCACGCAAGATCCGTCTCCCTGTACCGACGGGCGCGCCTCTAGCACATCACGGCGGCGCGAGTCTTGCGCCGCCGCGCGTCACCAGCCGTCCACCCAGGGGCGCTTCTTGCCGTGGCGGGCCGGGCGGGGCGGCACGGAGCGCAGCCCGGCGGCGATCCAGCGCCGCGTCTCGGCCGGATCGATCACGTCGTCGACCTGGAAGTGGCTGCCGACATTGAGCGCCTTGCCGACCTCGTAGAGCTCGGCCACGAAGCGCTCGTAGGTGGCGATGCGCTCGGCGGTGTCGGCGATCGCCGCCAGCTCCTTGCGCCGGCCGAGCTTCACCTGGCCCTCGATGCCCATGCCGGCGAACTCGCCGGTGGGCCACGACACGGCGAACACGCCCTTCTTCATGCCGCCGCCGGTCATCGCCAGCTTGCCCAGCCCGATCGCCTTGCGGATGATCACGAAGAACAGCGGCACGTCGATATTGGCGCCGATCAGGTAGCTGCGGCAGCAATGGCGCACCAGCGCGGTCTTCTCCGCCTCCGGCCCGACCATGTTGCCCGGGTTGTCGTTCAGCGACAGGATGGGGATGTCGTGCGCGTCGCACATCTGCATGAAGCGCGCGGCCTTGTCGGCGGCGTCGCTGTCCACCGCGCCGCCGAGATGCATCGGGTTGTTGGCGATCACCCCCATCGGCTTGCCCTCGATGCGGATCAGCGCGGTGATCATGCCGAGCCCCCAGCCGCGGCGGATCTCCAGCATGGAGCCTTCGTCGGCCAGGGTGGCGATCAGCGCGCGCATGTCGTAGCCGCGCATCCGGTTCTCGGGGACGATGTGGCGCAGCAGGCGCTGGTCGGGCGCGGACCACTGCTTCACGGTGCCCTGGAAATACGACAGGTACTGTTTCGCCACGCGAACCGCCTCCGGCTCGTCGGCGACCGCGATGTCGACCACGCCCGAGGGCACCTGGACCGACATCGGCCCGATCTCCTCGGGGCGATACACGCCCAGGCCGCCGCCCTCGATCATCGCGGGCCCGGCCATGCCGATATTGGCGTTGGCGGTGGCGATGATCACGTCGCAGCAGCCCAGCATCACCGCATTGCCGGCGAAGCACTTGCCCGAGGCGATGCCGATCACCGGGGCACCACCTGACAGGGCGGCGAACCGGTAGAACGTGTCGGTCTCCGACCCGCCGATCGCATCGCTGTCGCTGCCGCGCCCGCCGCCGCCCTCGGCGAACAGCACCACGGGGATGCGCAGGTCGTGCGCCAGCTCGAAGAACCGGTCCTGCTTGCGGTGGCCGTTGCGCCCCTGGGTGCCGGCCATGACGGTGTAGTCGTAGTGCGCGACGGCCGCGCGGCCCTTCTCCTCGGGGAAGTCCTGGCCGTTGACGGTGCCGAGGCCGAGGATGATCCCGTCGGCCGGCGATTCCTCCACCAGCTGCTCCACGGTATGGGTGCGTCGGCGGGCCGCCAGCGCCAGCGCGCCGTATTCGATGAAGGTGCCGGGGTCGACCAGGTCGGAAATGTTCTCCCGCGCCGTGCGCTGGCCGGTGGCGCGCCGCCGTGCCACCGCCTTCGGGCGCGCCTCGTCCAGCGTGCGCCGCTGGCGTTCCAGCACCTCGGCGAGGTCCGGCCGGATGTGGTCGAGGTCGATCTTCTTCTCCTCCCGCACCGCACCGCCCAGTTCCGGCCGTTCCTCGATGAAGGCCAGCGCCGCACCCTCGAACACCGTCTCGCCCACCTCGACGGCGAAGCCGCGCACGATCCCCGGCACGGTGGCGGCGATGCTGTGCTGCATCTTCATCGCCTCCATCACCATCACCTCCTGGCCCGGCCGCACCTCGGCGCCGTCGGCGACGGTCAGCGAGATGATGGTGCCCTGCATCGGCGCGCGCAGCGGGATGGTGCCCTCGGGCCCGGCGGACTCGTCGCCCGACGCTGCCTCCGCCTCCTCGGCCGCGCTCTCCTTGCCGTATTGCACGATGGCCAGCGGGTCGCGCGTCTCGAGCCGAGCGCCGGCGCGCTTCGGGGCAGCGGCGCCGGCCGGGGCGAACCACTTGGCGGGTGCCACCTCGGCGGCGGTCAGGTCGGCAATGTGCTCGGCGACGAAGTTGGTGTGCAGCCGCCCGGCCAGCAAGGCGGGATGGGCCAGCAGCGCCTGCAGGAAGCCGATGTTCGACGCCGCACCCGCCAGGCGGAACTCCGCCAATGCCCGGCGCGCCTTGGCGGCCAGCGCGGAGAAATCGCCGGCGCGGGCATGGACGATCACCTTGGCGAGCAGGCTGTCGAAGCGCGGATTGGTGCGGTAGCCGGCATAGCCGTAGCCGTCGACGCGCACGCCCGGCCCGCTCGGCGGATCATAGGCCGACAGCACGCCGCCCGAGCCCTTCACGCTGCCGTCGGGCTGCATCGTCTCCAGGTTCACGCGGGCCTGCAACGCCATGCCGCGCGGCGCCGGGATTTCTGCTTGTGTCAGCCCCAGCAACGCCAGCGTCGCACCTCCGGCGATGCCCAATTGCGCGGCGACCAGGTCGACCCCGGTCACCTCCTCGGTCACCGTATGCTCCACCTGCAACCGCGCATTCGCCTCGATGAAGGCGATCGCCGCGCCATCGCCCTCGACCGCCGCATCCACCAGGAACTCGAACGTCCCGGCCCCGCGATACTTCGCCGCCGAGGCAAGTTTCACCGCGGCGGCCAGCAGCCGGTCGCGCACCGCCGTGCGCAGGAACGGCGCCGGGGCGATCTCCACGATCTTCTGCCGCTCGCGCTGGAGCGAACATTCGCGCTCCCACAGATGCGCCACCGCCCCGGTGCCGTCGCCCAGCACCTGCACCTCGACATGGCGCGGATGCACGAACAGCCGTTCGACATACACGTCGCCGTTGCCGAACGCCGACAGCGCCTCCGCCCGGCAGCGCTCGAACGCCGCCGGCAGCTGCGCCGCATCGGTCACCGGCCGCATGCCCCGCCCGCCGCCGCCGGCCAGCGCCTTGACCATGATCGCGCCGCCCGGCCCGAGATCGGCCAGGAACGCCTGCGCCTGTTCCAGCGTCGTCGGCCCATCCGTGCCCGCGACGATGTCCACCCCGTGCTGCGCCGCGAACCGCCGTGCCTGCGCCTTGTCGCCGAACAGGTCCAGCACCTCCGGCTGCGGCCCGACGAAGGCGATGCCGGCCTCGGCGCACAGCCGGGCGAAGGCGGCGTTCTCGCTGATGAAGCCGTAGCCGGGGTGGATCGCGTCGCACCCGGCCGCCTTCGCCACCGCCACGACCTGCGCCGCGTCGAGATAGGCGGCGGCCCCGGTGCCTTCCAGCGCGAGGGCCTCGTCGGCGGCGCGCACATGCAGGCTCTGCGCATCGTCGGCGGAGTGGATCGCCACGGTGCCGATGCCCAGCTCGGCGGCGCTGCGGGCGATGCGGATGGCGATCTCGCCGCGATTGGCGATCAGCAGGCGGGAGAGGGGCATGGTCACGTCCTCATCTTGAAGAAAGGCCAGCATCCGGAAGCAAGTCCAGCGCTCCGCCGTCGCGGCGCGGCGCCACGGAGGACCCGCCGGGGCGAGCGGCCCCGGACCTCACGACGTTCGCGAGGTGGAGTGCAAGGGCCCGGTTCACCTTACCGAACGCCTTTGCGGTGACGTATCGCAATTTCGCGAAGGCTGAGGTCGCGACTTCGCCCCCCTCGCCTGGCGCTGCCGCGCTGATGTGCGCAAACGCCACGCCCGTTCGCCCGCAAAGATTAAACCAGCCGTTCATCGCACCGAATCCGATTGACAAAACATCGTTTTTGCCAGAAAAATCAGAACCGAAGTGCAGTCGCAGAAAAAATTCGAGGAAACGTCCTATGTCCAAGAAAGAAACTGAGGTCGACACTGTGACCCAGGCAAACACCGAAGAGAAGGTGTTCAATCGTCGCAACTATCTGAAATCTGCGGCCGTCGGAGTCGCTGGTGCCGGCGCCGCGGCGCTCGCTATGCCGACCATCGCCAATGCCCAGAACAGGACGTGGCGACTGAAGCTCCAAAGCAACTGGACGGGCATCGGCATCGAGTCGCAGGACCGCGCCACGAAGCAATTCATCGAGCGCGTCCAGAAGATGTCCGGCGGCCGTATCGAGATCACGAACTTCAATGCCGAGGTCCTGCTCGGCATCGGCGAGACCTTCCGCGGCGTCGGCTCCGGCGTGGCCGACCTTGCGGTGACCGCGTCGATCTACCACCGCGGCATCGTGCCGATCGGCGAATACCTCTGGGGCGTGCCTTTCTTCCCGGTGACCACTCTGGAATTCTACGAGCACGTCTACCAGAACATGGGCATCAAGGAAGTCTGGCAGGAAGCCTACCGCCCGCACAACGTGGCACACCTCACCTACATGATCTCCGACGAGTGGGGCGCGATGGTGTCGACGAAGCCCGTCGCGAAATTCGCCGACTTCAAGGGCATGAAGGTGCGCGCCTTCGGCATCTGGGCCGACTGGCTCGCCCATAACGGCGCCTCCATCGTCACCGTGCCGGGCGGCGAGGTCTACACCGCCATCCAGACCCGCATCCTCGAAGCCGCCGCCTTCGGCTCGCCCGACGCGTGGGCGGGGATGAAGATGCACGAGGTCGCCAAGTTCTACATCAACCCCTCGGTGTTGCCCTACGACATCACCGAGGTCATCGTGAACCTCAAGACGCTCAACTCCATGCCGGCCGACCTGCAGGAGATCCTCACCTCTGCGGCGCGGGTCTTCAACGCGGAACTGGGCGCGCTGACCATCGAGCTCGACGCGCGCGGCCGCAAGCGGCTCGCCGATGGCGGCATGCAGACGGTCATGATCCCCGACGAGGAGCTGCTCCAGGCCGCCGACTGGTGCTGGAACCGCTTCCTCAGCACGCGGGGCAAGGTCCCCTTCGCCGACAAGGTGATCGACATCTACACCGAAGCCCGCAAGCTGTACAAGGACTACTACGGTCCGAAGCGCCTGCCGACCTGAGACCAGGCCGCGGCCGACGCCTTGCCTCGGGAAGCCCCGCTCCGGCGCGGCGGAGTGTCCGAAAGGACCGCTCCGGCCGCGCCGGCAGTTGCGGCGGAGATGGCGCCACTGCCTTGGCGCTGACGGCGCGATGCTTCTTCCCCGCAGGTCAATGGAAATATTGAGGATTCACGATGGCGGTGATTGAGGCCTATCTGCGGTTCACGGACTGGCTCAACGCCAAGTTCGCCTGGATCGTTGCCTTCCTGGTATGCCCGATGCTCTTCATCATGATCTATGAGGTCATGATGCGGTACGTGTTCAATGCGGCATCGCACTGGGCCTACGAAATCTCGCTCTTCGTCTTCGGTGCCTATGTCGTGCTGGGCGGCGCCTACACGTATCTCTCCGGTGGCCACGTCAACGTCGATATCATCTGGGGACGGCTGTCGCTGCGGGGGCGTGCGCTGCTCGACGTTTTGACCAGCGGATTCGCCTTCCTCTATCTCGGCGTCCTCTTCTGGATGTCGCTCGATATCACGATCAATTCGTGGCAGATCGGCGAGACCACCATGTCTCACTGGAAGCCGATCTACTATCCGTTGCGAACGACACTCCCGGTGGCGTGCTTCCTGTTCCTGATGCAGGTTTTGGCGCAGCTGATCCGCAACATCGCGATCGTCGCCAAAGGCCGGGAGGTGTTTCCCGTACGCGTGACGATCCCTGGGATGACAGCCCTGGATTCGAGCTCACGGGGCTAGCCGCAACGTGCTGTTCATGGCGCGAGGCCGAAAAATCTCTGCTGGAGAATATCTATGCTTGCGCTAGGCCCGGAGTGGCTGACGATAATCCTGTTCGGCAGCCTGGTGGTGCTTCTGCTCGCCGGGTTGCCGCTTGTGTTCGCAATCGGTGGCGTTGCGACCTTCTTCATCATCTTCCTGTGGGGGCCGCACGCGCTGCCCATCCTGGCCAATCGCACCTACATGGCCATGGACATGTTCCTGCTCGTGGCCGTGCCCATGTTCATATTCATGGGCGCAATGTTACAACGATGTGGCATTGCCGAAGACATGTACGAGCTGATGTATCACTGGCTGGGCGGCCTGCGCGGGGGGCTCGCGGCCGGCACGGTCATGATCTGCACCATGTTCGCGGCGATGGTCGGGATCAGCGGCGCTGCGACCACGTCGATGGGCCTGATCGCGCTCCCCTCCATGCTCAAGCGCGGCTACAGCAAGGAACTCGCGATCGGCTGCATATCCGCAGGCGGTTCGCTGGGCATCCTGATTCCACCCAGCGTGCTGATGATCATCCTGGCGCTGACCTCGCGCGTGTCCGTCGGCCAGATGTTCATCGCGGGCATTCTGCCGGGATTGCTGCTGAGCGGCCTGTTCATTGCGTACATCCTCATCCGCGCCTACATCCAGAAGGACCTGGCGCCGGCCGTGCCGATGGAAGCCAGGCTCCCGCGTCGTGAGCGGATCCGGCTCCTGTCGGCCTTGCTGCTCCCCATCGGACTGATTTTCGCGGTCATGGGATCGATGTTCTTCGGCATCGCAACGCCGAGCGAGGCGTCGGCGGTTGGCGCCCTCGGCGCGATCCTCAGCGCCGCGGTCAAGGGCACGCTGAATCGGGAAAGCTTCACCTCGGCCCTGTTCATCACGCTGCGCCTGAGCGCGATGGTGCTCTGGATCGTGTTCGCCGCCTCGGTGTTCACCTCGCTCTATGCCGTGACCGGTGCCGCCTCGCTGGTGAGCACGCTGATCAAGGACGTCGGCGAGCCGTGGATGGTGATCGTCGTGATGATGCTGATCCTGTTCGTGCTCGGGATGTTCTTCGATCCCACGGGCATCGTTCTGCTGACCGCCCCGATCTTCTTCCCGATCGTGATGTCGCTTGGCTACGACCCGCTGTGGTTCGCGATCATCTTCGTGATCAACATGGAGCTGGCCTACCTGACGCCCCCCTTCGGCTTCAACCTGTTCTACATGAAGGCGGTCACGCCACCTGGCATCACGATGATGGACATCTACAAGTCGCAGACGCCCTTCGTGTTGCTGATGCTCCTCGGGCTGATCCTGTGCATGATCTTCCCGCAGATCATCCTGTGGCTTCCCAGCCTGATGGTCACCTGAAGCCGGCGCCCCGGCGTTCAGTCGGGGTGATCGAATCTCGCCCCGGTTCCCGGACCGACTCGCCGGGGCGCCCGGCCTTCTATCCCGCTCCTTCCGCCCCTTGGCGCGGCTCCTCGGGGGCGTCGCGCACCTGGTCGCGCCGGTAGCGTTCCAGCGCCACCTGCACCATCGGCCGGCGCGCCTGGCCCGGTACGGCCAGCGTGAAGCCGGGGTCCTTCTCGGTGGCCCAGGTGAGCATGTAGTGGCTGTGCGCCCCGGTAATCGCCGCGGTGAAGCCCATCGTGTCCTGGGCGGCGTTCACCGCGCGCTTGACCATGCGCATCTGCTGCGGGTCGTTGGCGGCGACATCGGCGGCGTAGTCGCGCGCGGCCTGCATCAGGGCGGCGCGTGGGATCACGCGGTTGACCAGGCCCAGCTCCTTCGCCTGCCCGGCATCGACGAACCTGCCCTGGAACAGGATCTCCTTCGCCCGCCGCGGCGGGATGTCCCACGGCACCGAGAAATACTGGAACAGCGAAGCCAGGAACATCGCATCGTCGGCGGCGAACACCACGTCGGCGGTGCTGGCCACCATCCAGCCGCCGAAGATGCAGTAGCCCTGCACGGCGGCGATCATCGGCGTGCCCACGTTGCGCCAGCGCAGGTGCATGTCGACATAGAGCTGCCACGTCCGGTCGTAGAAGCCGCGGATGCCGGGGTCGATCGGGTTGGCGGCGCGATAGGCCTGCTCGTCGGCGGTGCCCAGGTCGTGCCCAGCGGAGAAATGGTCGCCCGCGCCGGCCAGGATGATGGCGCGCACGTTCGGATCGGCGCCGGCGGCGAGGATGGCGTGGTCGAGCTCGTGCAGGAGTTCCGTGCTCTGCGCGTTGCGCTGCTGCGGCCGGTTCAGCGTGATGGTGCAGATGTGGTCGGCCACGTCGTAGAGCACGGTGCGGTAGGGGGGCATCGCTGGGTCCTATGCGGGAGTGGCCGAGGTGGCGCCGGCGGCGTCGAGGGCGGCGATCTGCTGATCCGAAAGCCCGGCCATGTCGCGCAGGATGGCATGCGTGTGCTGGCCGAGGCAGGGGGCGGCGGTGCGGTTGCGGCCGGGGGTGCGGGAGAGCGCCATCGGTAGCCCTTCCTGGATGGTGGGGCCGAGATCGGCGTGGTGCAGTTCGGTGAACCAGCCGCGCGCGGCGAGGTAGACGCTGCGCGCGCCGTCGGAGCCGTCATGCACCGCGGCGGCGGCGATGCCAAGCGATTGCAGCAGGGCGGCGGCGTCGTGCTTGTCCCGGGTGCAGGCCCAGCCGGCGACGGCGGCGGCGATCTCGTCCTCGTGGGCTTTGCGCTCTGCCAGGGTGGCGAAGCGGGCGAGGTCGGGGCGGGCGATGGCGGCGCACAGCGCCTGGTAGGCTTCGTCGGTGGTGGCGGCGATGGCGATCCACTGGTCGTCGCCGGCGGTGGGGAAGGCATCGTGCGGGGCGGCCCAGGCGACGCGGTTGCCCATCGGTTGCGGGTTCTCCCCGGTGGCGAATGCCGCGAGGATGTGCTCGCCGATGAAGTGCATCGCGGCTTCCACCTGCGGCACCTCGATGTGCTGACCCTGCCCGGTGGCCTGGCGGTGCAGCAGGGCGGTCAGCACCGCGGCGGCGCCATGCAGCGCGCCGATCGGGTCCGGGTAGGTGGGTCCGGTCACGGTCGGCTTGCCGCCCGGATAGCCGATCATGCCCGCCATGCCGGCGGCCATCTCCATCGAGGGGCCGATGGCGGTGGCGTGGGAGAGCGGGCCGGTGCTGCCGAAGGCCGGCATCTCGGCGACGATGATGTCGGGCCGGAGCGCCTCGAGCGCCGCGTGGCCGAAGCCCATGCGGTCCAGCGTGCCCGCGGTGAAGTTGCACAGCACGATGTCGGTGTCGGCCAGGATGCGCAGCATGGCGGCCTTGGCCTCGGGCTGCTTCAGTTCCAGCGACAGGGACAGCTTGTTGGCGTTCTGCGAGTTGAACAGCGCGCAGCGGTCCCACGGCCGGTCACCCGCGCCGTCGGCCGGGAAGCGCGTCGGGTTGAACACCTGGCCGACCATGCGCCACGAATCGGTGCGCGACGCCGACTCGACATGGATCACCTCCGCCCCCAGCCAGGCCAGGATGCGCCCGGCCATCGGCCCGGCCCAGGCGGTGGTGAATTCCACCACACGCAGGCCCGAGAGCGGCCCGGTGCCCGCCGGCGGCGGGGCGGCCGGCGGGATGGGGCGGCGGGGGGAGGCAAAGCCGGTGGCGTTGCCGATCGGCGGCGGGGCGGTGGGCCGGGTGCGCGGCGTGGCCGACATGCGGAACTGCGCGCCGAGAACCGGGCGCAGGCCGGCTTGCGTGTCGATCATCTCCCAGTAGCCGCGCTCGGCGAGGTGCGGGCAGTCGTCGCGCAGCTGGGTCAGGCTGTAGCAGCGCGCGGCGACGACGCGGGCGGATTGCAGCTTCGCCAGCACGGCGTCGGCAGTTTCGGCGGCGACCCTGTCCTGCAGCAGCGCGACGAACTCGGCCCAGTGCTCCAGCCGCGATTTCGCGGCCTTGAAGCGCGGGTCCTCGGCCTGGGCGGCCAGTCCCAGGGCGGCCATCATCGGCGCGTAGAGATGCACATGCAGCCAGAAGCCGACCCAGCCATCGGCGCAGCGCAGCAGGCCGAGCGGCTGGCGGCGGGTGGCGCGGGGCTCGACCAGGCCGTTGTAGAGGAACTGGGTGACGAAGGGGTTGGCCATGCAGGCCGCCGAGGTGGCGATGTCGATCGCGGCCTCCTGACCGATGCCCCAACGGCCGCGCGCGAACAGCCCGGCGAGGATGGCGATGCAGGAAGAGGCCCCGGCGCCGTAGCTGGCACGGTCGCCACAGCCGTACAGCGGCTCACGCGCGCCGTCGCCGGAGGCGTGCATCAGCCCGGCGACCGCTTGGTAGATCATCTCGCAGCCCGTCCAGTCGCGCCAAGGGCCGTCGGTGCCGAAGGGCGACACTTGTGCGATGACGGCATCCGGGGCGGCGGCGGCCAGCGCGATGCGGTCGGTGCCGGGGCCGATGACGATGGCATCGGCGTCGGCGGTCAGGGCCAACAGGCGGGCGTGGCCGGCGGGGGACGCATCGAGTACGACTGAGGCCTTGCCGGTATTGAGATGGAAAAAGGCGAGGCTTCGGCCATCCGGTCCGAGCGGGTGGGCGTTGCGCATCTTGCTGCCGGCGGCGGGTTCGACCAGCAGCACCTCGGCGCCGTGGTCGGCCAGCATGCGGGTGCAGAACTGGCCGGCGATGCTGTCGCTGAGGTCGAGCACGCGAATGCCTGCGAGCGCTGTGGTCATCGCGTCCTCCGGCCCCGGGTTCGCTGCCGGAGCGTGATTGTCGACAAATGATGGGCGGCGGTGTCGGAGCAGGTCAAGACGGGCGGCATCGGTTATGATGCCTGCATGGATCACGATCGCAGCGCCCGCCCGAACACGATTCCCTGGCCGCCCCTGCTGTATGGCGGGGGGGCGGTGCTGGCGTTGTTGCTGCATCGGGCGGCACCGTTGCCGACCTGGTGGATCGGAGCGCATTGGGCAGGGGTGCGCCTGGTCGGTGATGCGTTGTTGGTGATCGGGGTGGCGCTGGATCTTTGGGCGATGGCGACGATGTGGCGGCGCAAGGCGAACATCCTGCCGCACCGGGCGGCGACAGCGTTGGTGACGCATGGGCCGTTCGCGTTCAGCCGCAACCCGATCTACCTGGGCAACACCATGTTGCTGCTTGGGGCGGGGCTGGCGTTCGGGATCACGTGGTTCGTGCCGATCGCCTTCCTCGCGGCGGCGCTGGCGGCGCAGCTGGCGATCGCGCGGGAGGAGGCGCACCTGAACGCGCGGTTCGGGCGGGAGTGGCGGGAGTATGCGTTGCGGGTGCGGCGGTGGGTGGGGCGCTCGACACGCAAGGGCGGGGCGGCCAAGCTGCGCGGATGAAGACCGCCACGGACGTGCTTGTTTCCTTCCTCGCCGAGCAGGGCGTCACCCGCGCGTTTTGCGTGCCGGGCGAATCGTATGTGGCGGTCCTCGATGCGCTGCATGCGCATCCGGTGATCGATCTTGTGACCTGCCGGCATGAGAGCGGGGCCGGGTTCATGGCGCTGGCCGATGCCAGGTTGACCGGGGTGCCCGGGGTGGCGCTGGTGAGCCGGGGGCCTGGGGCGTGCAATGCGTCGATCGCGATCCATACGGCGCAGCAGGATTCCGTGCCGGTGCTGCTGATCGTCGGGCAGGTGGAGGCGCGCGATTTGCGGGCGCGGGCGTTCCAGGAGATCGACTATTCGCGGATGTTCGAGGGCGTGGCGAAATTCGTTGGCGAGGCGACGAATGCAGGGCAGGTGGCGGAGCTGGTGAGCCGGGCGTGGTCGGCGATGCTGACCGGGGTGCCGGGGCCGGCGGTGCTGGTGGTGCCGGAGGATGTGCTGGCGGAGCCGTGCGGGCGGGCGGCGTTGGCGCCGGTGGTGGCGAGCGACGCGGGGCCTTCGGCGGCGAGTGCGGATCGGTTGGCGGAGATGTTGCGGGGGGCGGAGCGGCCGGTCGTTGTCGCTGGGGGGGATTTGGATCGGCCGGGGGGGCGGGAGGCGTTGCTGGCGTTTGCCGAGCGGTGGCAGGTGCCGGTGGCGGTGAGTTTCCGGCGGCAGGATCTGTTTCCGAATGCCCATCCGCTCTACGCGGGGGATATGGGGCTTTCCAATCCGAAGGCGCAGCGGGAGGCGTTCGCGCGGGCGGATTTGGTGATCGCGCTGGGGACGCGGCTGGGGGACATCACGACGCAGGGCTATTCATTCCCGGCGCCCGGGCAGCGTTTGGTGCATGTGTGCGCCGATGCGTCGTGGCTGGGGTGGCGGTTCGAGACGGAGCTGGCGCTGGCGGCGCATGCCGGGTCGGTGCTGGCGGCGCTGGGGCAGCGCAATGCCGGGGCGCCGGCTGGGCGGGCGGCGTGGAATGCGGAATTGCGGGCGATCCATTCGGCGGATGCGGCTTGGGTGCCGCGGGTGGCCGGGGATGGGGTGGTGTTTCCCAACGTGGTGGCGGCGCTGGGGCCGATGCTGGCGGACGATGCGATCGTGACGCTGGATGCCGGGACGTTCGGGGCGCCGTTTTATCGCAAGATCGCGTGGAAGCTGGGGCAGCGGCTGCTGGCGCCGATCGCGGGCTCGATGGGCTACGGGATGCCAGCGGCAGTGGCGGCGGCGTTGCGGCATCCGGAGCGGCCGGTGATCTGCGCCGTGGGGGATGGCGGGTTCCTGATGACCGGGAGCGAGTTGGCGGTGGCGGCGGCACGGGGGGCGAACCTGAAGGTGCTTTTGAGCGAGAACGGCAGCTATGCCTCGATCCGCATCCACCAGGAGCGGGCGCATCCGGGGCGGGTGAGCGGGACGGACCTGGTGAATCCCGACCTGGCGATGATGGGGCGGGCCTATGGCTACCCGGTGATGGTGGTGCGCGAGGAGGCCGAAGTGCCGGCGCTGCTGGCGGCGCTGGTGGCGCCGGGGCCGCTGTTCGCGGTGGTGCATTCGTCGCTGAGTGCCGTGCTGCCGGCGTAAGTTACGATAACGTAACAATTTGGGCGTGCGTGGGCGACGCGGTTCTGCACCGCGAATCGCGCGCGTGGCGGGTCGCGGGTGCGTTGGGTCGGGCGGGGGGCGCTGCGGCTGGGGGGAATACGGTGCGCCGACGCGACGGGCACGTGGGCGGCCGGGCGCGCGGATGCGACTATGGTTTGGCGGCGCGCGGAGCGGCGGCGGGGGCGCGTGGTGCGGATACGGAGGGCGCGGCGGCGGCGGGGTTTCGGCGCGGGGACGCGGGCGGGCGATGCCGCGGAGAGGGCGAAGTTCTCGAACAGGGCGATCAGGCGCCGCAGGCAATCGAGCACCAGGGCCAGAAGCGGCGCGAGCACACGATTTCTCGCCGCGATTGCGGCGACGGATGAATGGATTTCCTCCATGTGCGCGCCGAGGGTGGCGGGCGGGGTGGGATTCACTAACATTTGTGTTATTATGCATGGCGGGAAGGCCGCTGCAAGGCAGGAAGCGCTTCTTTTTTTGAAAAAAAAGAAGCAAAAAAACTTTTACCCATTTCGGGTGGCGCCGACGTGGATTTCCGTCATCCGCCCGAACCCGTCGCCCGGGCGTTCGACGTTGGCAAATGAAAAAAGTTTTTTTGCTTCTTTTTGTTCACAAAAAGAAGATTCTTTCTTTTCCCTTAAACGACCTTCTTCTCTCGAAGTGCAGCGATGGCCGAATCATCATAGCCGAGGCTCTGCAGGATTTCCTTGGTATGTTCGCCTTGTTCGGGCGTGGTGTTGCGGACTTCCCATTTGGAGCGGGACATGGAGATGGCTTGGCCGACGAGGCCGACCTG
>CAMDGX010000014.1 GCA_945897825.1 Asaia bogorensis | reverse complement strand
ACGCCATCGACGGCCAGATGGGCGGCCTCTGGCGCCGCAACCGCCGCCCGCCCCAGCAACTCGCCGGCGTCGGCTTCTCCGGCCAGGGCAAGTTCGAAGGCACCCACTACCGCCGCCTCCCCGCCTCCTACGAAGGCGAACTCGCCTGGGTCTTCGCCGGCATCAACGAGGAAATCGTCGGCGACTACGGCCTCTCCGGCGGTGGTGCCGCCGGCTTCGAACTCGACCGCGCCGACCCCATGCTCGGCACCCCCGAAAACACCGTCATCCTCGCCCGCTCCGAAGACCCGCCCAAATCCTTCGTCACCGTCCACGAGGAACTCCTCGGCGCCACCAACACCATCAGCGGCGAAGACGCACCCGACCTCATGCGCGGCGAAATCACCTACTTCGACACCCAATCCGGCGGCGCCGTCTTCGCCGTCGGCTCCATCACCTTCTGCGGCTCCCTCTGGCGTGACGGAAAATTCGACGGCCCGATCTCGCGGCTTCTCGAAAACGTGGTCCGCAAGTTCTCTAGCTGAAGGCCAGGGCTCTGCCCTGGACCCGCCAGGAACCTGAGGTTCCTGGACCTCCCATCAAAAGAAGGAGGTCCAGGGGCTCGGCCCCTGGCGGGGCGCGGGGCAGCGCCCCGCCACTTGCTTCGCCTTCCAAGACGTATTGGTATCCCCCCAACCCAGGGGAACCCCACGTCCATGATGATCCCGCACGAAAAGCTCCGCACCATCGCGCTCACCCTCCTGCGCGCCGGCGGCAGCGACGAATCCGAAGCCAACACCGTCGCCGACCACCTCATCGGCGCCAACCTCGCCGGCCACGACAGCCACGGCGTGGTGATGCTCTCCCCCTACGTGAAGTCGCTCAAGAACGGCAACCTCAAGCCCAACCACCAGCCCACCATCGTCACGAACAACGCCCCCTTCGCCGTCTGGGACGGCAAGCACTGCTTCGGCCAGACCGTCGCCCGCCAGGCCATGCAATGGTGCATCGACACCGCCAAGTCCCACGGCATCGCCATCCACGGCCTGCGCAACGTCCACCACATCGGCCGTGTCGGCACCTACGGCGAAATGGCCGCCGCCGCCGGACTGGTCTCCATCTCCTTCGTCAACGGCTACAGCGGCAAGCCCCGCGTCGCCCCCTTCCGCGGCAAGCACGGCCGCTACACCACCAACCCCATCTGCATCGCCGTCCCCGGCACCGCCACCACCCCCCCCGTCATCCTCGACTTCGCCACCTCCGTCATCGCCCTCGGCAAAGTCCGCGTCGCCTACAATGACAAGCGCCAGGTCGTCCCCGGCGCCCTCATCGACGCCGACGGAAAACCCACCACCAACCCCGGCGTCATGTACGAAGATCCCATCGGCGCCGCCCTGCCCTTCGGCGAACACAAGGGCTCCGGCCTCGCCCTCATCTGCGACCTCCTCGCGGGTGCCGTCGCCGGCGCCGGCGTCATGCCCGGCGAAACCCCGCCCGACCACGGCATCGTCAACGGCTGGCTCACCTTCGTCCTCGACCCCACCCGCCTCGCCACCATGCCCTTCGTCCAGGCCGAAATCGACAAGATGGTCGGCTTCGTCAAATCCTCCCCGCCCATCGACCCCACCCTCCCCGTCCTCGTCGCCGGCGACCCCGAACGCCTCGCCCGCGCCAAACGCACCGCCGAAGGCATCTACATCGACAACGAAACCTGGAACCAGCTCCTCGAAGCCGGCCGCAGCCTCGGCGTGAACATCAACCTGGAAGCATAAGGAAGCCGTTCTTTTTTGAAAAAAAGAACCAAAAAACTTTCTGTCCATTTGCACCCCGCCCGAACCCCCATCCCCGGCGCAAATGGATAAAAAGTCTTTTTGCTTCTTTTTCTTCAGAAAAAGAAGAATCTTACTTCCTAAGGAAACCCCCAGATGCCCGACCCCACCGCCCGCCGCCCCCTAGGCCGCACCCCGCTCAGAGTCACCCAGTTCGGCTTCGGCACCGCCCCCCTGGCCGGCTTCCGCACCACCATCCCGGAGCAGGACGCCGTCGCCACCATCAACGCCGCCTACGACGCCGGCATCCGCCTCTTCGACACCTCGCCCTACTACGGCTATGGCCGCGCCGAACTCCGCCTCGGCGCCGCGCTCCGCGACCGCCCCCGCGACGACCTCGTCATCTCCACCAAGATCGGCCGCTGGATGACCCCCGTCCCGCGCAACACCACCATCGAGGGCATGCGCCGCGGCGGCCTCAACCACTACCCCACCTTCGACTACAGCTACGACGGCGTGCACCGCTCCCTCGAGCAATCCCTCCTGCGCACCGGCCTCGACCGCGTCGACATCGCCCTCGTCCACGACGTCGACTTCTGGACCACCGGCGACCGCATCGTCCTGGAAGACCGCTTCCGCCAGGTCATGGAAGGCGCCCACCGCGCCCTCGTCGACCTGCGCAGCCAGGGCGTCATCGGCGCCATCGGCGTCGGCCTGAACGAAGCGGACATGTCCGCCCGCTTCGTCCGCGCCGGCGACTTCGACTGCGTCCTGCTGGCCGGCCGCTACACCCTGCTCGAACAGAAGGCGCTCGACGACTTCATGCCGCTCGCGCAACAGCGCAACGTCGCCGTCATCATCGGCGGCCCGCTCAACTCCGGCGTCCTCGCCACCGGCGCCCGCCAAGGCGCCAAATACGACTACAACGACGCGCCCGCCTGGGTCATGAACCGCGTCGCCCGCATCGAGGATGTCTGCATCCGCCACGGCGTCCCCATCGCCGCCGCCGCCCTGCAATTCCCCCTCGCCCATCCCGCCGTCGCCGCCATCATCCCCGGCGCCGTCTCCCAGGAAGAGCTCAAGGGCAACCTCGCCCTCATGCGCCACCCCATCCCCGCCGCCCTCTGGGACGAACTGCGCACCCTCGGCCTGCTGGACCCCCGCGCCCCCACCCCGACCTGAGCTCATGTCCTCCCCGCTGAACCCGCCCTCCGACCTCCGCCAGGTGGCGCTGGACGCCCACGCGCGCGGCGACCTCGCCGCCGCCATCGCCGCCCAGCAGGCCCACCTCGCCCAGCAGGCGGCCTCCCAGCCCGACGACCATCTCTTCCTCGCCCTCCTGTTCTTCCAGCAAAGCGACCTCCCCCAATCGCTCGCCGTCATCGACGAAGCCCTCCGCCGCCACCCCGAAGCCCCCCAGCTCCACGAAAACCGCGGCGTCCTCCTCCTCGCCCTCGGCGACAACGGCGGCGCCATGCAGGCCAGCCTGCGCGCCCTGGAATGCGGCAGCCAAAGCCCCAACACCCACGACTGCCTGGCCGATGCCGCCAGCCGCCTCGGCCGCCTCGACCTCTCGGTGCAATACGGCCGCGCCGCGCTGGAAGCGAAAGACCGCATGTTCGCCGCCTACCCGGTCCTCGCCACCCTCCCCACCACCGCCCCCCCGCCCTTCAACCCGCACAACCGCGCCGAGAACGTCATCTCCTACTGCCTCTGGGGCGACAGCGACCGCTACTTCGCCCCGCTGGCCGAAAACCTGAAACTGCTGAACCACCTCTTCCCGGCCTGGACCATCCGCGTCCACCTCGACGCCTCGGTCCCCGCCGCCTTCCGCGCCGACCTGCAGAACCGCGGCGCCCAGGTCGTCCAATACGAGCTGCCCCCCGGCATGCCCGGCCACCGCCGCCTGCTCTGGCGCTTCACCGTCCTCGGCGACCCCACCGTGCGCCGCTACCTGATCCGCGACGCCGACTCCCTGCTCACCGTCAAGGAACGCGTCGCCGTCGATGCCTGGCTCGCCTCCGGCTACCACTTCCACGCCATGCGCGACTACTACACCCATACCGACCTGCTCCTGGCCGGCATGTGGGGCGGCGTCGGCGGCATCCTGCCCAACGTCGACACCCTGTTCGCCAACCGCCGCGGCTGGCGCACCGAAGGCAACCATATCGACCAGGACCTGCTCTCCGAAACCGTCTGGCCCGCCATCCGCGGCCACTGCCTCATCCACGACAGCATCTTCACCGGATGCCTCGGCAGCGTCCCCTTCCCCCCCTTCGGAACCCTGCCCCCAAACCAACACATCGGCCAAAACGCCGGGCAACTCTTCGTACGCAACAGTTAAAAGAAAAGGCCAGGGCTTTGCCCTGGACCCACCAAAGGCCGGCGGCCTTTGGAAACCCAATAATTAAGAGTGTATTGAGGTCCAGGGGCTCGGCCCTTGGCGTGGTATGGGGCAAAGCCACATTTTTATGATTGAATATTATCGCTTCTGGCAATTCCCGTCATAGAAATCTGGTGGCACCTGGCTGACCATTCCTGAAATTTGCGGAGAAATTTTCTTGCCACCTCCTCCAATGTTAGATATAAAACCGCATGCCCCTAACATCCTCCACCCCCCTCTGGCCGGGTCATCCGCACGGCGCCCTTCGGGCCGACGGCGCACCCGTGCGCGCGACGCTGCGCGCCGCCGTGGAGGCTCTTCTTCTCGCGCTCTTGTTGCGCCTGTTCCCCCGCCGCCGCCCGTCCCTGCACGTGCCGGCCGCGCTCGACCTCCCCACGCCCGACCTCCGTCCCACCCGGGACTACAACATCTACGGCCGCGCCCCACACGCCGCCGTGGTGGCGCTCGGCCTGGTCCCCGATTGGATTCTCGTCGGCGCCCCCGGCCGCGGCATGCGCGCATCCGCCCCCGCGCCGCGCCCGCAGGTCCACGCCCAACCCGCGCGTGCCCCGCCGTGACCCCGCATCCCCACAGCGCCGAAAACCCCCTCCCACCGGAGGGCGTCGACGCACGCCTTATATAATTACGATATGAAAACTAGTTCAGTTCCTCGAACAGCCCCAGCAACAACCGCGCCCGCGGCACCAGGGACGACACGTAGAGCTGTTCCTCGTCCGAGTGCGCCCCTTTCCCGTCCACCCCCAGCCCGTCGAGCGTCGGCGCGATCGCCGCCGTGAAATTCCCGTCCGATCCGCCCCCGGTCTTGAGGTCCTTCAGCTCGAACCCGATCCCCGCCGCGATCCGCTTCGCCTCCTGGAACAGCGCCTCGATCGCCGCCCCCTTCTCGTAGCCCGGCCGGTTCAGCCCCCCGGTCACCGTCACCGTCACGTCGGGGTCGTAGGCCTTGATCGCCAGCACCCGCGCCACCGCCGCGTCCCCGATCTCGGGATTCGGCACCCGCATGTCGACCTCCGCCCGCGCCTCCTCCGCCACCACGTTCGACCGCGTGCCGCCGGAAACCACGCCCACGTTCACCGTGACACCCGTGGAATAGTCGGTCATCCCCTCCAGATCGAGGATCTGCCGCGCCAGCTCCTTGATCGCGCTGCGCCCATCCTCGTGCCGCGCCCCCGAATGCGCCGCCCGCCCCTTGATGTGCAACTCGAACCGCGCCGTCCCCTTCCGCGCCGTCACGATCCGCCCGCCCTCCCGCGCCGGCTCCGTCACCAGCACGTATTTCGCCCGCCGCGCCTCGCGCAGGATGATCTCCCGCGACGTCGGGCTGCCGACCTCCTCCTCCGACACGCACAGGTGCCGGATCGGCAACGAAGTCTCCCGCCCCAACCGCGCCAGATGCCGCATCGCCGCGAACGCCAAATGCGCCCCGCCCTTCATGTCGTAGATGCCCGGCCCATAGGCCACGTCGCCCTCCACCCGGAACGGCAGCTTCGTCCCCAGCGTCCCGATGTCGTGCACGGTATCCAGATGGCTCAACACCAGGATCCCCGGCCCATCCCCACCCCAGGGCGAGGTCACCAGCAAATGGTCGCCAAACCCGTCCCGCCCAGGAATGCGCTCCATCTTCGCCCCGATCGCCGCGTAGTCGGCCTGAACCTTGTCCACCATCCGGTTAACCGCCACCGCATCCGTCGTCGGGCTCTCGATCTCCACCCATTCGCGAATGCCCGCCAAAAGCTCGTCGGCATCCAGCACCGGCCGGTTGGAGGAAGTCTCGTTCATGTCGCTCTCCGTCTGCGTCCGCCCGACCCTAGCCTCCCGCCATCGCCGGCACTACCCTTCGCCGCCAGCCGAAGGACCCGAAGATGACCCACCTGCCCCTCGCTGCCGCCACCTCCGGCACCCTGCTGATGGACCATTGCCGCGCCTTCGCCCGCCACGTGAAGCTCTCCGGCACGCCCGCCGAAGCCGAGAGCCTGCGCTATATCCAGGCCCGCCTCGACGAATACGGCTACCGCACCCGCCTCATCCACCACGACGCCTACATCAGCCTCCCCGGCAAGGCCCGCGTGGAGGTCGACGGCGTGTCACTCACCGCCATCACCCACTCCATGGCCCGCCCGTCCCCCCCGGAAGGCCTCACCGCCGAGCTCGTCTATGTCGGCCGCGCCACCCCAGCCGACTTCGCCGGCCGCGACCTGCGCGGCCGCATCATCCTGGCCGAAGGCATCGCCACCCCCGTCGTCGCCGCCCTCGCCCGCGACGCCGGCGCCGCCGGCCAGCTCCACATCTCGCCCCACCACCACCTGCACGAAATGTGCATCTCCCCCGTCTGGGGCAGCCCCGACCCGACCACCATCCACCAACTCCCGGCCACCGTCGCCTGCACCATCAGCAACGCCGACGGCACCGCCCTGCGTGACCGCCTCGCCCGCGGCGAAACCCCGCGCGTCACCCTCCACGCCGCCATCGACGCCAGCTGGCGCAAAACCCCCATCCTCGAAGCCACCCTCGACGCCGCCCCCGACACCCCCTTCATCCTGCTCAGCGGCCACCACGACACCTGGCACTACGGCGTCATGGACAACGGCAGCGCCAACGCCACCATGCTCGAAGCCGCCCGCCTCGCCGCCACTTGCCGCGCCGACTGGAAGCGCGGCCTGCGCCTCTGCTTCTGGTCCGGCCACAGCCACGGCCGCTACTCCGGCTCCGCCTGGTATGTCGACAACCACTGGGACGAGCTGGACCGCCTCTGCGCCGCCCACGTCAACGTCGACTCCACCGGCGGCACCGGCGCCACCGTGCTGCACGACGCCCCCGCCATGGCCCCCCTGCTCGCCCTCGCCACCGAAGCCATCGCCGAGCATTCCGGCCAAACCTGCACCGGCCAACCCCTCACAGGAAAACGCAAGAACCGCTCCGCCGACGAATCCCTCCCCGCCCTCGGCATCCCCTCCATGTTCGGCACCCTCTCCGAACAGCCCCCCTCCGACCTTCCCCTGCGCAACGCGCTCGGCTGGTGGTGGCACACCCCGGAAGACCTGCTCGACAAGGTCGACGAAGCCAACCTCGTCCGCGACACGAAGATCATCGTCCACACCGTCATGAAACTGCTGACCGACCCGATCCTCCCGCTCGACATCGCCGCCCACGCCCGCACCCTGCACGACGAACTCGCCCCGCTCGCCCCCCGCCTGTCCGGCCGCCTCGACCTCACCCCACTCCTGTCCGCCACCGAAACACTCATGCAGCGCGCCACTCCCGATCAATCCGACGCCACCCTGATGGCCCTCTGCCGCATCCTGATCCCGCTCGACTACGCCACCACCGACCGCTTCCACCACGACGCCGCCCTGCCCATCCCCGACTGGGCCGCCCTGCAACCCCTGCGCGACCTCGCCGCCACCACCCCGGGCACCGACGCCTCCCACCTCCACACTGTCAGCGCCCGCCGCGCCGCCAACCGCCTCGCCCACGCCCTGCGCACCGCCAACGCCCTGCTCGAAGGAGCCTCCGCATGACCACCGTCGTCATCACCGACGCCCGCGGCAATCTCGGCACCAAGCTGCGCGCCCACTTCGGCGCCCTCGGCTGGACCCTGCGCCTGCTCGACCGCACCGCCGGCGGCGATCCCTCGATCGTCGAAGCCGACCTCGCCACCTACGACGATGCGTGGGCGCAACACTTCGCCGGCGCCGACGCGGTCATCCACCTCGCCGGCGACCCCAGCCCGTCCGCCAGCTGGGCCTCCATCCAGCGCCTCAACATCGACCTCACCCAGAACGTCTATGAAGCCGCCGCCCGACACGGCGCCAAGCGGGTCATCTTCGCCAGCTCCAACTGGACCATGGCCGGCCACCGCTTCGCCGACTTTCCGCTCACCACCACGCACGAGCCCGCCCCGGTGAACCCCTACGGCGTCTCCAAGCTGATCGGCGAGCACATCGGCCGCGCCTTCGCCACCCACCGCGGCGTCTCCTCGATCAGCTTCCGCATCGGCTACTGCCAGACCGGCGACAACCTCCCCGGCCCGCACATGGGCTGGGGCCTCTGGGGCCAGCAGATGTGGCTCTCCAACCGCGACCTCTGCCTGGCGATGGAACGCGCCGTGCTCGCCGAGAACGTGCCCTGCGCCGTGCTCAACCTGATGAGCGACAACCCCGGCATGCGCTGGGACATCGAAACAACACGGCGCACCATCGGCTACGCGCCAAAGGACGGCCACACACCCGTCGCCACGCCCCAGATCACCGAAGCCGAAGCCACCGCCCGCGAAACCCGCGCCCTGCAGAACCAGCTTTACGCCATCGACCACAGCACCAGGTGGTAGCGCCGCGCCGCCTGGACGCGTCCCGCCCGATCCCATACCCTCCAGTGAACTCAAGCAGAAACGGCAGGAAACGCCCATGACCGATGCTCCGCTCGTCCGCCTCGAACGCCACTCCGACGTCGGCGTCATCATCGTCAACAACCCGCCGGTGAACGCCCTCTCCCCGGGCGTCCCGGAAGGCATCGTCGCCTGCCTCAACGAAGGCCTGGCCGATCCCGCCATCAAGGCGATGGTGCTGATCGGCGACGGCCGCAGCTTCATCGCGGGTGCGGACATCCGCAACTTCGGCAAGGGCCGCCCGCCGATGCCGCCCGGCAGCCGCAGCCACGACCTGCTCGACCGCTCGACCAAGCCCATCGTCGCCGCCATCCACGGCTACGCGCTCGGCGGTGGGCTTGAGAACGCCATGGGCTGCAACTACCGCATCGCCAAGCGCAACGCCAAGGTCGGCCTGCCGGAAGTGCTGATCGGCATCCTGCCCGGCGGCGGCGGCACCCAGCGCCTGCCGCGCCTGATCGGCCCGAAGGCGGCGCTCGACCTCATCGTCTCCGGCCGCCACGTTCCGGCCGCCGAAGCCCTCACGCTCGGCATCATCGACGCCATCGTCGAGGACGACCAGGACCTGAAGCAGACCGCCATCGCCTTCGCCCGCGCCAAGGCCGACATCCGCCCGCTGCCGCAGATCAGCAGCCGCACCGACAAGCTGGAGGAAGCCAAGTCCGACCCCGGCATGTTCGATGCCAAGCGCAAGGAGATCGCGCGCCGCGCCCGCAACCAGAAGGCGCCGTACAACTGCATCCTCGCCGTCCAGGCCGCCACCGAACTGCCCTTCGCCGAGGGGCTCCAACGCGAGCGCGACTTGTTCAACGAGCTTGAGAACTCCGACGAAGCCCGCGCCCTGCGCTACGTCTTCTTCAGCGAGCGCGAGGCCGCCCGCGTCCCGGGCCTCGACCCGGCGATCAAGGTGCGCGAGATCAACACCGCCGCCGTCATCGGCGCCGGCACCATGGGCGGCGGCATCGCCATGGCCTTCGCCGACTACGGCGTTCCGGTCCGCATCCTCGAAGCGACACAAGAGGCGATGGACCGCGGCATGGCCCGCATCCGGTCCAACTACGAAACATCCGTCAAGCGCGGCAGCCTCGCGCAGGATGAGATGGAGCGCCGCTTCGCCCGCATCACGCCCGTCCTGTCCTACGATGCGATCGGCGATGCCGATGCCGTCGTCGAGGCGGTGTTCGAGCAGATGGCGCCGAAGAAGGAAGTATTCGCCAAGCTCGACGCCGTGATGAAGCAAGGCGCGCTGCTTCTGTCCAACACCTCCGCGCTGAACATCGACGAGATCGCGTCGGCGACCAGCCGCCCGCAGGACGTCGCCGGCGCCCACTTCTTCTCGCCCGCCAACGTCATGAAGCTGCTCGAAGTGGTGAAGGGTGCCAAGACCTCGCCCGACACGATGGCCAGCACCATGGCCATGGGCCGCAAGATCGGCAAGCTCAGCGTCGGCTGCGGCAACTGCGACGGCTTCCTCGCCAACCGCTCGCGCGCTCCGTTCAATGCCGAAATGGTCATCATGCTCGAGGAAGGCGCGCTGCCCGAGCAGGTCGACAAGGTGATGGTCGATTTCGGCTACCCGATGGGCCCCTTCGCCGTCGGTGACCTCGCCGGCCTGGACATCGGTGCCGAAAGCCGCAAGCGCCGCGCCGCCGCCGATCCGAACTACCGCAAGCTGCCGATCGCCGACCGCCTGGTCGAGATGGGCCGCTTCGGCCAGAAGACCGGCGCCGGCTGGTATCGCTACGAGAAGGGCGACCGCACCCCGCACCCCGATCCCGTCGTCAAGCAGATCATCGCCGACGTGGGCAAGGAACTGGGCATCGAGCAGCACGCCTTCACCGAGGAGGAAATACTCCGCCGGCTGCTGTTCTCCTCGGTGAACGAAGCCTGCAAGATCCTGGAGGAAGGCATCGCCTACCGCTCCAGCGACATCGACATCATGTGGCTGCACGGCTTCGGCTTCCCGCGCTACCGCGGCGGCCTGATGTTCTGGGCCGACCAGATCGGGCCCAAGGCGATCTACGACCAGATCAGCGTCTGGCACCAACGCTACGGCAACCGCTGGGCGCCGTCGCCCTACCTGCGGGCGCTCGCGGAGTCCGGGACGAGCTTCCGCAACGCGAAGCCAGGAAAGTAAGCGGTTCTTTTTTGAAAAAAAGAACCAAAAAACTTTCTGTCCATTTGCACCGCGCCCTACACGCCAGGCGCGGTGCAAATGGATGAAAAGTCTTTTTGCTTCTTTTTCTTCAGAAAAAGAAGAATCTTCCTTCCTTAGGAACCACCCCATGATCGACAAGATCGTCCGCACCGTCGCCGAAGCCCTCAGCGGCATTCCCGACGGCGCGACGGTCCTGATGGGTGGCTTCGCGGGCACCGGCGAGCCGCGCCACCTGCTCGCCGGCCTGCTTGAGCAAGGCGCCAAGGACCTCACCATCGTCGGCATCCACGCCGGCATGCCGGACGATGCGCTTGGGGCGCTGGTTGCCGCCGGCCGCATCCGCAAGGCCATTGTCTCCTGGGCGCGCAGCCCGAGCGGCCCGATCCCGCTCGAGCCGCTGCTGCGTGCCGGCAAGGCGGAACTCGAGCTCGTCCCCCAGGGCACGCTGGCCGAGCGCATCCACGCCGCCGGCTCCGGCGTGCCTGCCTTCTTCACCGCCACCTCCGTCGGCACGCCGCTGGCAAAGGGCAAGGAGCACCGCGAGATCGACGGCCGCACCTATGTGCTGGAAAAGGCGATCTTCGCCGACGTGGCCCTGATCGAAGCCTGGCAGGCCGACCGCTGGGGCAACCTCACCTACCGCCGCGCCGGGCGCAACCTCAACGCCGTGATGGCGCCCGCGGCGAAGCTGACCATTGCGCAGACGCAGCACGTGGTCGAACTCGGCGGGATCGATCCGGACCAGGTCGTGACACCCGGCATCTATGTGCACCGCGTCGTGCACATCCCCTACGGCGACCCGCCGCTGTAGCGTTGCGTCTGCCCGCCGGGTAGCGGCCGCTATGGCACCAGCTGGACGACGGCCGAGTGGACCCAGCCCCACGCGCCGCTGTCGCCCACCTGCAGCCAGGGTCCGCGCTGGGCGAACACCCGCAGCACCATCCCGGCCGAGGTGATGCGCACCACGGGAGACGCGATGCTCGGCTGCCCGCGGATGTTCGCGGGTTCGCGCGTCACGATCCGCCGCTCCGGCGTGGCCTGGGTTGCCGCTGGCGGCGTCGACCGCTCCACCCACCATGGCGACGGCGGCACCGGCGAGGCCTCCTCCACCAGGGGCGGCAACTGCGCGCGTGGCGGGACGGGTGCGGCATCGGTCGCATCGGCGCGCGGCGCCGGTCGCGCGACAGCGGGAGCCCGGCGCGCGACCGGCGGAGGGGCCAGCGGCGGCGCGGGCGGCGGCGCTGGAAGGGCCTGCTCGGGTGCCGGCGGGGTGGGTTCGGCGGCGGCGATGTCCTCCGGCGCGGGAACAGCCGGCACAACCGGTTGCGTCGCCGGGGGCACGACCGCCATGGTCTGCGGGGCTTCCACCCGCGGCGTCGGTGCCTGCCCCAGCCGCGGCATCACCACCGCCGCCAGCGCGGCCAGCGCCAGCCCGGCTGCCACGAGCGCGACCGTGGTCCGGCGCAGCCAGGTTCCCGATTGAGACGCGCGTGGCCCAGCGGGGCGCACCGGTCGCGCCCCGTCGAGCCTGACCCGCATCTCCGCCCCGCGCGCCGCCGGCCCGTTGCCTGGCTGCTCGGCCGGCGTCGGCGGCACATGCTCGGCCGGCTCACCCGGCCCGGCCCGCATGGCGGCCGCCTCGGCCACGTGACCGGCCGTCACCCGTGCGACGCCTTCGTCGTCGGCCAGGAACAGCGCCGCCCCCGCGAGCACCAGCACCAGCCGCAGACGCCCGCCGGAGTGATGCGCCAGCGCCTGCAACGCCGCGGCCTCGAACACGTCCCGATCGCGCCCGGCGGCCCGCATCCGCGCCGCCACCACGCGCGCCACCTCCTTCGCCGACAGCGGCCCCAGCGTCACCCAGGCGATCGGCCGCGCCAGGCCGGACAGGTGGGGCGCGAAGCCGGGCAGGGCCGCCAGCACGAACGGGCATGGGAGCGCGCCCAGCTTGGCCAGCGCCTGCGCCGACAGCGACGCAGCCTCGTCGACGAGCAGCACACCGGCCTGCGCCGCATTGTCCGGCCAGACGCCGCCTCCGGCGGTGGCGACCGTCCAGCCCAACCCCTCCAGCGCCTGCCCGATGCTGCGCAACAGCAGGGTCTTGCCGGTGCCCGACGGGCCAAGCACGGCCACGCTCTCGCCCCGCTCCAGCGCATCCAGCGCCACGACGCGCGCGTGCCGCCACGTCCGGTGCTCCATCACGTCCGCGAGGGAGAGCTGCAGCCGGAAGGGCGAGGCGGGCAGGACGGAGGCAGGGTTTCGCGGCACGGCTCGGCGTCCGGATGGTGAACCATGCGGAAAACGCCCCGCCCCCGCCCGCGATCCCGGTCGGTCCGTTTGCCGCATGCCAGCGACCCGGCTAGGTATCCCGACCGCGGCCCAATCGGAGGAAATCCACGATGAGCGAATCCCTGCCCGACACCGGCCTCCAGCTCCGCTCGCTGTTGCGTTCCAGCGGCGAGATCGAACTGTCGCTGGCCGAGGTGCCGGTGGCTCCCCCCGCCGCGGGCGAGGTGCTGGTGCGCATCGGGGCGGCGCCGATCAACCCGTCCGACCTCGGGCTGCTGCTTGGGCCGGCCGACCTCTCGGCCGCGCGCACCGGCGGCAGCGCGTCGCGCCCCACGCTCACCGCCCCCGTGGCGCAGCGGTTCATGACGGCGCTGGCGGCCCGCGTCGACCAGTCCCTGCCCGTGGGCAACGAGGGTGCCGGCGAGGTGATCGCCGCGGGCGAGGGCGCGGCGCACCTGCTCGGCCGCACCGTCGCCATGTTCGGCGGCGCGATGTATGCGCAGTACCGCACCCTGCCGGTGGCCGACTGCCTGGTGCTCGGCGAAGGCGCCACCGCAGCCCAGGGCGCCTCCTGCTTCGTCAATCCGCTCACCGCACTTGGCATGGTCGAGACGATGCGGCGCGAGGGCCACACGGCGCTGGTGCACACTGCCGCCGCCTCCAACCTCGGCCAGATGCTGGTGCGCATCTGCCGGGCCGACGGCATCGCGCTGGTGAACATCGTGCGCAGCGCGGAGCAGGCCGCATTGCTGCGCGGCCAGGGGGCGGTACATGTGCTGGACAGCACTGCGGCGGACTTCACCGAGCGGCTGACCGACGCGCTGGCGGAAACCGGCGCCACGCTGGGCTTCGACGCCACCGGCGGCGGGCGCCTGGCCGGGCAGATCCTCTCGGCGATGGAGGCGGCCATCATTCGCCGCGCCACCACCTACAGCCGCTACGGCTCCTCCGTGCACAAGCAGGTCTACATCTACGGCAGCCTGGATACGCGCCCGACCGAGTTCACCCGAAGCTTCGGCAGCGCCTGGGGCCTGGGCGGCTGGCTGCTGATGCCGCGCCTGGCGCAGTTCGGCGCCGAGACCGCCGCGCGCATGAAGGCGCGCGTGGCCGCCGAGCTGACCTCCACCTTCGCCAGCCACTACTCGGCGTCGGTCGGGCTGGCCGAGGCGCTGCGCCCGGAGGCGATCGCCGCCTACAGCCGCCGCGCCACCGGGGCGAAATACCTCATCGAGCCCTCAAAGGGCTGATCAACCGGGCTTCTACGGGGTGTCCAGCGCGCGGAACGGCGCGCCGGCCATCTCGGCCATGATCCCCGGCAGGGTGGGCACAAAGCGCGCGCCGTGCCCGGCCGCCACGATCGCGGCGATGGTCCGGCTGGCGGCGTCGACCATCGCGGTCGGCGCACCGGATTGGTGGGCGAGGGAGCGGTAGGCCTCCAGCACCCCCTGCCCCATCCCCAGCCGGCCACGGCCGAGGCTGTCGTCGCCGGCGCGGATCCACGGCGCGATCCAGGAGAACATCACGCTGTTCGACCCGCCGGCCTCGATCACCGCGGCCAGGGCGGCGAGGTCCACGCCCATGCGCGAGGCGGCGGCGAAGGCCTCGCCGACGATCATCGCGTTGCTGAAGCTGACGAAATTGTTCACCAGCTTCACCGTCAGCGCCGCGCCGAGCGGTCCGCATTCCACGATGGTGTCCGCGTAGCACGCCACGATCGGGCGGATCCGCGCGACAGCTTCGGGGTCGCCGCCGAGCATGCTCGACAGCCGTCCCTCCTCCGCCTCCTTCGGCGTGCGCCCCACCGGCGCGTCGACCATCGCCGCCCCGCGCGCGGCCAGCAGCGCGCCGAGCCGGCGCGTCGTGTCGGGGTCGCCGGTGCTGGCATCGGCCACCACCATGCCGGGGCGGATATGCGGCAGCAGGGCGGCAACCGTCGCCTCCACCTCGCGCGCGCCCGGCAGGAACATCAGGATCACGTCGCTCGCCGCCGCCAGAGCCGCCATATCCGCCACCTCGGCTGCCCCGCGCGCCACCAGGTCATCGACCGGCACCCGGTTGCGATGGCCGAGAACGGCGAGCTTGTGCCCCTTCAGCAGGATGTGCTTCGCCGCCCCATGGCCCATCAGCCCCGGCCCCACGAACCCCACTCGCTCCGCCATCCCCGCCTCCCGCACTATCGCCGCAGCAGCATCACCCCCACGACCAACCCCGGCAAGCCGCACACCAGGTAGCCGATGCCGAGATCGCCGGTGAAGCCCAGCAGCGCGGCGAACAGCAGCGGCAGGATCAGCGCGCCAAGCTGCCCGAACGACAGCACGCCGCCCGTCGACGCGCCCGACATCCCCGGCGGCGCCAGCCGCACGCACTCGCTCAGCACCACCCCGTGCCACGACATCACCGTCGCACTCAGCGCCACCGCCACCAGCCCCGTCAGCCAGACCGGCCAGTCCGGCCCGATCATGCCGAGTGCGGCCGCCCCCGCCGCCATGCCGATCGCCAGCCACGCCATCAGCAGCCGCGGCGCCACGTAGCCGCCGGCCACCCACCCCCAGAAGATGCGCCCGGGAATCGCCACGATCATCGCCAGCGAATACATCGCCCCCGCGCCTTCCAGCCCGTAGCCGAGCGAGGTGAGCGTCAGCACGAAATACGAGGTGAACACCGTCTGCAGCCCGTTGAAGGCGAAGCAGGCCAGCCCCAGCGTGCGCAGCGGCCGCGCCCGCAGCACCGCGGCGATCACCGTGACGAAATCGCCCAGCTTCACCGGGTAGCCGGGCTGGCGGTCGGAATCGAACTCCCGCCGATACGGCTGCAGCATCAGCACGAACAGGAAGCACGCGACCGCCGTCACCAGCATCGCGCCGCGCCAGCCCCACAGCCCCGTCATCCACGGCCCCAGCAGCCCGGCGATCAGCAACGCCACCGGCACCGCGGTCTGCTTGATGGCGAATACCAGCGGCATCAGCCGCGGCTCGGTGTAGCGCGCCAGCAGGTGCGAACTCGCCGGCGTGGACATCGCCGAGCCACCGCCGCCGATGATCGCCGCCACCACCCACAGCGCCAGCGGCCCCACGGTGGACAGCGCAAGCCCCGCCGCGACGAACGCCAGCGCCGCCTGGCTCACGCGCAGCGCACCATGGCGCAGGATGTAGCTGCCGCAGCCAAGCTGGAACAGCAGCGACGCCACCGCGCCGATCGCCACATAGACGCCGAGCAACGCCGGATCGAGCCCGAGATCCGCCACGACAGCCGGCGCCAGGATTGGCGGCAGGCCGCGTCCCACCGTGGCAAACGTCTGCTGCACCGACATGGTGCCGAGCGCCAGCAGCATCAGGGAGGCGGGGCGGGGGGTCATCGGTGGGCCGAAGCAAGCAAGGAAGAATCTTCTTTTTCTGAAGAAAAAGAAGCAAAAAGACTTTTGTCCATTTCAGTCCGTGCGTGGGTCGATTGCCGGGTGCAAAGGGGGGAAAGTTTTTTGGTTCTTTTTTTCAAAAAAGAACATGCTTCCTCAAGCCGCAACAACATACCCCTCGCGCCGCGGATCGGCCCCGCCGGTCATCGCCCCGCTTTCGGGATCGAGCGCGATGCCCTGCATGCCGCCCACTGCCATCGTCCAGTCCGCCGGCGCCTCGACCGCATGGCCGCGCGCGCCAAGCTCCGCCAGGACATCCGGCCGGAACCGCGCCTCCGCCTGCACCCGTCGCCCGTCCCACAGCCGGGCGCGCGGCGCCTCGATCGCCGCCTGGATGCCCAGGCCAAAATCGACATGCTGCACCAGCGCCTGGGCCTGCGTCTGGGTGATGCCGTAGCTGCCCGGCGTGCCGAGCGCGAGGACGGGCGCGCCGTCGCGCAGCGCGATGCTCGGCGACACCGCGCTCATCAGCGCCCCGCCAGGCACCAGCGCGTTCGGCCCGCGCGGATCGAGTTCGCCCCAGAACAGCGCGTTGTTCAGGCACACCCCGGTGCCAGGCACCACCACCCCGCTGCCATACAGCGCGCCGAGCGACTGCGTGATGCACACCACGTTGCCCCAGCGGTCGGACACCGACAGCGAGGTGGTGTGCTGCCCCGGCTGCCTTTCCGCCGGCGGGGCGATCCACTGCTCGGTCGGGCCGTCGATGGGCACGCCGTCCATCACCCGCGCGCGCAGCCGCTCCACATTGGCGTCGCCCAGCAACTCGGCAATCGCCTGCGCCGAGGGCCGGCCGACTCGGATGCGCTCCCCGGCCGCCAGCCGCACCGCGCGCCACATCGTGTCGAGATGCGCCACGCCGTTGCGCTCCATGCGCGCGAGGTCGAACCCCTCCAGGATGCGCAACGCCAGCAGGAACTGGAAAGACTGGCTCGGCGCCGGCGGCACATGCACATCGAGCCCGCGATAGGAGGCCACGGTCGGGTCGGCCCAGACCGCCTGCGCGTCCAGCAGATCCTGCATCGACAGGCAGCCGCCCAGGTCGCCCACATGCCGCACGATCGCCTGGCCGAGCGCGCCGCCATACAGATGGCCCGGCCCCGCGGCGGCAATTGCCTCGAATGTCGCGGCAAGGTCCGGCTGGCGCAGCATCTGCCCGGCGCTCACCTCGCCGTAGCCGCCGGCATAGGTGTCGTTCCACAGGTCGAAGGAAGGCTGCCCCGCCAGACCGCGCGCCGACATGTTGGTGCCGGCCGCGTTGTAGCCCGTCATCGGGAAGCCATCCCGCGCCAGCGCGATCGCCGGGGCGAACACCTCGCCCCGCGTCTTCGTGCCGCGCGTGGCCACCAGTTCGCACCAGCCGGCCAGGTTGCCTGGGCCGCTGACGCTCATCGCGCCGCGCTGCAACTCCTCGCGCTTGGTGAACCGCCCCACCGGAAAGCCGCGCGGCACGCCGGCGCGGAACTGCAGGGTGCGCACCCGCTTCTCCCGCGCGGTGTAGACAGTGGCCATGCCGTTGCCTGCCAGGCCCGACATGAACGGCTCCACCACGCCGAGGGCTGCCGCCGTCGCCACCGCCGCGTCGAAGGCGTTGCCGCCCTGCCACAGCAGCCGCGCGCCCGCCGATGCTGCCAACGGATGCGCCGCGGCCACGATGCCGTGCACCGACGATACGATCGGCCTGCTATCGCTCATGGGTGATCCTCGGTGCATTGGAAAGAAAGGCCAGCGGCCTCAGACCCCATCCGCCAGCGGTCGCGGGTCCAGGGGGCTCGGCCCCCTGGTAGGGGTTCGGGGGCAACGCCCCCGATCTTCCTTCGCCACGCCTCAGGGCGCCACCGCGTAGCTGTCGCGCCGCGGGTCGGCCGCACCTGTGAGCGCCCCGCTGTCCGGGTTGATCGCCACCGCCTGCATGCCGCCCACCTGCATGGTGAAGTCCGGCGCCTTGACCGCACCGTGCCCGCGCCGCACCAGGGCGGCGATCACCTCGTCGCGGATGCGGCCCTCGACATCAATCTTGGTGCCGTCCCACAGCCGTCCGCGCGGCGCGGCGATGGCGTCCTGGATCTCCAGGCCGAAATCGACGTACTGCACCAGCGCCTGCACCTGCGTCTGCATGATGCCGTAGCTGCCCGGCGTGCCGATCGACAGCACCAGCTTGCCGTCGCGCGTGCCGATGCTGGGCGACACGCACAGCGCGATCTCGCCCCCCGCGACGAGAGGCGCACGTCCGCCGGTATCAACTTCCGACCAATAGAGAAAATTGTTCATGCACACGCCGGTGCCGGGAACGACGATGCCGTTGCCGAAGCCGGCGCCGAGCGACTGGGTGATGCAAACCGCGTTGCCGAACTTGTCGGCGATCGACAGCGAGGTGGTGTGTTCCTTGTTCAGGTCGATCGGCTGTGGCGTCACGAACTGCTCGGTCGGCCCCTCGACCGGCTTGCCGTCCGCGACGCGCGCGCGCAGCTTGGCCACATGCGCGTCGGACAGGATCTCGGCCAGCTCGGCCGGGTTCGGGTTGTTGCGCGCGATGCGCACCCCGGCGGCGAGGCGGATGGCGCGGAACACCGTATCCAGGTGGTCAACCCCGTTGCGCTCCATGCGCGACAGGTCGAACCCTTCCAGGATGCGCAGCGTCAGCAGCCACTGGAATGCCTCCGACGGCGGCGACATCGAGTGCACCTTCAGCCCGCGATAATCGACGCTGATCGGGTCGACCCATTCCGGCTTCACCGCCGCGAGGTCCGCCTCGGTGATGCAGCCGCCGATCGACTGCAGGTAGTCGGCCATCTTCTTGCCGAGCGGCCCGCCATAGAGATAGCCGGGTCCGTTCGCCACGATCGCCTCGTAGGTCGCCGCGAGGTCGGGCTGCTTCAGCACCTCGCCCAGCTTCACCTTGCCGCGCCCGAAGGCATACACGCGGTTCAGCTCGGCATACTGCGCATGGTCGGCCAGCTGCACGCACGAGAGGTTGGTCAGCTCGACGTTGAACCGCCCGAGCGGGAAGCCGTCGCGCGCCAGGGCGATCGCCGGGGCGAATACCTCGGCCAGCGACAGCTTGCCGTGCGCGCGCACCAGCTCGCACCAGCCGGCCAGGTTGCCCGGCGTGCCGGAGGCCAGCGGATGGCGCTGGATCTCCTCGCGCTCGGCAAACTTGCCCGCCGGGAACTTCGACGGAATGCGCGGCGCGTAGTTCAGGCAACGCACGCGCTGTTCGGCGGCGATGTAGCAGGTGGCATAGCCGAGGCCGGCGAGGCCGGACATGTACGGCTCCACCACGTTCAGCGCCGCCGTCGTGGCGGCCGCGGCGTCGAAGGCGTTGCCGCCCATCGCCAAAATGCGCGCGCCGGCCGCAGCGGCCAGCGGATGGGCCGCGGCAACCATGCCGTGCACCGAGGAGACAACCGGGCGTTTTCCGTCCATGGGGCTTACCTGCCGTTTCTGTCGTGGAATTTCGAAGCCATCAGCCTGCGCCGGGCCGCGCCCGTTCGCAAGCCAGCCGCGCCGCCGCCAGCGCCGCATCCGTCACCGCCATGCGCAGCGCCACGCCCGGCAATGCCTCGCCCATCGCCAGCGAAATCGCCGGATGCAACCCCGCGGCACGGCCGAGCAGCACGATATCCCGTTCCCCCTCGCGGGCAATCAGCGCGCCCGCCAGCACGGCGAGTTCCCGCCCCGCCTCGCGCATGATCTCCAGCGCAGCTGGATCGCCATCACCCACCTCGGCCACCACAAGGGCCAGCAGCGCCACCGCCGTGCGCCCGCCGCCATACACATGGGCGCGCATGGTGTTCCAGCTGTCGTCGCCCACCGCCGCGAACAACGCCGCCCCCAACGCACCGGGGTCCTCGCCGCGGTCGATCCGCCGATACACCACGTTCAGCGCCGCGCGCCCGATCGCGAAGGCCGAGCCCGCATCGTCGATCAGGATGCCGCGCCCACCCACCCGCACCACGGTGCCGTCGGCGCGCATGTGCATCCCGACCGATCCGGTTCCGGAATACACCACATGCCCCTGCCCCGGCTGGAACACCGCGCGGTAGCCGATCCACAGATCGTCCTGCACCTCGATGCGCGCCGGATCGAGCCGCAGCGCCTCGGACAGGATGTCGCGCGCCGCCGCCGCCTCCGCCGAATCGCCGGTCAGCCCGGTGATCCCCGCCACCGCCGCGCCGATCCGCAGATCGGCCACCGCGGCACCCAGCTCGCCGGCGAACGCCTCGAACCCCGCGCGCGCCTCGGCCAGGAACAGATGCCCCGTCACCGGCGCCATCGCGCCGCGCGCCACGCCGTTGCCGTCGCGGTCGCACACCACCCAGCGCACCTCGGTGCCGCCGGCATCGATGCCCAGAAAGTTCACGGCGCTGCCGCCGCAAAGCGCCGCGTGATCTCGCGCGGATTGGTGATCGCCGTGCCCACCACTACCGCGAAGGCGCCGAGTTCGAACGCCCGCGCCACCTGCCCCGGCGTCTCGAACCGCCCCTCCGCCACCACCGGCACCGGGCAGCGCGCCACCAGCTCGGCCAGCAATTCCAGGTCGGGCCCCTCGGTCGCCGCCCGCGCTTTGGTGTAGCCAGCGAGCGTGGTGCCGACATAGTCCGCCCCCATCGCCGCCGCCGCGAGGCCCTCCTCCACCGTCGCGATATCGGCCATCACCGCCACGCCCAGTTCCCGCTTCACCCTCGGGATCAGCGTCGCCACATCCTCGCCGTCGCGCGTGCCCTGCGTGGCATCCAGCGCCACCACATCGCACCCGGCCGCTACGATCGCCGCCGCGTCGGCGAAGCCGGGCGTGATATAGACATCGAATCCCGCCAGCCACCGCTTGCGCAGCCCGATCACCGGCACATCGACCACAGCCCGGATCGCCGCGATATCGCTCGCCCCCTCAGCCCGGATGCCGCCCGCGCCGCCCTGCACCGCCGCCAGCGCCATCGCCCGCATGAACGCGGCGCCATGCAGCGGATTGTCCTCGCGCGCCTGGCAGGACACCACCAGGGTGCCCCGCCCGATCACCCGCCTCACGCCTTCAGCTTCTGTTCCACAATCGAGGCGTACAGCGCCGACCCATAGGGCGTGCACTCGTCGTTGAAGTTGTAGGCCGGGTTGTGCAGCTGCGCGGACTCGCCGTTGCCCACCTGGATATAGGCGCCCGGCACCTTCTCCATCATGAAGGAGAAATCCTCGCTGCCCATGCCCGGCGGCTTGGCGCGGTCCACCTTGTCGTCGCCCACCACGGCCGCCGCCGCATCGGCCAGTTCCATGGTGCGCGCGGGATCGTTGATGAGTGGAGCGAAGATGAAGCGGAAATCCACCTCCGCCGTCGCGCCGAACCCTTCGGCGACACCCTTGGCGATCCGCTTCATCCCCTCTTCCATCTGCGTCATCACCTCGCGCTTGAACGCGCGGCAGGTGCCGGACATCGTCGCCGTCTGCGGAATCACGTTGTACGCATCGCCGCCGACGATCTTCGTCACGCTCAGCACCGCCGTGTCGGCCGGCGCGATGTTGCGCGAGACGATCGACTGCAGTGCCGTGGTGATGTGGCTGCACACCAGCACCGGATCGATGCTCGCCTCCGGCCGCGCCCCGTGCGAACCACGCCCGGTCACATGGATATCGAAGAACGCCCCGCCCGCCGCCGACGGCCCCGGCGCGATGGCGAACTCGCCCACCGCCATGCCCGGCCGGTTGTGCATGGCGTAGATGGCATCGCAGGGGAAGCGCTCGAACAGCCTGTCCTCCAGCATCGCAAGCGCGCCGCCCATGCCCTCCTCGCCGGGCTGGAAGATGAACGTCACCGTGCCCTTGAAGTTCTTCGTCTGCGCGAGATACTTCGCCGCCCCCAGCAGCATCGTCGTGTGCCCGTCATGCCCGCAGGCATGCATCCGGCCCGGATTGGTGCTGCGGTAGTCGAGGTTGGTCTGCTCGTCCATCGGCAGGCAGTCCATGTCCGCCCGCAGCCCCACGCTCGGCCCCTCGCCGTTGCGCAGGATGCCGACCACGCCGGTCCGCCCGACGCCCTCGTGCACCTCAACCCCCCACTCGCGCAGCTTGGCCGCGACGATCCCGGCGGTGCGCGTCTCCTCCATGCCGATCTCCGGATGCGCATGGAAATCGCGGCGGATGGCGGTCAGTTCATCGTGGAAGGTGCGGATGGCATCGATCGGCTTCATGTCGGGGTCCCCTTGGCTCGGCCCCGAGTATGCCAGGGCGCGCGGCCCCGTCCAGCACCCTAGGGCGAGGAAGCCGCCCGCTCCGCCGCCTCCGCCGCCTCGTCGAACAGCGCCTCCAGCCCCGCATGGGTGCCGCGCACCCCTGCCACCACCGCCCGCGCCCAGGCGACATACTCGAGCCGCCGCGCCATCGGCCAGTTCGCCGGCGGGCTCGCCGCCATGGCGCGCAGGTTGCTGGTCTTGTCCGCGAGCTTCAGCAACTTCGCCCGCCGCGGCTTGCCCGGCGCGCGCTCCACCTGCAGCTGCTTGCGCGTCGCCTTGGGCAGCGTCTTGTCGTCCGTCACCGACTGGACCAGCACTCGCACATCCGAACCGAACTCGGCCTCGATCGTCGCCGGCTGGATCTCGCAATCCTCGATCGCGTCATGCAGCAGCGCCGCCACCACCAGGTCCGGATCCCGCCCGCCGGTCGCCTCGCCCACCAGCTGCGCCACCTCCAGCAGATGGTTGATGTAGGGCTCCTGCGCATCGCCCTTGCGCCGCTGCGCCACATGCCAGCGCGACGCCGTCTCGGCCGCCCGCAGCACGCGCAGCAGCCCCGCTTCCATCAGGCAAAGTCCTTGGGCAGCTTGCGCTGAGTCAGCTCGCAGAACATCGCCGCGCCAAAGGGAATGGCCTCGTCGTTGAAGTCGTAGCCGGGGTTGTGCACCTGCACCCCCGTCGCCCCCGCCTCGCCCGGCGCCACGTTGCCGAGGTTGATATAGGCCCCCGGCGCCTTCTCCATCACGAAGGAGAAATCCTCCGACGCCATGATGAACCCGTTGGTGGTCGAGACATTGTCCTCCCCCACCACCGCCCGCGCCGCCGCCACGATATCGTCCGTCGCCTGCGCGTCGTTCACCAGCGGTGCGAAGATGAACCGGAAATCCACCTCCGCCGTCGCCCCGAACCCCGAAGCCACCGCCGGCGCGATCCGCTTCATCGCCGCCTCCACCAGCTCCATCGTCGAGCGCAGCGCCGTGCGCACCGTGCCGCGCAGCACCGCGCTGTCCGGAATCACGTTGTAGGCGTCCCCGCCCTGGATCACCGTCACCGACACCACCGCCGTCTCGGCCGGCGGCACGTTGCGCGACACGATGGATTGCAGCGCCGTGTTCACGTGGCAGGCCACCAGCACCGGGTCGATCCCCATCTCCGGCAGCGCCCCGTGCGCGCCCCGCCCGCGGATGGTGATGTCGAAGAACGCGCCCGACGCCATCGCCGGCCCCGGCCGGATCGCGAACTTGCCCAGCGGCATCGCCGGCGAGTTGTGCAGCCCATAGACGAAGTTGCACGGAAACCGCTCCAGCAGCCCGTCCTTCAGCATCGCCAGCGCGCCGCCCAGCCCCTCCTCCGCCGGCTGGAAGATGAAGTTCACGGTGCCGTTGAAGTCGCCGTGCTGCGCCAGGTAGCGCGCGGCGGCCAGCAGGATCGTCGTGTGCCCGTCATGCCCGCAGGCATGCATCACCCCCGGCGTCGTGGAGGCATAGGGCTTGCCCGTCTCCTCGGTGATCGGCAGCGCATCCATGTCCGCCCGCAGCCCGATCGAGGCCTGCCCGTTGCCGCGCCGCAACACCCCCACCACCCCGGTGCCGCCGATTCCGGTATGCACCTCGATGCCGTATTCCTTCAGCCGCTCCGCCACGATCGCCGCCGTCCGCGTCTCGGTGAAACCGATCTCCGGATGCGCATGGATGTCGCGCCGGATCGCGGTGAACTCAGGATGCCACTGGCGCAGCGTGTCGAGCGCGGACGAAGCGGGCGGGGCAGTCTTGGTCATGGGAAAGCTCCGGCGTGAGGCGCGGGAGTATGGCGGCGCGCACTCCGCTCGGCAATTCAGACGGGTGCGCGGCACTGCCTGCGGCACCCTCCGCGCCATGCCTGCGCCCTGGCATCCCGCTTGACGGCCGGGCGGCGGCAGTGGGGTGCAAGGAATCCGACATGACCCAAGCCGGCAGATTCATTTTGAAACATTTTGTAATCTATAGAAACATGACGCATTCCATTGCGCCATGGATCTGTACGGGATTCGCGAAAATGTAAGATTTGTTTACACTTTTTTTCCATATCGCGCGACGTGCCGTGCAATTGTTTGGAATTGTTGCGTAATTTTGCTGGCACCGATCTTGCTTGCACCAACCCTGCACACGTTAAATTTACATCAACACGCGTGAACGAACGCAGATGCCCGGGAAACCCCTGTCTCGCCGCGAAGGCCTCCGATCTTGGCCCCCCACTCGGCCCGTCCGTCGACAACACGCAGAAACATGCTGGAGACGTCACATGCGCCTGAATGACCTCATCGGACTCCCCATGGCCGCACTCGCGGCCGGTCTCGTCCTGGCCACCGCCATCGCGTCGCCGCTTTCGGCCACAACCCTCTATTTCAACGGCTTCGAGGTCGATACGGCCGGCTGGTCGGCGACCAACCGCGTCGCCTCCGGCACCGGCGGCATCCCCTCGGCCACCGGCGCATTCCACGCCACGAAGGCAAACGGATCGACCTTCACGACCTGGGGCGGCTACAATTTCGGCGCCGGCAACGCAGTCCCGACCGCCTTCCAGGAATACACCACCTCCATCGACATCTACCTGGATGTCGGCGGCGGCTGGGCCAACAACACGAGGTTCGACTTCTCCTCGGCGATCAACAACGCGCTCGGCACCCACCTGCGCGACTTCATCTTCAACGCCGGCTTCTACAACGACGGCACCGGCCCCGGCGCCAATACGGATCGCTTCGTCATCAGCGCCAGCAACAACTCCCAACCAGGCAGCGCCTTCGCCAAGAACCCCGCCCGAAGCCCGATCGCCATCTCCGATACCGGATGGTACACCTTCGAAACCCATTTCTACGACAATCTCGGCACCCTGGCCGCCGACCTCAGCATCTATAACGCCGCCGACGCTCTGGTGAACACCTGGACCATCGCCACTGCCGACGCGATCGGCGGCGTCGGCGGCAACCGCTACGGCTGGTACAGCTACAACGAATTCTCCACCCTCGCCTTCGACAACGCCCAGCTCGAAACCAACGCCACCCCCACGCCGGAACCAGCCAGCCTCGCCCTGCTGGGCCTGGGCCTTGTCGGCCTCCTCGGTGCCCGCGCCCGCCGAAGCTGATCGAACCCCACCCGATCGGCTTGCCGGCCCACCCCGGCAATCCGGTCGGCTGGCCTCGCCCCGGCATCCATGGCTAGGCTGGGGCAGAGGAGCCGCCCATGCGCATCACCCGCCTGCTCGACCGCCCGATCATCACGCCGGACCTGCACCCCAGCCTCGGGCCCAATATCCAGGGCCCCTCCCTGATCCGCGTCCCCGACTGGCTCCCCAACCCGCTCGGCCGCTACTACCTCTATTTCGCCGATCACAAGGGCAGCTACATTCGCCTCGCTTACGCCAACGCCCCCACCGGCCCCTGGACCGTCCACGTCCCCGGCGCGCTGCACCTGAATGACTCCCTCTTCCCCACCACCCCACCCCCCGCCACCGCCGAACAGCTCGCCGCCGTCGAAGCCCGCATGAAGCGCATCGGCATGATCGTCTCCCACGACGTCCTCACCGAAGCCACCACCCCCCACATCGCCTCGCCCGACGTCCATGTCGACCACGCCAGCCGCCGCATCGTCATGTATTTCCACGGCCTCACCGGCGTCGGCGAACAAGCCTCCCGCGTCGCCCTCTCGCCGGACGGCCTGCACTTCCAGGCCCGCCCCGAGCTCGTCGGCCGCACCTACATGCGCGTCTTCCCCCACGCCGGCATGACCTACGCGCTCGCCATGCCCGGCGTCATCTCCCGCTCCGACGACGGCCTCTCCGGCTTCCAGGAAGGCCCCACCCTCTTCAACCCCAACATGCGCCACGCCGCCCTGCTCCAGCGCGGCACCACGCTGCACGTCTTCTGGACCCAGGTCGGCGACGCCCCGGAATCCATCCTCCACAGCACCATCGACACCTCAGGCGACTGGACCACCTGGCGCGAATCCCCCGCCCAAACCGTCCTGCGCCCCGAACACAACTGGGAAGGCGCCAACGCCCCCGTCACCCCCAGCATCCGCAGCACCGCCTACGGCCACGTCAACCAACTGCGCGATCCGGCCATCTTCGAGGAAGACGGCAGAACATACCTGCTCTATGCCGTCGCAGGGGAAAGCGGCATCGCGATTGCAGAAATCGAAGGCATCTAAGGAAGAAGTTCTTTTTTTGAAAAAAAGAACCAAAAAACTTTCATCCATTTGCACCGTCCCCGAACCCCCACACACGGCATAAACGGATAAAGTTTTTTTGCTTCTTTTTGTTCACAAAAAGAAGAATCCTCCCTACCTGCTGCAAACCACCCGAACCGTCGCCCGCCGCGCCAATTCCAGCGTCGACTCCACCCCCATCGAAGCCGGCACCACCCCTTCCCGCACCGCCCAGCGCGACAGCAGCGCCACCATCGGCGCCGCTCCCGCGCCCACCGCCAGCCCCTCCGTCATCACGCCATACATCGTCCCCCCCGGCACCCCGCGGAAGATCGCGCTCGACATCGCCACCACCCGCCCGCCCGCCAGGTCCACCACCGGCCCGCCGCTATAGCCGAACGTCACGTCGCCGCTGCGGAACCACACCAGCCGCGTTGGATCGGTGATTACCGGCGCCTGCGGCCCAAACGCGCCGTTGGCCAGCCGCGCCCAGGTTTCGTTCGGCGTATCCGGCAGCGAGTTGGCCGGGAACCCCAGCACGAACAACCGGCTCGCATCGCGCGACGGCGGCGCCACCGGCAGCCAGGCCGGCGACGTCATCCCCGGCACCTCCAGCACCGCCACGTCGTTCGCCGCATCCATCGCCAGAACCTGCGCATTCTCCGGCCGCATATGCGCCGACAGAACCCGCACCCCCCGGCACCCCCGCACCACATGCTCGGCCGTCAGCAACGTCCCCCGGCTGGTGACGAAGAACCCTGTCCCGTTGGAAACCTGCCCCGGCGACGGCCGCAACAACCCCTCGATCCCGAACGGCGCCTCCGGCACAGGCGCGGGCAGGCTCGGCTCCGGCACCGGAACAACCCGCGGCATCACCTCAACCTTCGGCCGGGTCGGCGCGACCACCACAGGCAAGGCCGCCTGCTGGATCGCGCCCGAAGGCGGCACCGCGACAGGTGGCGCCGGCGCCAGCGCAATCCGCGCCACCTCCGCCACGCGCTGCACCAGCGGCCCAATGTCCACCACCGGCTTCTCGGGCAACACGAGAACCGCCGCGGCCGCCGCGAGCGACAACCCCAGCGCGGTCCCGATCACCGGTGCCAACCACCCATGCATCCGCCCAGCCTAGCGCCAGGTCGTTACATCGCGATTACGCCCCGCCCCCCAGCCGCGGCGCCCCGCCCCTGATCGCCGGCCGCGCCCCATCGATCGAAATCGGCAGCCCCGTCAGCGAGAAATCCTCCCCCGGCACTGCCTGCATCATCCCCAGCGCCCGCACCTGCGGCTCCGCCAGCGCCTCCGGCAGCGTGTTGATCGGCGAAACCGGCACCCCCACCGCCTCCAGCACCGCCACCCAATGCGCCCGCGGCCGCGCCGCCAAAATCGGGCAAAGCTCCGCGAACAGCGCCGCCTTGTTCACCAGCCGCCCCCGATTGCCGGCGAACCGCGCATCAATCGCCCAATCCGCCCGCCCGCACGCCTCCGCCAGCTTGGCGAACAGCCGGTCATTCCCCGCGCAGATCAGCACCGGCCCATCCGCCGCCTCGAACGCCTCATACGGCGCAAGCCCCGGATGCCCGCTCCGATGCCGCTCCGGCAACGCGCCCGTATTCACGAACGCATCCGCCTTCTGCCCCGCCCACATCAGCGCCGTCTCCAGCAGGCTCCCCTGCACCATCCCGCCCCGCCCGGTCAGCGCCCGCCGATGCAACAGCGCCAGCACCCCGATCACCACCCACATCGCCGTCCCCTGGTCGCACAACGACGGCGCCGACCGCATCGGCGGATCACCCTCCCCGCCATTCAGGCTCGACAACCCGGAAAACCCCTGCAACAGCGGCTCGAACCCCGGCCGCATCGCCATCGGCCCCAGATGCCCGAACGCCGAGATCGCCCCATGGATCAGCCGCGGAAACCGCGCGCACAAGCTCGCCCCATCCACCCCCAGCGCCTCCGGCACCCCCGGCCGCAGATTATGCACCAGCACATCGGCCCCCGCCGCCAACGCATCCAGCTCCGCCTTCCCCGCAGCCGACTGCAGATCGATCGTCCGCGACACCTTGCCCCGATTGAAGATGTGGAACGTCAGCGCATCGCCATGCCGGAAATCCGGCCCCATCCGCCTGGCGTCATCCCCCCCATCCGGCCGCTCCACCTTCACCACCTCCGCCCCCAGATCGGCAAAGATCGCCCCCACGAACGGCCCCGCCAGCACCTGGCCCAGCTCGATCACCTTCACGCCAGCCAGAATGCCCGACATCTATTCCTCCGTTAGAAAGCATGTTCTTTTTTGAAAAAAAGAACCAAAAAACTTTCCCCACTTTGCACTGCGTTCAACGCGAACCACACAGTGCAAATGGATAAAAAGTCTTTTTGCTTCTTTTTCTACAGAAAAAGAAGACCCTTCCTTCCCTCGCCAAACCCACCCCCATACCCTACCTTCCCCCCCTCCATCCGGAAAGAAGCCGCATGACCCAGCTGATCGGCGTGTTCGACCTGTTCCGCGTGGGCCTCGGCCCCAGCAGTTCCCACACCGTCGGCCCCATGCGCGCCGCCAGCAGCTTCGTGCACGCCGCCGCCCCCCTCGCCGGCGGCGTCGCCAAGCTCCGCGTCACCCTCATGGGCTCCCTCGCCTGGACCGGCAAAGGCCACGCCACCGACACTGCCATCTACGCCGGCCTCGCCGGCCAAGACCCCGCCACCGCCGAACCCGACCAGGTCTTCGCCCTCGCCGACCAGGCCCGCGCCGCGAACGCCCTCGACACCCCCACCCTCGGCCGCATCGAAATCGAGATCGTCTTCGACCGCATCACCCCCACCCCCCACCACCCCAACACCCTCAAATTCGAAGCGCTCACCGAAGCCGGCCACCCCCTGCGCGCCGAAACCTGGTTCTCCATCGGCGGCGGCTTCGTCCTGCGCGAAGGCGAAACCCAGGCCGAGCAATCCGGCCCCCCTCTCCCCCACCCCTTCGCCACCGCCGCCGAAATGCTCGCCATGGCCGACGCCACCGGCCTGTCCATCGCCGCCCTCCAGCGCGCCAACGAACTCGCCCTGCGCCCGGAACCCCAGCTCCGCGCCCAGCTCGCCCGCATCCAATCCACCATGGAAGCCTGCATCGATCGCGGCCTCCAAGGCGAAGGCATCCTCCCCGGCGGCCTCAAGGTCCGCCGCCGCGCGAAAGCGCTGGCCGAACGCGCCGCCGAACGCGCCCGCCGCAACGCCGCCACGCCCACCGCTGCGATGGACCACGCCAGCCTCTGGGCCATCGCCGTGAACGAGGAAAACGCCGCCGGCGGCCGCGTCGTCACCGCGCCGACCAACGGCGCCGCCGGCGTCATCCCCGCCTTGCTGCGCTACCTCCGCACCTACCACCCCGAAGCCGGCCCCCAGGCCGCCGACGACTTCCTCCTCGCGGCCGCCGCCATCGGCTCACTGGCCAAGCGCAACGCCTCCATCTCCGGCGCCGAAGTCGGCTGCCAGGGCGAAGTTGGCGTCGCCTGCGCCATGGCCGCCGCCGGCCTCGCCAGCGCGCTGGGCGGCACCCCGCAACAGGTCGAAAACGCCGCCGAAATCGGCCTCGAACACCACCTCGGCATGACCTGCGACCCCATCGGCGGCCTCGTCCAGGTCCCCTGCATCGAACGCAACGCCATGGGCGCCGTCAAAGCCATCACCGCCGCCTCCCTCGCCCTCTCCGGCGACGGCATCCACCGCGTCCACCTCGACGAAGTCATCGCCACCATGCGCCAGACCGGCATGGACATGCACAGCAAATACAAGGAAACTTCGCAAGGCGGCCTCGCCGTGCATGTCACCGAGTGCTAAGAAGCAAGCAGTTCTTTTTTGAAAAAAAGAACCAAAAAACTTTTATCCTTTTCTTGGGTCCCGACCCCACCTCCCGGCGCCATGGACAAAGTTTTTTTGCTTCTTATTGTTCACAAAAAGAAGAATCTTCCGTCCTACCACCCCGGATAATCCCCCTCCATCGCCTCCGCCTCCCGCCCCCCCGTCCCGCACGCGAACAGGTCATCCGCCAGCCGCCCGATCTCCGCCCGCAGCTCCAGTTCCTCCAGCCACCCCGCCGGGATCGCCCGCTCCCCCCACAGCGCCCCGAGCAGATTGCCGCAGATCGCCCCGGTGCTGTCGCTGTCCCCGGAATGGTTCACCGCCCGAAGCACGCCCTCCGCGAAGTCCGAAGCCGTCAGCGCGCAGCACACCGCGATCGCCAGCGCCTCCTCCCCCACCCAGCCGCCGCCCAGACCCTCCAGCGCCTCCGCGGAAGGCGGCCCCTTGTCCGCCAGCCGATACGCCTTCGCCAGCGCCCGCGTCGTCTCCATGTGATCCGGCCGCCGGGCCAGCAGGGCGTCCGCCTGGTTCAACGCATCCCGCAGCCCCATCCCCTCGCGCAACCCCGCCACCGTCGCCGCCAGGTGCCCCGCGGAGAGGTACCCGCTCGGATGCCCATGCGTCAGCGCCCCGGTCTCCACCCCCAGCGCGAACACCGCCTCCACATCGCCAAGCGCCGGAAACAGCCCGAACGGCGCCGCGCGCATCACCGCGCCACACCCCTTGCTGTTGTTGTCCGCCACCTCGGGACCGTCGCATCCCACCTCGAGCGCCGACAGGCAGGTGCCGCCAGGCGCGCGCTGGCTGTGCAGGCCGCGCACGCCGAACAGCCACCCATCGCGCCCCACCTCCTTGAAGCCCGGCGCGGGCTCGATCCCTTGCGTCAGCAGCCAGCGCAGATAGGCGAGCCTCACCATCCCAGGGATGTGCACCAGCCCCCGCGTCGATCCCCGCACCCACGCTCGCAGCAATCCCTCGGCGGAGAACAGCGTCATCTGCGTATCGTCGGTGATCGCCCCCCGCCGCCCATAGGCTACAGCATAGTCCCGCAACCCCGCCGGCCCGAACGTCTCCCGGATCTCCTCCAGATCCATGAACTCGACCGCCGCCCCCAGCGCATCCCCCACCGCCCCGCCCAGCAAGCATCCCCGGACCCGCGCGACCTGTTCCACACCAGCCTCCTCGACAGCGCCCACAATGATGCGCCATCGCACCGTGCGCCGACCGTCCGCACGCCAGCAAGCCGGAAAGATTGAAAGTATTTTTTCTCACACCCCCTTGCCATCCCCTCGACAGTTAGTTATATTCCCTTCAATGTCATCATTCACGGAAAGGCTGGCCTGGATCATCACCACCCTGTGCGGCGCCCTCGGCGCCTACGGGCGGAGAATCGCGTCCCCGCCCCAGCCCGTCTGGCTCGGCACGCGCTGCTACCACCCGGCCATCGAACCCGAGCGCCTCCCCAGGCTGCCCGTCGCCCTGTGGAACCTGTTCATCCGCCGCATCCAGCGCACCGCCGCGCGCATCCAGGTGCTGCACGACCAATGGCGCGCCGGCACGCTCAAGCCCACCCGCCACCGCACCCGCCCGCACATGCCCCGTCCGCACTCCCCCCGCCTGCCGCGCGGCTTCGCCTGGGCCAGCGCCCGCGCCCGCGAACTCGCCCCCACCGCCGGCATGCTGCACAGCCTGCTCCAGGAACACCCGGAGTCCCGCCGCTTCCTGGCCGAAGTCCCCCGCGCCACCCGCCTGGTCCGCCCGCTCTGCCAGGCCCTCGGCATCCGCCCGCCCGACTGGCTCCGTCTCCCCCCGCACCCGCAGCGCAAGCCCCGGCCCCGCCCTTCAAGTCAGCGGCGCGACCGGCCCCCTTCCCTCACCGACCCCTCGCTCAACCTCCAGCCCTACGTCATCGCCGCGGCCCGCCACGCCCGAAAAAACCGCCTCTGAACCGCCCCGTCCCGCGGCGGCTATTTTGTTCTTATATCGGACCGTTTCGTCAGGAATGCCCGCCCCGCCGCGGTCGGCTCCAACCACAACGTCCGGCCCCCGTCCCGCCGCGTCGTCACCAACCCCCGCTCCCGCGCCTCCTCCCACACCGTCAGCCGCGGACAATTCGTCCGCCACGCCTCCAGCGCCTCGCCATACTCCCGCGGCTCGGCCGCCAGCCACGCCACGAAATCCGCGATCAACGGCTCCAACGTCACCGACATTCCAACCCTCCTAGACCAGCAGCCAAACCCCCTGCCCGAGATAATACACCGCAATCACCGTGATCACCCGGTCCGCCCAGGTGCGGAACTGCCGGTCCGTCATCCCCTCCAGGATCCGCCGCGCCAGCGTCGTCCCCGCCATCGAAGCCGCCACCGCCAACCCCAGCATCACCGGATCCAACGCCGCCGCATCCGCCACCAGCGCCCCGAAGTAAATCAGCTTCGAGAAATGCCCCGCCACCTGGCACACCGCCTTCGTCGCCACGATCTGCCGCCGTTCCATCCCGCCGCCCAGGAAGAACGTATCCAGCAACGGTCCGGAAACCCCGCACACCAGCATCAACGACATGCAAACCCCGCCCATCGCCGCCCCATGCCCGGGATTCAACGGGTTCGGCTTCACCGAAGCCGGCAGCAACCGGAACAGGAACGGCGTCACCCCCAGCATGATCAGCGCCACCGCCGTCTCCGGCACCCACCGGAACACCGACCACACCGCCAACGCCGCGCAGTTGCCCACGAGGAAATACCCCACCGGCCGCCACCGCACATGCTTCCACCACAGCACCGCCCGCCACGCGTTGCTCGCCATCTGCGTCACCGCATGCAACGCCATCGCCGCCGGCAGCGGCAACACCGCCAGCAACACCCCCATCAGGATCATCCCGCCCGCCATGCCGAAAATACCCGACAGGAAGGCAGTCCCTAGCATCACCAACGTGAGGCCGCCGATCAGCAAGGGAGACATCAGCAAGAATGTTCTTTTTTGAAAAAAAGAACCAAAAAACTTCTATCCATTATGCCACACTCAACATGTCGAACTCGATGCAATTGGATAAAAGTCTTTTTGCTTCTTTTTCTTCAGAAAAAGAAGAATCTTCCTACCTTACCGCCGAAGCCCGCCGCTCCCGCATCCCGTCCTCCATCGTCCGCGGATACCGCAGCGGCAGCGCCGACACCGCATCCAGCCGCGCCCGCGCCGCGTCAGGCAACCGCCAGCCCACCGCCTGCAACGTCTCCTCGATCTGCGCCTGCGTCCGCGCCCCCACGATCGCCGACGTCACGAACCCCTGGTCCAGCACCCAGCGCAGCGCCACCTGCGCCGGCGCCCGGCCCAGTTCCGCCGACACCTCCAGCAGGGTCGCCAGCACGTTGGCATGGTCCGGATGGAAGAAGCGCATCGGAAACGCCCAGCCCTCCTCGCTGCGCGAACCACTCGCCCGCGCCTCGCCCGGCTGGTACTTGCCCGTCAGATACCCGCCCGCCAGCGGCGACCACACCACCACGCCAAGTCCCTTCGCCTCGCAGACCGGCACGATCTCCTGCTCGATATCCCGCACCACCAGCGAATACTGCGGCTGGTAGCACTCGAACCGCGAAAGCCCCTTGCTGTCCGCGATCCACAGCGATTCCATCAACCGCCACGCCTCGTAGTTAGAAACCGCCGCGTAGCGGATCTTCCCCTGCCGCACGAGGTCATCCAGCGCCCGCACCGATTCCTCGATCGGCGTCTCGTGGTCGACATGGTGCAGGTAGTAGAGATCGAGATAGTCGGTCGACAGCCGCCGCAGGCTGTCCTCGACGGCCGTCATGATATGCGCCCGGGAGCCCCCGGAATCGTTCGGCCCGGTGCCCATCGGGTTGAACACCTTGCTCGCCAGCACCACGCGCCGCCGCCGCCCCTTCAGCAACCCGCCCAGGATGCTCTCGCTCTCGCCGCCATTGTAGGAATTGGCGGTATCGAGAAAGTTCACCCCTGCCTCAAGGCACGCATCCAGGATCCGCCCCGCCTCCCCCTCGTCCGCCCCATGGCCGAAGGTCATGGTGCCCAGGCAGATCTCCGAGACCTTCAGCCCGCTGCGCCCCATCCGGCGGTATTCCATGCCTCGGCTCCTCGATGCGATCCGTCACCAGACTATCCCCCGCCCCACCCCGCGCCAACCGTTGACATCCGCCCCGCCCCGGCATCGACTGCGCCAGGAGAGTCCGGGAGCCCGACATGGCCGACATCGCAGACGTGGTGATCATCGGCGCCGGCGCCTCGGGCGGGGCGGCGGCCTACAGCCTCGCCGACACGAAGATGCGCATCGTCTGCCTCGAGCAGGGCGACTGGATGAACCCGTCCGACTACCCCACCTCCGGCCGCGACTGGGAAGCGCGCCAGATGGGCGACTTCGCCATCTCTCCCAATCGGCGCGCGAGAGACACCGACTACCCGATCAACGAGGACAACTCCCCCATCCTGGTCGGCAACTTCAACGGCGTCGGCGGCGGCACGGTGCTTTATGCCGGCCATTTCCCGCGCTTCCATCCCAGCGACTTCCGCGTGAAATCGCTCGACGGCATCGCCGACGACTGGCCGATCAACTACGAAACCCTCGCCCCCTACTACGACGAGAACGACCGCATCACTGGCGTGTCGGGCCTGGCCGGCGACCCCGCCTACCCGCCGCACGAAGCGCAGATGCCGCCCCTGCCGCTGGGCCGCTCCGGCGAGATCCTGGCGGGTGCCATCAACAAGCTCGGCTGGCACTGGTGGCCCAGTGACAGTGCCATCGCGTCGGAGGACTACGAAGGCCGCGCCCGCTGCATCAACCTCGCCCACTGCACCTCCGGCTGCGCGCAGGGGGCCAAGGCAAGCACCGACATCACATACTGGCCGCACGCCATCCGCGCCGGCGTCGAACTGCGCACAAGGGCTCGCGTGCGCGAAGTGACGGTCGGCGAAGACGGCATGGCGAACGGCGTCATCTACTACGACCGCGACGGGAAGGAGTGCTTCATCGGCGCGCATATCGTCATCATGGCCTGCAACGCCATCGGCACGTCGCGCATCCTGCTGAACTCGAAATCCGAGCGCTTCCCGAACGGCCTCGCCAACTCCTCCGGCCTCGTCGGCCGCAACCTGATGTTCCACCCCTACGCCGCCATCTTCGGCTACTTCGACCAACCCACCGACGGATGGCGCGGCCCCGGCAATACGATGTGGAGCCAGGAATTCTACGAAACCGAAGCGACGCGAGGCTTCCTGCGCGGCTACACGTTCGAGATGGTGCGCGGCCAGAACCCGGTGATGACCGCCTCGCTCGGCATGGCCGGCGGACTGGTGCCCTGGGGCGAGGGCCATCATACCGCCATGCGCAAGTTCGCGGGAAGGCGCACCGGCATGGTCGCGATCTGCGAGGACCTGCCCGAGTTGCACAACCGCGTCACGCTCGATCCGGTGCTGAAGGACGGCCACGGCATCCCGGCGCCGAGGATCGACTACACACTGAGCGAGAACTCGCGACGCATGCTCGACCATGCGGTGGCCCGCGGCACCGACATCCTGAACGCCGCCGGCGCCCACACCATCGTCAGCGAAGCGCCCATCCGCACCAACGGCGTCCACATGATGGGCACCGCCCGCATGGGCACCGACCCCACCCGCAGCGTGGTGAACGAATGGGGCCGCGCGCACGACGTGAAGAACCTCTTCGTGGTGGACGGCTCCATCTTCGTCACCTCCGCCGGCCTCAACCCCACCCGCACCATCCAGGCGCTGTCGCTCTACGTGTGCGACCAGATCAAGCAGCGCCTGGCAAACCTGTTCGACTGACATGACAGACCCCGTCGACATCCTCATCATCGGCGCCGGCGCCTCCGGGGCCGCCTTCGCCTGGTCGATGGCCGAGACGCGGATGCGCATCGTCTGCCTGGAACAGGGCGACTGGAACAACCCCGCCACCTACCCCGCCACGCGGCGGGACGCCGAGGCGCGCAACGGCGGCGACTGGGCAATCAGCCCGAACCGCCGCCGGCGCGACACCGACTACCCGATCCACGAGGAAGATTCCTGCATCAAGGTCGCCAACTTCAACGGCGTCGGCGGCGGCACCGTGCTGTATGGCGCGCACACGCCGCGCTTCCACCCCAGCGACTTTCGGGTGAAATCGCTCGACGGCGTGGCCGACGACTGGCCGATCGACTACGCCACCCTGGCCCCGTTCTACGACATCAACGACCGCATGATGGGCATCTCGGGCCTGGCCGGCGACCCGGCCTATCCGCCCAAGACGGTGCCGATGCCGCCGCTGCCGATGGGCCGCGCGTCCGAAACTCTAGGCCGGGGCTTCAACAAGCTGGGCTGGCACTGGTGGCCGAGCGACAGCACCATCGCCTCGGTGGCGTACGAAGGCCGCCCGCCCTGCATCAATCTCGGCCTGTGCACCGCCGGCTGTGCGCAGGGGGCGAAGGGCAGCACCGACATCACCTACTGGCCCGCCGCCATCCGCGCCGGCGTGGAACTGCGCACGCGCTGCCGCGTGCGCGAGATCACGCTCGGGCCGGAGGGCATGGCCAACGGCGCGATCTACTACGACGCCGAGGGCCGGGAGCATTTCCAGCCCGCCCACATCGTCGTGCTCGCCAGCAACGGCATCGGCACGCCGCGCCTGCTGCTCAACTCCACATCCGAGCGCTTTCCGAATGGCCTGGCCAACTCGTCAGACCAGGTCGGCCGCAACCTGATGTTCCACCCCTATGTCAGCATCTGGGGCTGGTTCAACGAGGAGCTCGACGGCGAGCGCGGCCCCGACAACGCGATGTGGAGCCACGAATTCTACGAAACCGACACGACGAGAGGTTTCGTGCGCGGCTTCATCTGGGAGTTCAACCGAGGCAGCGGCACGGCCGCCACGGCGCTGGACGGCATCGAATCCGGCGCCATCCCCTGGGGCCCCGGCCACCACGCCGCCTACCGGAAGCGCCACCGCCGCGGCACCGGCCTGGGCGCCATCCTGGAAGACCTACCCGACCCAGACAATCGCGTCACCCTCGATCCGGTGTTGCGCGACAGCAACGGTATTCCGGCCCCGCGCATCGCCTACGCGCTGAACGAGAACAGCCGCCGCATGATGGACTTCGCCATCGCGCGCGGCACCGAGGTGCTGGAGGCCGCCGGCGCCTACGAGGTCGAGAGCGAAGGGCCGCTGCCCTATGGCGGCTGGCACCTCATGGGCACCGCCCGGATGGGCACCGATCCGCGCCATTCCGTCGTCAACGAATGGGGCCGCGCGCACGACGTTCGGAACCTGTTCGTCATCGACGGCTCGTTGTTCGTCACCTCCGCCGGCGTCAACCCGACCCCCACCATCCAGGCCCTCGCGCTCTACATCGCCGATCAGATGAAGCAGCGCATCGGCAACCTTTTCGACTAGGACACGCAACGTGACCGACGACACCGTCGACGTCCTCATCATCGGCGCGGGGGCCTCCGGGGCCGCCATGGCTTGGTCGCTGGCCGACACCAAGATGCGCATCGTCTGCCTGGAGCAGGGCGGCTGGATGAACCCGGCCGAGTATCCGTCCACCGGGCGGGACTGGGAAGCGCGCGCGATGGGCGACTTCTCCCCCAGCCCCAACCGGCGCCAGCGCCCCGAGGACTACCCGATCAACGACGATGCCTCGCCGATCAAGGTGGTGAACTTCAACGGCGTCGGCGGCGGCACGGTGATGTACACGGCGCATTGGCCGCGCCTGCATCCGTCGGACTTCCGCACGCAATCGCTCGACGGCGTCGGCGAGGACTGGCCGGTGAGCTACGACCAGCTTGAGCCATACTACGACCTCAACGACCGCATGATGGGCGTCTCCGGCCTCGCCGGCGACCCGGCCTATCCGCCGAACAAGAAGCCGCCGATGAGGCCGCTGCCGCTTGGGCGTTCCGGCGCGCTGTGGGCGAGCGCCTTCAACCAGCTCGGCTGGCACTGGTGGCCCAGCGACGCCACCATCGCCACCGAGGAATACGAAGGCCGCGCGGCCTGCGCCAATCTCGGCCACTGCACGCCGGGCTGCGCGCTGGGCGCGAAGGCCAGCACCGACATCACCTACTGGCCGCTCGCGCTGCGCGCCGGGGTGGAGCTGCGCACCCATTGCCGCGTGAAACGCATCGTCACCGGCGAGGACGGCATGGCAACCGGCGTCGAGTATTTCGATGCCGAAAATAAGCTGCGCTTCCAGGCCGCCCATGTCGTGGTGCTGGCCGCCAACGGCATCGGCACGCCGCGCCTGCTGCTGAACTCCGCCAGCGAGCGCCACCCGAACGGGTTGGCCAACTCGTCGGACCAGGTTGGCCGCAACCTGATGTTCCATCCGTATATCCAGATCTACGGCTACGTGGACCAGGAAGTGGACGGCAACCGCGGCCCGCCGCTCAACCTGTGGAGCCACGAGTTCTACGAGACCGATCCGGCGCGGGATTTCAAGCGCGGCTACATGTTCCAGGTCAGCCGCGGCATCGGCGCCGTCGCCGAGGCGATCGCCAGCCACGAGACCGGGCGGCTGCCCTGGGGGGCGGCGCACCATGACACCTACCGCAAGCTGGTCTATCGGCGCCTGAACCTTTCCGTCGTGGTCGACGACCTGCCGGAGGCGCACAACCGCGTCACCCTCGATCCCCGGCTGGCGGACAGCCACGGCATTCCTGCGCCGAAGGTGGAATACCGCATGGGCGAAAACAGCCTGCGCATGATCGACCACGGCGTCGTCAACGCGCGCCGCGTGCTGGAGACGATCGGCGCGCGCGACATCAACGTGCAGAACCCGATCCTGTATGGCGGCTGGCACAACCTGGGCACCGCGCGCATGGGCGCCGATCCGCGCACCTCGGTGGTGAACGAATGGGGCCGCACCCACGACGTGCGCAACCTGTTCATCGTCGACGGCTCGCTGTTCGCCTCCGCGGGGGCCGTGAACCCGACCTCCACCATCCAGGCCCTGGCACTCTACATCGCCGAGCAGATGAAGCAGCGCCTGGCCACCCTTTTCGACTAGGAAACACTCGTGGCCGACGACATCGCGGATATCCTGATCATCGGCGCCGGCGCCTCGGGGGCCGCCATGGCGTGGTCGCTCGCCGAGACGAAGATGCGCATCGTCTGCCTGGAACAGGGCGGCTGGGTGAAGCCCACCGACTACCCCACGAACGGGCGCGACTGGGAAGCGCGCGTCACCACCGACTTCTCGCCGAATCCGAACCGCCGCGGTCGCCCCGAGGACTACCCGATCAACGACGACGCCTCGCCGATCAAGATCATGAACTTCAACGGCGTCGGCGGCGGCACCATCATGTTCACCGCCCACTTCCCCCGCCTGCACCCCAGCGACTTCCGCACGCAATCGCTCGACGGCGTCGGCGCGGACTGGCCGGTCAGCTACGACACCCTGGCGCCGTTCTACGCACAGAACGACCGCATGATGGGTGTCTCGGGCCTGGAGGGCGATCCCGCCTACCCGCCCGGCAAGAAGCCGATCATGCGCCCGCCCCATCTCGGCCGCTCCGGCCTCGCGTGGGGCACCGCGCTGAACAAGCTCGGCTGGCACTGGTGGCCGTCCGACATCTCGATCGCCACCGAGGACTACGAAGGCCGCGCGAAATGCATCAACCTCGCGCACTGCACGCCCGGCTGCGCGCAGGGTGCCAAGGCCAGCACCGACATCACCTACTGGCCGCTCGCGCTGCGCGCCGGCGTGGAGCTGCGCACCCATTGCCGCGTGAAGCGCATCACCACCGGGCCTGACGGCATGGCCACCGGCGCCGAGTACTACGACGAAGCCGGCAAGCTGTGCTTCCAGGCCGCCCACGTCGTCATCGTCGCGTGCAACGGCATCGGCACGCCGCGGATGCTGCTGAATTCCGCCAGCGAACAGCACCCCAACGGCCTGGCCAATTCGTCCGACCAGGTCGGGCGCAACCTGATGCTGCACCCCTATGTCTCGGTCTACGGCTATGTCGATCACGAGATCGACGGCAACCGCGGCCCGCCGCTGTCGCTGTGGAGCCACCAGTTCTACGAGACCGATCCCGCGAACGACTTCAAGCGCGGCTACATCTTCCAGATCAGCCGCGGCGTCGGCGCGGTCGTGGAGGCGACCACCAGCTTCGACCACGGCCGCCTGCCCTGGGGTGCGAACCACCACGCGGTGATGCGCCAGCTACACCATCGCCGCCTCGCGCTCTCCCTCGTCACCGACGACCTGCCCGAGGCGCACAACCGCGTGACCCTCGACCCCGTGCTGAAGGACAGCCACGGCATCCCGGCCCCGAAGGTCGACTACACCATCGGCGAGAACACGCAGCGCATGATCGCCCACGGCATCGCGCAGGCCACGACGCTGCTGGAAACCGCCGGCGCGCGCGACATCTCGACCGTCAACCCGATCCCGCTTTCCGGCTGGCACAATCTCGGCACGGCGCGCATGGGGGCCGACCCGCGAACCTCCGTCGTCAACGAGTGGGGCCGCACGCACGATGTGCGCAACCTCTTCATCTGCGACGGCAGCCTGTTCGCCTCGGCCGGCGGCGTGAACCCCACCAGCACCATCCAGGCCCTCGCGCTCTACATCGCCGACGCGATGAAGCAGCGCCTGGCCAACTTGTTCGATTGAGCCCCATGAACGACCCCGTCGACATCCTCATCATCGGCTCGGGCGCCTCGGGGGCGGCGTTCGCCTGGTCGATGGCCGAGACGAAGATGCGCATCGTCTGCCTGGAGCAGGGCGACTGGGTGAAGCCGACCGACTACCCCGCCAATGGCCGCGACTGGGAAGCCCGGCGCTATGCCGATTCCGACATCATGGCCAACCGCCGCCAGCTTCCCGCCGACTACCCGGTCAACGACCGCGCCTCGATCGTCAAGATCGCCACCTACAATGCGGTGGGCGGCGGCACCGTCCACTACGCCGCGCATTTCCCGCGCCTGCACCCCAGCGACTTCCGCGTGCGATCGCTCGACGGCGTGGCGACCGACTGGCCGATCGACTACCGCATGCTGGAACCTTTCTACGCGCAGAACGATCAGGTGATGGGCGTGGCCGGCCTGGCCGGTGACCCCGCCTTCCCCAACCACGCCCCGCCGCTGCCGCCGATCCCGCTCGGCCGCTCCGGCACGCGCGCGGCGGAGACGATGAACCGGCTGGGCTGGCACTGGTGGCCGTCGGATGCGGCGATCGCCACGGTCGAACACGAAGGGCGCGCGCCCTGTATCAATCTCGGCCACTGCCTGCCCGGCTGCGCGCAGGGGGCGAAGGGCAGCACCGACATCACCTACTGGCCGCAGGCGATCCGCGCCGGCGTCGAGCTGCGCACCCATTGCCGGGTGCGCGAGATCACGCTCGGGGCGGACGGCATGGCCTCGGGCGCGATCTACTACGACCGCGACGGGCGCGAGGTGTTCCAGCCCGCGCATGTCGTCGTCATGGCCGCCAACGGCATCGGTACGCCCCGCCTGCTGCTCAACTCCGTCTCGGGCCGGTTCCCCAACGGCCTGGCCAACTCCTCCGGCCTGGTGGGGCGGAACCTGATGCTGCATCCCTGGCCGGTCGTGCAGGGCTGGTTCGACGACGAGATGGACGGCCAGCGCGGGCCGATCGTCTCGCTGTGGTCCAAGCAGTTCTACGAAACCGACCCCGGCCGCGATTTCGTCCGCGGCTACATGCTGCAGTTCGGCCGCGGCCCCGGCCCGGTGGGCGAGGCGATGGCCGGCGTCGAGTCCGGCCGCATCCCCTGGGGCGAGGCGCACCACGGCGCCATGCGCCGCTATGCCATGCGCCGCTTCCATGTCGGCGTCGCCTGCGACGACCTGCCCGAGGAGCACAACCGCATCACCCTCGACCCGTCGCTCACCGACAGCCACGGCATCCCCGCCCCGCGCATCGACTACACCGTGGGTGCGAACACCGCGCGCATGATGGAGCACGGCATCGCGCGCGCCACCGAGATCATGCGCGAAGCCGGCGCGCACACCATCACCTGCTCGCGCGAGGTGCTGAACTATCCCGGCCACCTGCTCGGCACTGCGCGCATGGGGACCGACCCGGAACGCAGCGTGGTCAATGAATGGGGCCGCAGCCACGACGTGAGGAACCTGTTCGTCATCGACGGCTCCGTGTTCGTCACCGGCGGCGGCGTGAACCCCACCTCGACCATACAGGCCATCGCGCTCTACATTGCCGACCAGATGAAGCGGCGGCTCGACACGCTGTTCGACTGAGGAAACAAGATGCCCCACCAAGACCCCGTCGACGTCCTGATCATCGGCTCCGGAGCCTCCGGTGCCGCCGTGGCCTGGTCGCTCGCCGACACCAAGATGCGCATCGTCTGCCTGGAGCAGGGCGACTGGCAGAACCCGGCCAACTACCCCTCCACCGGGCGGGACTGGGAGGCGCGGCAGTTCGCCGACATGGCCACCTCGCCGAACCGGCGGCAGCTCTGGTCGGACTACCCGGTCAACGACGACAACTCGCCGATCAAGGTGCTGAACTTCAATGCGGTCGGCGGCAGCACCATCCTGTATGCCGCGCACTACCCGCGCCTGCACCCCTCCGACTTCAAGGTGAAGTCGCTCGATGGCGTGGCCGATGACTGGCCGGTCGACTACCACCAGCTCGAGCCCTTCTTCGCCGAGAACGACCGCATGACCGGCGTTTCGGGCATGGCCGGCGACCCTGCCTACCCGCCGCAGAAAACCCCGCCGATGGACCCCATCCCCATGGGCCGCTCCGGGCGCATGCTCGGCGAGGCGATGAACCGCCTCGGCTGGCACTGGTGGCCGAGCGACTGCGCGGTGACGACGCGCGAATACGAGGGCCGCGCCCCCTGCATCAACCTCGGCCACTGCATCGCCGGCTGCGCCCAGGGGGCCAAGGCCAGCACCGACATCACCTACTGGCCCGCGGCCATCCGCGCCGGCGTCGAGCTGCGCACCCGCTCGCGCGTCCGCGAGATCACCGTCGATCCCGCAACCGGCATGGCCAACGGCGTCATCTACTACGACAAGGACGGCATCGAGCAGTTCCAGCCCGCCCATGTCGTCGTCCTGGCCGCCAACGGCATCGGCACCGCCCGCCTCCTGCTGAACTCCAAGTCCGAGCGCTTCCCCACCGGCCTGGCCAATTCATCGGACCAGGTCGGCCGCAACCTGATGTTCCACCCCTATGCCAGCATCTGGGGCTACTTCGACCAGGAGACCGACGGCAATCGCGGGCCGCCGCTGTCGCTGTGGAGCCACGAGTTCTACGAAACCGACAAGTCCCGCGGCTTCGTGCGCGGCTATTCCTGGCAGTTCGGCCGCGGCGTCGGCGCCATTCTCGAAGCGCAGCAGTCGATGGCCCTCGGCCGCCTGCCCTGGGGGGCGGAGCACCATGCGGTTTACCGCAAGCTCCACAACCACCGCATGAACATCGCCGCCATCTGCGAGGACCTGCCCGAAGCGCACAACCGCGTCACGCTCGACCCTGTCCTCAAGGACGCCCACGGCATCCCGGCGCCGAAGATCGACTACACGCTCAGCGAGAATTCGAACCGCATGCTCGACCACGCCATCGCGCGCGCCACCGAGGCGCTGCGCGAGGCCGGCGCCTGGGACATCGGCGTCGAGCGGCCGATCCTCAACGGCGGCTGGCACCTGCTCGGCACCGCCCGCATGGGCGACGACCCCACCCGCTCCGTCGTGAACGGCTGGGGCCGCACCCACGACGTGCGCAACCTGTTCATCGTCGACGGCTCCATCTTCACCACCTCCGGCGGCGTCAACCCCACCTCCACCATCCAGGCCCTCGCGCTCTACATCGCCGACCAGATGAAGCAGCGTTTGGCCACCCTCTTCGACTGAGGAACACCCCCATGTCCAACACCCTCGCCAACCCCCCGCCCGCCTGGGGCGACCCCACCCTCTCCGACCAGGAGAAGCGCACCCTGGCCGCCATGTGCGCCCGCATGATCCCCGCCAGCGACGAGTACAAGGTCCCCGGCGCCGACGACCCGCTGATCCAGGCCGACATCGCCAAGAGCATCGGCCGCGACGCCACCGCCGTGCACGACACCCTCGCCCTGCTGGACCGCATCGCCGGCGGCGACTTCGCGGCCCTGCCGGTCGCCAAGCAGGACGAGGCCTGCGCCACGCTGCGCGCCGAGGGCGGCATGAACCTGACGCTCACCACGCGCATCGTCCTGCAGTGCTATTACCGCGACGATCGCGTGATGATCTCCTTGGGCATGGAGCCGCGCCCGCCCTTCCCGAAGGGCCACGAACTGCCGCAGGGCGACTGGTCGCTGCTCGACCCGGTGCGCAAGCGGGGCAAGATCTGGCGCGACGCCCCGTAGCACTCCCGCCGCCACGCGTGCGGTGCCCCGGCGGTCCGGCCGGCTGGCACCGCGCGGCCAGCCAGCGCACCCACCCGGCGCTTCCTGACGGAAATGTGACGACACCGATTCGACGGCGGCATCGCAACAACCATTGCGCCCAGGAGAGCGGCTGAGTCAGGATCGGCCCGGCAACAGTGTTGGACGAGCATCGTCGCAATGCCGGCTTCCGTCAGCGCCGACACCCTGCGCCGTCCCGGCGAGCGCCATGCCTGGGGCTTCATCGCGCTGGCCGCCCTGGTGCTTGCCTGGGCCGCGCTGTGGAACGGCTACCCGATCCTGTTCTCCGACAGCGGCACCTATATCCGCGCCGCGCTGGAACAGCGCTACTACCCCGACCGGCCGATCTTCTATTCGCTGTTCATCCTGCCCTTCCATCTCGGCCTCACGCTCTGGCCGATCGTCGCCGCGCAATGCATCGTCGCGGCCTGGGTGATCGAACGCGCCACCGCCTTGCTGCCCGACGACACCCTCGCGGGGCGCGGCGGGATCCGCATCGCGATGCTGGCCGTGCTGGCGTTCGCCACCGGCCTGCCCTGGAGCACCGGCCAGGTCTCGCCCGACTTCCTCGCCCCGCTCCTCGTGCTGTGCCTGCTGCTGTTGCTGCTGCGCGACCAGGTGCTCGGCACTGTCGCGCGCCTGGCCTGCGCCCTGGTGCTCCTCGCCGCGCAGGCAGCCCATTTCGGCCATATTCCCCTGGCCATCGGCGTCTGCATCGCCATCCTGGTGCTCGCCGCCCTGATGGGCGCCCGCGTGCCGCGCCGCGCCATCCTGCTGGTCGCCGCCACCAGCCTCGCCGCCATCGCCGCGGTCGTCGCGGTGAACTACGCCGCCCTCGGCACCCTCACCTTCTCGCCGGTCAGCTCCGTTCTCCTGCTCGGCCGCCTGGTCCAGTCGGGAACCGCGCAGCAATTCCTCGCCACCGCCTGCGAGACCGCAAGCTACGGCCTGTGCGCCTATCGCGCCGAGCTGCCCAACGAGCTCAACGCCTTCTTCTTCGACTTCAACGGCACCATCGCAGCCCTGGGCGGCCCGCTGGCCTTCAACGCGGAGGCGGGGAAGCTGGTGCGCGACATCATCGCCGATTCCCCCTGGCGCCACCTCGGTATGGCGATCCAGCTGACCGTGGCGCAGTTCTTCCACTTCGCCACCGGCTGGGGGCTGCACCCCTTTGGGGAGGAAAGGTCGGTGGTCATCACGATCAACCGCCATTTCGCGCACGAAGCCGCCCGGTTCATGGCATCCCGCCAGCAGACGGACGCGCTGCACTTCGACACGCTGAACCTGGTGCACGTTCCGATGGGCTTCCTCCTGCTGGCGGCCTCGGTGGCGGCGCTCGTCCTCGCGGTTCTTTGGCGCCGCACCACGGCCGGGATCGTGCTGGCCACCGTGTTCCTGGCCCTGGCCGCCAACGCCTTCCTCGGCGGCGCCCTGTCGGCCGGCGAATCCCGCTACCAGAACCGCATGATCCCGCTGCTCGCCATCGCCCTGGCGATCGCCGCCATCGACCTGCGCGCGGCACGGCCTCGGTTGACCGCCGACGCCCGCCGCGCTTGATTGCGCGCCCCATGCCCCCGGGAGCGCCCGCCATGTCCCTCGTCCGCCCCGCCATCGAGACCCTCGAGGACTCGCCGATCGTCGAGGTCTGGCGCATGGGCTACGGCGACCCCGATGTCATCGGCATGTTCGCCGGCGAGCCCGATGTCCCCACGCCGCAATTCATCCGCGACGCCGCGGCGAAATCCCTCGCCGAGGGCCACACCTTCTACACGCCCAACCGCGGCATCCCCGGCATGGGCGACGCCATCTCCCGCTACCTCAAGCGCACCTGGGCCGTCGACATCCCGGAATCGCGCATCGCGCTGACGGCGTCGGGCATGTCCGCCGTCATGCTCATTGCCCAGGCCACAGCGCAGCAGGGCGACAACGTCGTCGCCGTCACCCCCTCCTGGCCGAACATCCTGCGCGCCATGCAGATCAACGGCGCCGAGGTGCGCGAAGTCGCCATGACCCCCGGCAACGCCGGCTGGCAGCTCGACCTCGACCAGGTGATGGCCCAGTGCGACGCGCGCACCAAGGTCATCTACCTCGCCTCGCCCGGCAACCCGACCGGCTGGATGATCCCGCGCGACCAGGCCGAGCTCCTGCTGGCCTTCGCCCGCGAGCGGAACACCGCCATCCTGTCCGACGAGGTCTATCACCGCACCGTCTACGGCATGAACGCCGCCTTTTCCTTCCTGGAGATTGCCAAGCCTGGCGACCCGGTGTTTGTCGCCAACTCGTTCTCCAAGGCCTGGGCCATGCCCGGCTGGCGCCTCGGCTGGATCGTCTATCCCGAGGGCCACAAGGACAGCTTCGAGAAGCTGATCCAGTTCAACACCTCCGGCGCCCCCGCCTTCCTCCAGCACGCCGCCATCGTGGCGCTCGACGAGGGCGAGGACTTCGTCAAATCCTTCGCCGCCCGCTGCGACGCCGGCCGGCAGGTGGTCAACGAGCGCCTCGGCCGCATGAAGCGCGTGCGCAACATCCCCAGCGAAGGCGCCTTCTACGCCATGTTCTCGGTCGAGGGCGTCACCGACACGCTGCAGTTCTGCAAGCGCGCCGTGGTCGAGGCCAAGATCGGCATGGCGCCGGGCACCAGCTTCGGCAAAGGCTCCGAACACTACGTCCGCCTCTGCTACGCCAAGGCACCCGCCCTGCTGCACACCGCCATGGATCGCCTGGAAGCCTTCCTGGAAACCTACCGGGAGGACGGCGCCTCGCCCTCCGCCCGGGCATAGAGCTCCTCCACCAGCCGCTCCACCGCCTCGCGCCGCCCGCGCGCCTGCAGCACATCCATCATCAGCAACACCATCGGCAGCGGCATCGCCGCCACCCGGGCTTCATCGGTCGTCGAGAGCGGCATCACGCACACCATCAGCAGCAGGTCGTGGCCTGGCCGCACCATCGCGGCCACCACCGTCACGCCGCCATGAACCCCAGCGGCGATTCGGGCGGCGCTCCGGTGTAGTTGGGAATTCGTTAACGCTTGATGACCTGGCGGCCACCCGCCCCCCTCTTCCGCCGCCACCGGCCTTGCTCTACTGGAGATCCCCGGCGGCCCTGCAAGCACCGCCGGAAACGCCAGGGAACACCGGATGCACAGCATCGAGACGCGCGCCTCATGGCACACCGCCTGGGCCGTGCTGGCCATCCTCGCGGTCATCCACGGCACGCCCCTGGTCCTCGTCGTCGCGCTGAAGCCGATCGCCGCCGACCTCGGCACCCAGCGCAGCGTCCCCGCCCTGGCCGCCGCCCTGCAAAGCTTCGGCGCCGGCATCGGCGGCATCCTGCTCGGCTGGGCGGCCGACCGCTTCGGTGTGCGCGCCATGACGATCCTGGGCGCCTGCGCCATCGCAGCGGGCCTGGTCGTCAGCACCTTCGGCGGCCAATGGGGCCTGTGGCTCGGCTTCGGCCTGCTGGTCGGCCTGCTCGGCAACGGCGCGATCGGCGCGCCGATCATGATCTACATCAGCCGCTGGTTCGACCGCCGCCGCGGCACGGCGCTTGCCCTGGTCAGTTCCGGCCAGTACGTCGCCGGCGCCATCTGGCCGACCATCTTCGAGCGCGGCATCGAGGTCTGGGGCTGGCGCGTCACCTCCTGGGCGTTCGGCGCCGTGGTCGTGGCCGTCACCCTGCCCATCGCACTGATCTGGCTGCGACCGCCGCCCTCCGTCCCCGCCTCCGGCCCGCTCGGCGCGGACCCCACGCCTGGTGAGCGCGTGCTCGGCCTGCGCCCCAACACGGTGATGATCCTGCTCAGCCTCGGCATCTTCCTCTGCTGCGTGCCGATGGCCCAGCCGATGGTCCACCTCGTCAGCTTCTGCACCGACCTCGGCATTTCCGCGACCCGCGGGGCGGCGATGCTCTCGCTCCTGCTCGGCTGCGCCTTCGTCAGCCGCCAGTTCTGGGGCTGGCTGGCCGACCGCATCGGCGGGCTGCGCGCCATCCTGCTCGGCTCGGCCTGCCAGGCTGCGGCGCTCGCGATGTTCCTCGTCACCCAGGACGAGATCGGCCTGTTCGCCGTCGCCGCCGCCTTCGGGCTGGGCTTCGCGGGCCTGGTGCCGAACTACATCCTGGCCGCCCGCGCCCTGTTCCCCAACGCCGAGGTTTCCTGGCGCATCCCGGTCATCATGTTCGGTGGTCTGCTCGGCATGGCCGCCGGCGGCTGGATGGGCGGCCTGGTCTACGACGCCTACGGCTCCTACGCGCCCAGCTTCGCCATCGCGGTCCTGGCCAACATCGCCAACCTCGCGGTCATCGGCTTCCTCGTCGCGCGCGACCGCCGCCCCGCGCCGGAGGTCCTGGCGGCCGCCTGAAATCCTTTCCGCAACCGTCTCGACCGCATCACATCGGTCACGAAATCGCCAGCATACAACTGCAACTCTTGCGCGTTTCTCCTCCGCCCTCATGTCGCCCCTGGAACTGCTGGGAGGCATGGCACACGTGGGCATCGCGCAAGGACTGCACCGATCGACGCTGGCGCTGGCCTGCCTCGCCAGCCTCCCTGCCGCCGCCGTGCCGCTCCAGGTCACCGTCGAGAACGTCCGCAACGACCAAGGCCAGCTTGCCGTCTGCGTCTTCTCCGGCTCCCGAAGCTTCCCCGACTGCGCGGCCGGCGAGCGCATCGCCACCGCGCTCCGCCCAGCCCAGCCCGGCGCCATGCGCTTCGAATTCGACCTGCCCCCCGCCACCATGGCCGTAGCCGTCGTGCACGACGAGAACGGCAACGGCACCCTCGACACCAACTTCATCGGCATCCCGCGCGAGGGCGTCGGCGTCTCCAACAACCCCGCCCCCCGGCGCGGCCCGCCCACCTACGCGGAATCCGCCTTCATCCTCACCCAGGCAGGCGGCGCCGTCAGCATCCGGCTGGTCTACCCATGAGCCGCCCGCGCATCCTCATCGTCGGCGCGGGCCCCGGCGGGTTGGCCGCCGCCATGCTGCTCGCCCGGTTCGATGCCGACGTCACCGTGGTGGAACGCCAGCCCCATGTCGGCGGCCGCACCGCCTCCATCCACGATGCCGGCTTCACCTTCGACACCGGCCCCACCTTCTTCCTCTACCCCGAGGCCCTGCGCGAGATCTTCCACCTGTGCGGCTTCGACCTCGACCGCGAGGTCGACCTGGTCCGGCTCGACCCGATGTACCGCGTCCAGTTCGAGGACGGCGCCCGCATCGACGCCACCGCCGACATCGAGCACATGGAAGCCCAGATCGCCGCCATCGCGCCCGCCGACGCGAGCGGCTTCCGCCGCCTGATGGACGATAACCGGCGCAAGTTCATCGCCTTCCGCCCGGTCTTCCGCCGCGCCTTCGCCAGCCCCGCCGACCTGCTGGCGCCGGACCTGCGCAGCGCCCTGCCGCTGCTCACCCCCTGGCGCAGCGTGGACGCCGACCTGCACCGCTACTTCCGCGACCCGCGCATCCGCATGGCGTTCTCGTTCCAGTCGAAATACCTCGGCATGTCGCCGTTCCGTTGCCCCAGCCTGTTCACCATCCTGTCGTTCCTGGAATACGAGTACGGCGTCTTCCACCCCCGCGGCGGCTGCGGCGCCATCATGGCCGCGATGGCCGAGGCGGCCACCCGCATGGGCGTGAAGCTGCATCTCGGCGAACCCGTCGAGGAAGTGCTGCTGCGCGGCCGCCGCGCCATCGGCGTGCGCACCGCCCGCGGCACCCACATGGCCGATGCCGTCGTGATGAACGCCGACTTCGCCCGCGCCATGACCAGCCTGGTGCCCAACGCCGCCCGCCGCCGCTGGTCCGACCGCCGCATCGGCCGGGCGCGCTTCTCCTGCTCCACCTTCATGCTGCATCTCGGCCTGCGCGGCACGCTGCCCGGCCTGGCCCACCACACCATCCACCTCGCCACCGACTACGCCCGCAACATCGCCGAGATCGAGGCCGGCCGGGTGCTCACCGAGAATCCCTCGTTCTACGTCCAGAACGCGTCCGTCACCGACGACAGCCTGGCCCCCAAAGGCGACTCCGCCCTCTACGTCCTCGTCCCGGTGCCGCACCGCTCGCCGCACATCGACTGGTCCGACCCCGCCCCCTACCGCGCCCGCATCCTGCGCCAGCTCGAGCGCCTCGGCCTGCGGAACCTCGAATCCCGCATCGTCTCCGAGCGCATCACCACGCCGCTCGACTGGGACGAGCAGCACAACATCCACAACGGCGCCACGTTCAGCCTGCGCCACTCGCTCGACCAGATGCTCCACCGCCGCCCGCGCAACCGCTTCGAGGATCTCGACCGCATGTACCTCGTCGGCGGCGGCACCCATCCCGGCAGCGGCCTGCCCGTCATCTTCCAGTCCGCGCGCATCTCCGCCGAGCTGATCGAGCAGGACCTCTCCCTGCGCCCCCGCCCCTACCGCCCCGCGGCGCGCCGCGTGCCCACCCCCGTGAACGAGACGATCGCATGACCCCCGCCGTCACCGGCGAACAGAACAGCGGCGCCGCCCTGGGCGCGCGCAAGGGAATCGCCGTCATCGGCGGCGGCCTCGGCGGGCTCGCGGCCGCCTGCGTGCTCGCGGCCCGCGGCCACAAGGTGCGCCTGTTCGACGCCAACCCCTGGTTCGGCGGCAAGGCCGCGGTGCTGGAGGAGGCCGGCTTCCGCTTCGACATGGGCCCCACCATCCTCACCGTGCCCGCCGTGCTGCGCCGCATCTTCGCCGAGGCCGGGCGCGAGCTGGACACCGCGCTCGACCTCATCCGCCTCGACCCGCAATGGCGCTGCTTCTTCGACGACGGCACCACGCTCGACCTGGTCGAGAACGAAGCGGCCATGGCCGGCCGCGTCCGGGCCCACACCGGCAGCGAGACCGACGCCGAGGGCTACCTGCGGTTTATGGCCCTCTCCCGCCGGCTGCACGAGATCTCCGAGCGCTTCTTCTTCTGGCGCCCCGTCGAGGACCTGCGCGACACCATCAACCTGCGCGCCAACATGCGCCCCGGCACCCTGGCCGACGTGCTCGCCCTTCGCATGGGCCAGACCGTCGCCGGCACCATCCGCCGCCACGTGCCCGACCACCGCGTGGCGCAGATGCTCGACCATTTCGTGCAGTATGTCGGCTCCTCCCCCTTCGGCGCCCCGGCCGTGCTGTGCTCCATCGCCCACATGCAGACCGATGGCGGCGTGTGGTATCCGCGCGGCGGCACCAGGGCGGTGGCCGAGGCGCTGGCCAACCTGGCCGCCTCGCTCGGCGTGGTCCTCACCCCCTCCTGCCCGATCGTCCGCATCGAGGCTGAGCACGGCCGCGTCGCCGCCATCCACACCGAGGCCGGGGAGCGCATCCCGGTCGAGGCCGTGGTGTCGAACATGGACTCCGTGCGCACCTACCGCGAGCTGGTCGGCGGCCCGCCGGCCCAGGCCTTCGCCCGCTCCCGCCGCTACGAGCCCGCCTGCTCCGGCGTGGTGCTCTATCTCGGCCTGAACCGGCGCTACGACCACCTGGCCCACCACAGCTTCGTCTTCTCCGCCGACGCCGAGGCCGAGTTCGACGCCATCTACCGCCGCGGCGAACCCGCCCCCGACCCCACCTGCTACCTCGCCGCCCCGTCCGGCACCGACCCCTCGGTGGCCCCGGAGGGCGGCGAGGCGCTCTACGTCCTGGTCCACACCCCCCATCTGCGCCCCGGCCAGGACTGGCGCGCCATGTTCCCCGGCTATCGCCGCACCATCCTCGACAAGCTCGCCCGCACCGCCGGGCTGGAGGACATCGAAAGCCGCATCGTCTTCGAACGCGCCCTCACCCCGCAGGACATCCACGACCGCTACCGCGTGCTCGACGGCGCCATCTACGGCCTGGCCAGCCACGGCAGGTTCCTCGGCGCCTTCAAGCCCGGCAACCGCAGCCGCCACCTCCCCGGCCTCTACCTCGCCGGCGGCGCGGCCCATCCCGGCCCCGGCATGCCGATGGTGATGATGTCCGGCTGGATCGCCGCCGATGCGCTGGATCAGGACCTCGGCGCTGGGGAAAGGAAAGAAAGCAAGAATGTTCTTTTTTGAAAAAAAGAACCAAAAAACTTTTCATCCATTTGCACATCTCTTCAATAAGGTGAACGCGGTGCAAATGGAAAAAAGTCTTTTTGCTTCTTTTTCTTCAGAAAAAGAAGAAACTTCCTCGCGTCCCTCCCGATGACCCCCCACCCGGCCCTCGCCGCCCGCTCCCCGCTCGCCGTGCGGCTGATGACGCGCGTGATGCGCCGCCACCTCGCACGCCGCTTCCACGCCGTGCGCCTCGCCCCCGCCGCGCCCCCGGCGGTGGACCCGGATCACGCCCTGCTCGTCGTCTCCAACCACCCCTCCTGGTGGGACCCGGCCTTCTTCATCCTGCTCCACAGCACGCTGTTCCCCGACCGGGCCGGCTACGGGCCGATGGCCGCCGAGGCGCTCGGGCGCTACCGCGTGCTGGAGCGCATCGGCATCTTCGGCCTTCCCGAAGGCCCGGCCGGCGCCCGCCTGTTCCTGCGCGCCGGCGACGCCATCCTGCGCGCGCGCCGCACCGTCCTGTGGGTGACCGCCGAGGGCGACTTCAGCGATGTGCGCCGCGCCCCCGTGCTGCGCCCCGGCGTCGCCCACCTGCTGCGCGGCCGCGCCGGCGTCACTGCCCTGCCGCTCGCGCTGGAATACCCGTTCTGGAACGAGAGCACCCCGGAGGCCCTGGCCCGCTTCGGCCCGTCCCTGCCCGCCGACCCCGCCCGCTCCGTCGGCGACTGGCAGTCGGCCCTCACCGCGGCGCTGTCCGCCACCATGGCGCGCCTGGCCGAGGATGCCATCGCCCGCGATCCCGCCCGCTTCGCGACCCTGCTCGGCGGCAGCGCCGGCATCGGCGGCCCCTACGACCTGTGGCGCCGCCTGCGCGCCCTGCTGCGCGGCCAACCGGCCCGGCTGGAGCACGGCCCATGATCGGCGCCCTCGCCTGGGCCACCGCCGCGCTGGCCGCCATCCCCGCCGCGACCACGCTGGCCAACCTCGCCGTCTTCCGCACCCCGCCCCCGCCATCGTCCGACCTGCCGCTCGTCTCGGTGATCCTGCCGGCCCGCAACGAGGCCTCCGCCATCGAGCCCTGCCTCGCCGCCCTGTCGGCCAGCACCGGCGCGGAGATCGAGATCATCGTCGTCGACGACGCCTCCACCGACGACACCGCAGCCCGCGTCCTCGCCGCCGCCCGCGCCGACCGCCGCATCCGCCTGCACACCGCCGCCCCGCTGCCGCCGGGCTGGGCCGGCAAGATGCACGCCTGCGCCGAGGGCGCCCGCCAGGCGCGCGGCGGCATCCTGCTGTTCCTCGACTGCGACGTCCGCGTCGAACCGCACGCCGTCGCCGCCATGGCCGCAAGCGTCCACCGCAGCGGCGTCGCGCTGGCCTCGTTCTTCCCGCAGCAGCACACGCCGACACCCGGCGAGGCGCTGCTCATCCCGCTGATCCACGTCGTGCTGATGGGATGGCTGCCGATCTGGCTGGCCCGACGCTTTCGCCATCCCGCCTTCGGTGCCGGCTGCGGCCAGGCGATCGCCGCCGACGCCGCCGCCTACCGCCAGGCCGGCGGCCACCGCGCCATCGCCGCGTCCTGGCATGACGGCCTGCACCTGCCCCGCGCCTTCCGCCGCGCCGGCCTCGCCACCGACATCCACGACGGCGCGAAGCTGGCCACCTGCCGCATGTATCGCGGCCTCGGCGAAACCTGGCGCGGCCTGGCCAAGAACGCCCGCGACGGCATGGCGACCCCCGTCGCCTTGCCGATATGGACCCTGCTGCTTGGCGGCGGCATGCTCGCCCCCTTCGCCGTGCTGCCGCTCGCCTGGGCAAGGCTGCCGGCCGAAGCCGCCACCTGGGCGCTCACGCTCGCCACCGCCGCGCTGGTGCTCGCCCGCGTGCTGGTCGCCATCCGCTTCCGCCAGCGCCCGCTCGCCGTGCTGCTCTGGCCCGCGGGCATCGCGGCCCTGCTCGCTCTGCAATGGCGCGTGCTGCTCCGCCCACCGCGCACGCTCGCCTGGCGCGGCCGCACCCACGCGGCATGAGCCCGATCGACGCCGCCCGCGCGGCCCAGCCGGCCTGGGCGCAAACCCCGCTGCGCGACCGCCTCGCCATCCTCGCCCGCGCCCGCCGCGCCCTGGCGCGCAACGCCCCGGCCCTGGCCGCCACCATCGCCCGCCCGGGCATGGCCGAGGCCCAGCTGCTCCTCGCCGAGATCCTCCCGCTGCTCGCCGCCATCCGCTTCCTCGAACGCCAAGCCCCCGCCCTGCTCGCGCCCAGCCGCCCGCCCGGCGCCCGGCCGCTGTGGCTCTGGGGCACGCGCCTGCGCGTCCACCGCATCCCGCACGGCCTCGTGCTGGTGATCGCCCCCGCGAACTACCCGCTGCTGCTGCCCGGCATCCACGCGCTGCAGGCGCTCGCCGCCGGCAACGCGGTCGCCCTCAAGCCCGCCCCCGGATGCGCCGCGCCGATGCAGGCCCTGCGCGACGCGCTCGTCACCGCCGGGCTCCCCGCCCCCCTCCTCGCCCTCCTGCCCGACACGCACCAGGCCGCCCACGACGCCATCGACGCCGCCCCCGACCTCGTCGTGCTCACCGGCGCCGAACCCACCGGCCGCGCGGTGGCCGAGGCCCTCGCCCCCCGCCTCATCCCCGCCATCCTCGAACTCTCCGGCGACGACCCCCTCATCGTCCTGCCCGGTGCCGACCTCGCCGCCCTGGCCATCGCCCTCGACGGCGCGCTCGCGCTCAACCAGGGCCGCACCTGCATCGCCCCCCGCCGCCTGATCACCGTCGGCCCCCTCGCCCACCCCCTCGCCCTGCCCGCGGACGAAGTGCCGGACGCCGAGGCCGCCATTGCCGCCGCCAACAACTCGCCCTTCGCCCTCGGCGCCGCCATCTGGGGCCCGGAAGCCGACGCCCAAGCCATCGCCCGCCGCCTGCGCGCCGGATGCGTCGTCATCAACGACCTGATCCTCCCCACCGCCGACCCCCGCCTGCCCTTCGGCGGCGCGGCCAGCAGCGGCCACGGCACCACCCGCGGCGCCGAAGGCCTCCTGGCGCTGACCCGGCCCCAGGCCATCGTCGCCCGGCGCCGGCCCTTCGTGCTGCCATGGCGAGAACCGCCAGCGGAGCAGTGGGCGGCAAGGGTGATACGGTGGCTCTACGGGTAGGAAGAAAGAACGTTCTTTTTTGAAAAAAAGAACCAAAAAACTTTCTTCCATTCGCACGGCGTCAAACGGTCTGACTCGGCGCAAATGGACAAAAGTCTTTTTGCTTCTTTTTCTTCAGAAAAAGAAGACTCTTACTTACCTGGAGAAGGCACCCCCGCCTCCGCCAACGCCGCCGCCTGCCGCGCCGCCACCGCCTCCGCGTCGAAGCCCTCCACCAGTTCCCGATAGAGCTTCGACCAGTTCAGCTGCGCCCGCAGCCGCAGGAACACGCCCCCCAGCCCGATCGCCGAGCGGTCCATCAGCACGAACTCCCGCGGCGGCCGCACCCCGCCGGTGCGCTTCAGCCCCGCGTGCACCCGCCGCGCCACCTCCCGCCCGAACTGCGGATCGTCCGACAGCGTGATCGGCCGCACCCGGTCGTCCAGCAGCGGCTCATACAGGAACCGCGCCCACTCGTTCAGCACATCCATCTTCTCGCGCGACAGGTCGACGAACCCCCAGCTGCGATAGGCCTCGGCGGCCTTCTCCATGTCCTCGTCGCGGATCGCCTCGTACAGCTCGATCACCCCGCGTGAGAACCGCGCCGGAAACACCCGGATCGCGCCGAAATCCAGCAGGTTCACCGTCCCGTCCGGCCGCACCTGGTAGTTGCCCAGATGCGGGTCGCCATGGATCACGCCGTAGCGGTAGAACGGCACATACCACGCCCGGAACAGCGCCTCGGCGATGGCGTTGCGTTCCTCCTGCGGCGGGTCCTCCTCCAGCCGCTGCATCAGCGGCCGCCCGTCGAGCCAGGTCATGGTCAGCAGCCGCTTGGTCGAAAGCGCCGCCACCGGCACCGGCACATGCACCTGCGGCACATCGGCCAGCATGATGGAATACAGCCGCGCCTGCGCCGCCTCGCGCGTGTAGTCCAGCTCCTCGCGCAGCCGCTCGCTCAGCTCGGCATAGATGTCCTCGTGCTGGATCGCCCCGTCCATGCGGTGATAGACGGCCATGGCCATCTTCAGCTGGCGCAGGTCGGCCTCGACGGTACTCGGCATGTCGGGATACTGCAGCTTGCAGGCCACCTCGCGCCCATCCGTCAGCGTCGCGCGATGCACCTGCCCCAGCGAGGCCGCCGCCGCCGCCTCCTGTCCGAACGTCGCGAACCGCGACTGCCAGTCCGGCCCCAGCTCCCCCTGCATCCGCCGCCGCACGAAGGCCCAGCCCATCGCCGGCGCGTTCGCCTGAAGCTGCGACAATTCGACCGCGTATTCCTCCGGCAACGCATCCGGCACGGTGGAGAGGAACTGCGCCACCTTCATCAGCGGCCCCTTGAGCCCGCCGAGAATGGTCTTGAGGTCCTCGGCATGCCCGGCCCGGTTGGTCTTGATCCCCAGCCGCTCGCCAGCCACCCGCGCCGCGATCCCGCCCACCGCCCCCGAGGTCCGCGCCATCCGCCGCAGCTCGCCGAGGAACGAGCCCTTGTCCTCGCGGTCACTCATGCGGGCATCCGCTCAAGCTCGTCGATGAACCCGGCGATCACATCGAGCCCCTTGGTCCAGAACCCGGGGTCCGACGCGTCCAGCCCGAACGGCGCCAGCAAATCCTTGTGCCGCAGCGTCCCACCGGCGCGCAGCATGTCGAGATACTTTGCCTCGAACCCCTCGTGCCCCGACTGGTAGACCGAATACAGCGCGTTCACCAGGCAATCCCCGAACGCATAGGCATACACGTAGAACGGCGAATGGATGAAATGCGGCACATAGCTCCAGAACACCCGGTATTCCGGCGTGAACTCGAAGGCCGGACCCAGGCTCTCCGTCTGCACCTGCATCCAGATCTCGCCGATCCGCTCGGCCACCAGCTCGCCCTGCTTGCGCTCGTCATGCAGCAGCGTCTCGAACCGGTAGAACGCCACCTGGCGCACCACCGTGTTCAGCATGTCCTCCACCTTGCCCGCGAGCATGAACCGCCGCCGCGCCGGGTCCGTCTCGGCGTCCAGCAGCGCCCGGAAGGTCAGCATCTCGCCGAACACGCTCGCCGTCTCCGCCAGCGTCAGCGGGGTGGACGACATCAGGTAGCCCTGCTTCGCCGCCAGCACCTGGTGCACCCCGTGCCCCAGCTCATGCGCCAGCGTCATCACGTCGCGCGACTTGCCGTGGTAGTTCACCAGCAGATAGGGATGCACGCCGGGCACCGTCGGATGCGCGAACGCCCCGCCCGCCTTGCCCGGCCGCAGCCCCGCATCGATCCACGGCTTGTCGAAGAACTCCCCGCCGACCGCCGCCAGCTCCCGCGAGAATGCGCCAAAAGCGCCCAGCACCTGCCGCTTGGCGTCCTCCCAGGGAATGACCCGGTCCACATCCCCCGGCAGCGGCGCGTTGCGGTCCCAATGCTGCAACTTCTCCAGCCCGAGCCACTTCGCCTTCATCGCGTAATACCGGTGCGCCAGCCGCGGGAAATCCGCCACCACGGCCGTCACCAACGCATCCACCACCTCGTCCTCGACCATGTTGCCGCGGTTGCGCGACGAGCCCGGCCGCGGATACTTCCGCCAAGTGTCGATGATCTCCTTGTCCTTGGCGAGCGTGTTGGTGATCAGCGAGAACAGTTTTTCCCGTTCCCCGAACGCGAGCCCAACAGCCTTCCCCGCGGCCTCGCGCACGCTCCGGTCAGGGTCCGACAACTTGTTCAGCGCCGCCGACACCGTCAGCTCCTCGACCTTGTCCCCCAGGGGCACGGGAACCTTCATCCCCGCCACCGTCTCGTCGAACAGCCGCGACCACGCCGAGCGCCCCGTCACCTCCTTCTCGTGCAGCAGCTTCTCCAGCGCGTCGTCCAGCTGGTGCGGCCGGAACACCCGCAGGTCGCGCAGCCACGGCCGCCACCGCGCCGCCGCCGGATCGGCCAGCTTGCCCTCCAGCGCTGCCTCGTCCAGCCGGTTCAGCTCCAGCGTGAAGAAGATCAGATGGGAGGAGATCGCCGTCACCCGCTCGGTCATCGACTGGTAGAACTTGCCCAGCGCCGCATCGGTCGAATCGCCGCTGAACAGCAGCTGGGCGTAGCTCATCACCCGCCCCAGCACCTCCTCGATCCGCTCGTACTCCCCGATCGCCGCCCCCAGCGCCGCCCCCGGCAGCGCCGCCAGCCGGCCGACATGCCCCGCCTCGAAGGCGCGCGCATCGGCGGCCGCCCGCTCCAGGTCGGCCGCCAGCTCCGGCGAATCCGGCGCGGGGTAGAGGTCGCGAAGGTCCCAGCTGGGCAGCGTGCCGGCGGTTCCGTCGGGCATGGGCGGGATATCCTGTGCTGGGGCTCGCCTTCATGTAGGTGATGCCGCCGGAAGGGCAAAGGGTACCCCGCCCCTTGGCGCGCGCACCCCGCGGTGTATATCCCGATCCTGCAAGCAACGCGCCCATCCAAGCGGCGCGAAACCCAACCAGGGTCCAGGGAGAACAACGTGACGCCGTTCCGCGAGCCCACCTACCCCACATGGCCCAATCTGGCTGCCATGATGTTCGCCCGCGCCCGCCAGGCCCCCACCCGCCCCATGCTCCGCCACCATGAGGCCGGCACCTGGCACTCGATCGACTGGCAAACCTTCGCCCGCCGCGCCGCCAGCCTGGCGCGCAACCTCCGCGCCCAGGGAGTCGCCGCCGGCGACCGCGTCCTGATCGTCGCCGAGAACCGCCCGGAATACCCCATCGCCGAGACGGCCCTGCTCGCCATCCGCGCCGTCCCCGTCCCCACCTACACAACCTACACCGTCGAGGACTACGCCCACGTCCTGCGCGACTGCGGCGCCCGTGCCGCGATCGTCTCCAACCAGGACCTCGCCAACCGCATCGTCGCCGCCTACGCCGCCTCCACCCACCCCCAGGCCACGGCCCCCCTCGAACTCCTCGTCATGCTCGACGACCCCGCCCCCGGCTACACCCATCCGGAAACCCGCACCGTCCGCTTCGCCGACCTCGCCGCCGACGACGCCCCCCCGGACGACATCGAGGCCGAAGCCGCCCTCATCCCCGGCACCGCGCTCGCCTGCCTCATCTACACCTCCGGCACCGGCGGCGCGCCCAAGGGCGTCATGCTCCCCCACCGCGCCATCCTGTCCAACTGCCGCGGCGCCTACAAACTCCTGCAAACCATCGGCCTGCAGGACGACGTCTACCTCTCCTACCTCCCCCTCTCCCACTCCTACGAACACACCGCCGGCCAGTTCTTCATGCTCTCCATCGGCGCCGAAATCGCCTACGGCCGCGGCATCGACACCCTGGCCGCCGACATGGCCACCATCCGCCCCACCATCATGACCATGGTCCCCCGCGTGCTGGAGGTCATGCGCGCCCGCATCCTCCAGGGCATCCGCACCGCCCCGAAGCTGCGCGCCCGCCTGTTCGAGAAAACCGTCGAACTCGGCACCAGGCGCATCGAGGGCAAGCGCCTCCTCCCCCACGAGTATCTGCTCGACAAGCTGCTGGACAAGCTCGTCCGCGCCAAGGTCGCCGCGCGCTTCGGCGGCCGCCTGCGCGTCGCCATCTCCGGCGGCGCCCGCCTCGACCCGGATGTCGGCAAGTTCTTCCTCGCCCTCGGCATGCGCCTGATCCAGGGCTACGGCCAGACCGAAGCCGGCCCCGTCATCTCCGCCAACCTCCCGCTGCGCATCCGTACCGAAACCGTCGGCCCCCCCCTCGAGGGCGTGGACCTGCGCATCGCCGAGGACGGCGAGATCTGCGTCCGCGGCGACCTGGTCATGGACGGCTACTGGGGCCGCCCCGAGGAAACCGCCGCCGCCATCCGCGACGGCTGGCTCCACACCGGCGACATCGGCGTCGTCGAGCCCGACGGCTACCTGCGCATCACCGACCGCAAGAAGGACATCATCGTCCTGGCCGGCGGCGACAACGTCTCCCCCGCCCGCGTCGAAGGCATGCTCGCCACCCAGCCCGCCATCGCCCAGTCGGTGGTTTTCGGCGACGGCCGCGCCGCCCTCTCCGCCCTCCTCGTCCCCGCCGAAGGCTACGACGAAGCCGCCGTCGCCACCGCCGTCGACGCCGTGAACAAGCGCCTCACCGTCACCGAACGCATCCGCCGCCACGCCGTCGTGCCCGCCTTCACCATCGACAACGGCCAGCTCACCGCCACCCAGAAGGTCAAGCGCCACGTCGTCCGCCAAACCCACGCCGCCACCCTGGAGAAACTCGGCGCCTGACCACAACCGAAAACCCGCCCATCGGTTGTTGTTTCGCGTTGCATACCACCTGTGATTGTCGTATGCGTCCCCGGCACAAACGGGGAACGCCATCGTCATGGATGCACACGTCAGTGTAACGACCCCGGGCGACGCCGCCCCCGAAGTCGTCCTCGTCATGATGCCCTTCGGCCCGGCCAACATGCCCTCGATCGGCCTGTCCATGCTCGCCCAGGTCCTGCGCGACGCCGACATCGCCGTGCGCGTCGAATACCCGATCGTCGACTTCCTCCAGCAACTCGGCCAGCGCGACTACGACCTGATGGGCAACGCCTTCGGCAAGCTCTCCCTCGGCGACTGGCTGTTCTCCCGCCTCGTCGACCCGGTCGGCACCATCGACGACTACATCGCCCTCTCCGCCGAAACCATCGGCCCCCGCCGCTGCATCGAGCTGCGCCGCCTGATCGACAAAGCCCTGCCCATCGCCGAAGCCGTCGTCGAAGCCGCCGCCGCGCGCATCTGCCGCCTCAACCCCCGCATCGTCGGCCTGAGCAGCACCTTCCAGCAGCAAATGGCCTGCGTCGCCCTCGCCCGCCGCCTGCGCGAACGCCTGCCCGACATCACCCTCGTCCTCGGCGGCGCCAACTGCAGCGCCCCCATGGGCGAGGCGATGTTCCGCGGCTACCCCGAATTCAACGCCGTCGTCGTCGGCCCCGGCGAAATCGCCTTCCCCCGCCTCATCCGCGAACTCCGGCAAGGCCGCCAGGACATCGACATCCCCGGCATCTACTGGCGCGCAACCCCCACCCAGGCCACCCCCCAGGCCGACGCCGGCGTCGCCTCAGAACCCGCCATGGACGACCTCCCCTACCCCGACTACGACGACTTCTTCGCCGCCTGGCCCCCCGAACACCGCGCCGCCCTGCTCATCCCCTTCGAAGGCTCCCGCGGCTGCTGGTGGGGCCAGAAGCAGCACTGCGTCTTCTGCTCGCTCAACCACTCCATCCACTACCGCGCCAAGAACCCCGAGCGCCTCTACCGCGAAATCGTCGCCCTCCACGCCCGCTACCCCGGCCACCAGTTCTTCGCCACCGACGACATCCTCGACCTGCGCGTCATCGGCACCATCACCGACAAGCTCGCCGCCCTCCCCACCCGCCCCAAGCTGTTCTATTCGCTGAAATCCA
>CAMDGX010000013.1 GCA_945897825.1 Asaia bogorensis | reverse complement strand
TGCCGCTGCTGGTGCTGCCGGCGCTGGCGCTCGCTGCCGCCTGGACCGACCGGCCGCGCCTGCTGGTCGGCACCGCGCTAGCAGCGCTGGCCTGGCTCTGCGCCGAAGGCTTCGCGATCAACCATCGCGGCTGGACCTGGGCCTGGATGGGGGGCCTGTTCGGCGGCAGCCCGACGCAGCCCGCCCTCGGCTGGGGCGCGGTGCTCTGTGCGCTGGCCGCCACCATGCTCGCCGCCGCCGGGCTCGCGCGCCAGGGCTGGTGCCGCGGCGACATGTTCGTGCTCGGCTCGATCCTGCTGATCCTCGGCGCCATCCTGCTGTTCGTGTTCTGGCCGGTGATGACGGTGCTGATCTCCGCCGTGCGGGACAACAGCGGCGCCTTCGCCCCGGGCGAGTTCCTGGAGAAATTCACTGACCGCTCGATCTGGGGGCTCGAATGCCTCTCCGGCGCGGGCAATTGCGGCGCGGCATGGAACACGCTGGCGCTCGCGGTGCTGGTCGGCGTGCTGTCCACCCTGCTGGGCCTGGCCTTCGCGCTGGTGGCGCTGCGCACCGGCCTGCCGCTCAAGGGCCCGATCCGCATGCTCTCGCTGCTGCCGATCATCACGCCGCCCTTCGTGATCGGGCTTGCGCTGATCATCATGTTCGGCCGCTCGGGCTTCGTGACCATCTTCCTCTACGAGAACTTCGACATCCCGCGCAGCCGCTGGCTCTATGGCTGGACCGGGGTGACGATCGCGCAATTGCTCGCCTTCACGCCGATCGCCTTCCTGGTGATGGTCGGCGTGCTGCAATCCGTCGCCCCCAGCCTGGAGGAAGCCGCCGGCACGTTGCGCGCCGGGCGCTGGCGCACCTTCCGCACCGTCACCTGGCCGCTGATCCGCCCGGGCGTGGCGAACGCCTTCCTGATCGGCTTCATCGAGAGCATGGCCGATTTCGGCAACCCGCTGATGCTGGGCGGCAGCTTCAACGTTCTGTCCACCGACATCTTCTTCGCCGTGGTCGGCGCGGCGCAGGACCAGGGGCGCGCGGCGGTGCTGGGCGTCGTGCTGCTCGGCTTCACCATGGCCGCCTTCACCGCCCAGCGCATGTGGGTCGGCAGCGGCAGCTACACCACCGTCACCGGCAAGGGCGACGCGGGCGTGCCACCACCGCTGCCGCTCGGGCTGCGCGCGGCCTGCTACGCCACGGTGCTGCCGTGGCTGGTGTTGACCGTGGTGGTCTATGCCATCGTGCTCGGCGGCGGCTTCGTGGAAACCATCGGGCGCGACCACGCGCCCACGTGGCGCCACTTCCTCATCGCCTTCGGCATCGACCACGGTGTCGGCGGCTGGTTCCTCTCGGGCTCCGCGTGGAACAGCTTCATCACGACGATGCAGCTCTCCGCCCTTTCGATGCCGCTGACCGCCGCCCTCGGCCTGCTGACCGCCTGGCTGCTGGCGCGGCAGGATTTCCGCGGCCGCGCCGGCTTCGAGTTCCTCACCATGATGAGCTTCGCCATCCCCGGCACGGTGATCGGCGTCAGCTACATCCTGGCGTTCAACACGCCGCCGGTGGAGCTGACCGGCACGGGGATGATCCTCGTCATCGCCTTCATGTTCCGCAACATGCCCGTCGGCATCCGCGCCGGCATCGCCAGCCTCAGCCAGATCGACAAGAGCCTCGACGAAGCCTCGCTGACTCTCGGCGCGCGCAGCTTCCGCACCTTCCGCCTGGTGATCCTGCCGATCCTGCGCCCGGCGATCATCGCGGCCATGATCTACAGCTTCGTGCGCGCAGTCACTTCCGTCTCCGCGGTCATCTTCCTCACCACCGCGGAATACCAGCTCGCCACCGTCTATATCGTCGGCCGCGCGGAGATGAGCGAATACGGCGTGGCGCTGGCCTATTCCGCCGTATTGATCGCGGTGATGGTGCTGGCCCTGCTCGCCATCCGCCTGCTGGTCGGCGAACAGCGCATCGGCCGCCGGGCCGCCAACACAGGGGGGAACACCGGTGCCACCGCCCCGATCGGACTCGCCGCGTCATGACCCAGCCCGCCGTCACCTTCCAGTCGGTCACCAAGCGCTACGGCGCCGTCACCGCCGTCGACGCCGTCAGCTTCGACATCGCGCCGGCCTCCCTCGTGACGCTGCTCGGCCCCTCCGGCTGCGGCAAGACCACGACGCTGCGCCTCATCGCCGGGCTTGAGCATGCCAGCGCCGGCCGCATCCTGATCGACGGCGTCGACGTCACCACGCTGTCCGCGGCCGAGCGCGATGTTTCGATGGTGTTCCAGTCCTACGCGCTGTTCCCGCACATGACGGTGCTGGAGAACACCTGCTACGGCCTGTTCGCCTCAGGGCTGAAGCGGCCCGAGGCCGAGGCGCGCGCGGCGGACAAGCTGCGCCTGGTCGGCCTCACCGGCTACGAGCGCCGCCTGCCCAGCGAACTCTCCGGCGGCCAGCAGCAGCGCGTCGCTGTGGCGCGGGCCATCGTATTGGAACCGAAAGTATTGCTGTTCGACGAGCCGCTGTCCAACCTCGACGCCAAGCTGCGCCGGCGCGTGCGCGACGAAATACGCGCGCTGCAGCAGGATCTGCGCCTCACCGTCGTCTATGTCACCCACGACCAGGAGGAGGCGCTGGCTGTCTCGGACCGCATCGTGGTGATGAGCCATGCCCGCATCGCCCAGGACGGCACGCCGCGCGAACTCTACGAGGCGCCCGCGAGCCGCTTCGTCGCGGATTTCATCGGCAACGCCAACCTCCTGCCGGTCATGCTGCGCCACGCGGACGCCACCACGGGGGAGGCAACCCTCGGCCCGCTCACCCTGCGCCTGCCGCATCGCGGCGTGCACGAAGGCCCGGCGCTGCTGGCCGTCCGCCCCCATGCCCTGCGCTTCGGGGCGGACGGCATGCCCGCCCGCATCGCCCATGCCGCCTATCTCGGCGGCCACATGGAATACGGCGTGGCGCTGCCCGGCCACGACGAGGAGTTGTTCGCCGTCGCCACCGACATCGCCCACCCGCTCGTCGCCGGCCAGGAGGTGCGGGTCAGTTTCGACCCCGCCGGCCTGGCCCTTGTCGGCAGGGATTGACCGCCACGGGCCGTTGCCAGCCTGCGCCGGCGCGCCTAGGCTCGTGCCCCTGTCCAAGGGAGAGACACCCAAATGAAACTCGGCGACGCGATCGCGGAAATCCTGAAGCGCGAGGGGATCGAGATCCTCTGCGGCTACCCCGTCAACCACCTCATCGAATACGCCGCCGCCGCCGACATCCGGCCGGTGATGTGCCGCCAGGAGCGCATCGGCGTCCACATGGCCGACGCGATCAGCCGCGTCACCTCCGGCAAGACGATCGGCGCCTTCTGCATGCAGCACGGCCCCGGCGCCGAGAACGCCATGGGCGGCGTCGCGCAGTGCTATGGCGAATCGGTCCCCGTGCTGATCCTGCCGATGGGCTATGCCCGCCGCATCGCGCACATCGACCCGAACTTCAATTCGACCAGCGCGATGAAGCCGTATGTGAAGAGCAGCGAGCCGATCAACATCGCAGCCGAAGTCTGCAACATCTTCCGCCGCGCCTTCACCAAGCTGCGCAACGGCCGCGGCGGCCCGGTGGTCGTCGAGATCCCGGCCGACATGTGGAACGAGGAAGTCGCCGAGCCGCTGGACTACACCCCGGTGCTCTCCACGCGCTACGGGCCGGACCCGGTGCATGTGAAGGAAGCGGCCGCCCTGCTCGCCGGCGCCAAGCGCCCGGTGCTCTATGTCGGCCAGGGCGTCCACTACGCCCAGGCCTGGCCGCAGCTGAAGAAGCTGGCCGAACTGCTGGCGCTGCCCGTCGTCAGCTCGCTCGGCGGCAAGTCGGCCTTCCCGGAAACCCACCCGCTCTCGCTCGGCTCCGCGGGCGTTGCCATGCCGCGCGCGGTGCCGGAATTCCTCGCCAAGTGCGACGTGATCATCGGCGTGGGCTGCTCCTTCACCGAGAGCTCCTTCGCGGTGAAGATCCCGTCGGGCAAGAAGATCATCCACGCCACCCTCGATCCGAACCACCTCAACAAGGACGTGAAGATCGACATCGGCTTGGTCGGCGATGCCGGCCTGACGCTCGATGCCCTGCTCGCCGAACTCGGCAAGACCGTCACCTCCAACCGCGATGCCTCGGCCGTCACCGCCGAGATCGCGGCCAGCCACAAGGGCTGGATGGAGAAGTGGATGCCGAAGCTCACCAGCAACGAAACCCCGCTCTCGCCCTACCGCGTGCTGTGGGACCTGCAGAACACGGTGGACGTCGAAAACACGATCATCACCCACGACGCAGGCTCGCCCCGCGACCAGCTCTCGCCGTTCTGGAAGGCGATCACCCCGCTGTCCTACATCGGCTGGGGCAAGACGACGCAGCTCGGCTACGGCCTGGGCCTGGCCATGGGTGCGAAGCTGGCCAAGCCCGACAAGCTCTGCATCAACGTCTGGGGCGACGCGGCGATCGGCTTCACCGGCATGGACTTCGAGACCGCGGTGCGCGAGCGCATCCCGATCATGTCCGTCCTGCTGAACAATTTCTGCATGGCCATCGAGCTGGGCATCATGAAGGTGTCGACGGAGAAGTATCGCTCCACCGACATCTCCGGCGACTACGCCGCCATGGCGCGGGCCTTCGGCGGCTACGGCGAGCGCGTCGAGAAGCCGGAAGACATCATCCCGGCGATCAAGCGCGGCATCCAGAAGACCAAGGAGGGCGTCCCCGTCCTGCTGGAATTCATCACCTGCAAGGAAACCGAGGTCTCCCGCCCCGGCACCTGACCGGCTGCGCGCGATCGACGAACGGGCCGCGGGGGGAAACCTCCGCGGCCTTTTTCGTTTCGTCACTTCGACGAATTCGTTGCAAATGCCGCCGGAAAGCCATAACGTCGCCCCGGTCCGAACGGACAACGCAATGGGAGCCTCGCCATGCTGCGGCAGCACTTGGTCCTCGCGGCTGCGGCCGCCCTTGCCGTCGCCTTCCCGGGGGCGCCCGCCCATGCCGCGCCGATCGCGACCTTCCCCGTTCTGCTGGAGCCGAACTTCGCCTACCAGTCCGGATCGTCGTCGTTTGAATCGGGCATCACCTATTCGTTTTGGGTGGCTCCCTTCCATCCGTTGAACGAAATCGGCTCCGGCTTCCTGATGGCCCAGTTCAACGTCACGGCAGCCGATCTCGGCCGAACCTTCGTCGCCTCTGCCCTGAACATGGGTGCCGCGTTCACAGCGTCCGCGGCCGAACTGCGCGATGGCGGACTCAGCGACTACGTCTCCCTCCGGGTCGAGAACAATCCCGGCGGCGGCGGCTACGGTTACGGCTCAACCGAGGCCGGCCATGGCATCGACCTTCGCGGCCAGACGATCGGGAGCCTCATGCTCATCGTCGACGAGATCAGCATCGACATTCCGGGTTCCAACCCCAACAGGAACGGCAGGTGGACCGACATCCGCTTCAACGGCCGCCTCGTCTTCGACAGCGACTTCCCCGTCGCCCCCACGCCGGAACCCGCCACCCTCGCCCTGTTCGGCGCCGGCATCGGCCTGCTCTCCCTCGCGCGACGCCGCCCCCGCGCCTGACGCCAGCGGGCACCTGACGCAAGCGGGGCTCCGCCGCCCACCTTGCGCATTTGTCATCCGCCCCGCCGCCCCAGGCCCTAGAGTCCCCCGGGCCAACAGGGCGGGAGAGTGCGGATGACCGACCGGCCAGACACCGAGCCGCCCGCCGCCCCCCACGCCCAGCCCATCGGCCACGTCCTCGCCGCCCTCGCCAGCTCCCCCTCAGGCCTCTCCGCCGCCGACGCGGCAACTCGCCTGGCCAAGGACGGACCGAACAGCCTGCCCCAGCCGCCGCGCCAGTCCGCGCTGCGCCGCTTCCTGCTCCAGTTCCACAACCTGCTGATCTACGTCCTGCTCGCCGCCGCCGCGATCGCGCTGCTGCTCGGCCACGCCATCGACGCCGCCGTCATCCTCGCCGTCGTGCTCGCCAACGCCGCCATCGGCTTCATCCAGGAAGGCAAGGCCGAACAGGCGCTCGACTCGATCCGCCGCATGGTCGACCCGCACGCCGCCGTGCTGCGCGACGGCCACCGCGCCACCGTGCCCGCCGAGCGGATCGTCCGCGGCGACATCGTGCTGCTCGAAGCCGGCGACCGCGTGCCGGCCGACCTGCGCCTCATCCACGCGCGCAGCCTGCGCATCGAGGAAGCCCCGCTCACCGGCGAATCGGTCCCCGCCGACAAATCCACCGCCACCGCGCCCGCCGACGCCCCGCTCGGCGACCGCGCCGGCATGGCCTACTCCGGCTGCTTCGTCGCGGCCGGCCAAGGCCGCGGCGTCGTCGTCGCCACCGGGGCCGCCACCGAGCTCGGCCGCATCTCCACCCTGCTCGGCAGCGTCGAGCGCCTGCAAACCCCGCTGCTGCGCCAGATGGACGGCTTCGCCCGCCGGCTCACCGTCATCATCCTGGCCATCTGCGCCGCCGCTTTCGCCTTCGCCATACTGGTGCGCGGCTACGCTGTCGGCGACGCCTTCATGGCCATGATCAGCCTCGCCGTCGCCGCCATCCCCGAGGGCCTGCCCGCCGTGCTGACCATCACGCTGGCGATCGGCGTCCAGCGCATGGCCACCCGCCACGCCATCATCCGCCGCCTCCCCGCCGTCGAAACCCTCGGCTCCGTCTCCGTCATCTGCTCGGACAAAACCGGCACGCTCACGCGCAACGAGATGGCCGTGCGCAGCGTCGTCACCGCCACCGCCGACTACCAGGCGACCGGCCAGGGCTACGCCCCCGAAGGCGCGCTGCACCGCGACCATGCCCCGACCGACCCCGCCCTCGACGAACTCCTCCACGCCGCCGCCCTGTGCAACGACGCCGAGCTGCACCAGGCCGACGGCACCTGGCGCGTCGATGGCGACCCGATGGAAGGCGCCCTCCTGGCCCTCGCCGCCCGCGCCGGCCTCGCCCCCCAGGCACTGCGCCGCGACCTGCCCCGGCGCGACGAGATCCCCTTCGATTCACGCCTGCGCTACATGGCAACCCTGCACGCCGACGGCCGCGTGCTGATCAAGGGCGCCCCCGAACGCCTGGTCGCCCTCTGCGCCACCGAACTGCACGCCGACGGCCCCCGCCCCCGCGACGCAGAAGCGTGGCACGAGATCGCCGACCGCCTCGCCGCCCAGGGCCAGCGCGTCCTCGCCTTCGCGGCCCTCCCCACCGACCCGGCCCGCGAAACCATCGACGAAGCCGCCCTCCAGGGCGCCGTCCTGCTCGGCTGCGTCGGCCTGATCGACCCGCCGCGCGAGGAAGCCGCCGCCGCCATCGCCGAATGCCGCGCCGCCGGCATCCGCGTCGTGATGATCACCGGCGACCACGCCGCCACCGCCGGCGAGATCGGCCGCCAGATCGGCCTCGCCGAAGCCCCCCGCGTCGTCACCGGCCAGGACATCGAGCACTGGGACGACGCGCGCCTGAAGGCCGAGGTCCAGTCCATCCCCGTCTTCGCCCGCACCTCGCCCGAGCACAAGCTGCGCCTCGTCCACGCGCTGCAGGCCAACGGCCTCACCGTGGCCATGACCGGCGACGGCGTGAACGATGCCCCCGCGCTGAAGCGCGCCGATGTCGGCATCGCCATGGGCCAGAAGGGCACCGAGGCCGCCAAGGATTCCGCCGAGATGGTCCTCGCCGACGACAATTTCGCCTCCATCGTCGCCGCCGTGCGCGAGGGCCGCACCGTCTACGACAACCTGCTCAAGGTCATCGGCTGGACCCTGCCCACCAACGGCGGCGAGGCCATCACCATCCTCGCCGCCCTGGCCCTCGGCCTGCCCTTTCCCGTGACGCCGGTGCAGCTGCTCTGGATCAACATGGTCACCGCCGTCGCCCTCGGCCTGACGTTGGCCTTCGAACCCACCGAGCCCGGCGCCATGCGCCGCCCGCCCCGCGCCCCCGGCGCCGGCATCCTCACCGCCGAACTGGCCTGGCGCATCGTCTTCGTCTCATGCCTGTTCATGGCCGGCGCCTTCGGCATGTTCTACTGGGCCGAATCCCGCGGCCTGCCGATCGAAACCGCCCGCACCCTGGTGGTGAACACCATCGTGGCGATGGAAATCTTCTACCTGTTCAGCGTCCGCTACACCCACGACTCGGCACTCACCTGGCACGGCGCCAAGGGCACCAATGCCATGCTGATTGGCGTCGGCGGCGTCGCGCTCGCCCAGCTCGCCTTCACCTACCTCCCGGCGCTGCAATCCGTGTTCGGCACCACCGCCATTTCGCCGATCGAAGGTGCTGCCGTGGTCGCCGTCGGCGTCGCCCTGCTCATCGCCGTGGAAGGGGAGAAGCGCGTCCGCCGCGGCCTGCGCCCCGGCTGAGCGTCAGCCCCGCAACGGATCGTAGGGCGCCAGATCGATCTCCGTCGCCCGCCCCAGCACCGCCCCTGCCAGCAGCATCCCGGCATAGGGCCCCAGCGTCAGCCCGCTCGGCCCCAACCCGTTGCCCACGAACAGGCCGGGCACCCCAGCAACCGCCCCGATCATCGGCAACTCGTCCGCCGCCATCGGTCGGAACCCGATGCGGGTCTCGATCAGCTCGCCATCCGCCAGCCCCGGCGCCACCGCCAGAGCCACATCCAGCACCGCCTTCTGCCCCGCAGCCGTCACCCGGTAGTCAAAGCCGGAGCCGAATTCCCGCGTCGCCCCGATCACCACGCGCGAGTCGTCGAAGGTCAGCAGGTAGAAGCTGTTCATCGGCTGCAGCACCGGCCATCGCGAGGTATCCACCCCGTTCATCCGCAGATGCACGATCTGCCCCTTCTGCGGCTCCACCCGCAACGCAACCCCCAGCGGCGAAAGCAACGAAGGCGCCCAGGCCCCCGCCGTCACCACCACCGCATCGGCCCCCACCTCCACCCCATCAACCCGAACGCCGCGTACCGCCCCGCCATCCGCCACGATCTCCGGCGAACCCGCCCGCACCACGGCCCCCCGCTTCTGCGCCGCCCCCAGCAGCCCATCGGCCATCAGCCGCCCGTTAACCCGCGCCGCATTCTCGATATGCGTCGCCGGCTGCCCCGGCCGCAGCGCCGGGAACATCGCCACCGCCGCCTCGGGCGACACGCGCTTCACCACCCCCATCTCCGGCGCCACCTGCCGCCGCACCGCCAGGCGCTGCTCCACCGCGTCCAGCTGCTTCGCCTCGTCCGGCACCACCAGCAGGCCCACGCGGCGATAGCCAAGCTCCGTCTCCCCCTCCGCCGCCAGGTCCTGCACCAACTGCGGATAATAGCGCCCGGCCCCATAGGCGAGCGGCAGCCACCCCTCGTCCTCCCGCGCACTCAGCCACGGACACACGATCCCCGCCCCAGCCGACGTCGCCCGCCCCGCATCGTCGCGGTCGAACACGGTAACCTCCGCACCCGCCCGCACGAGGTGATACGCCACGCTCGCCCCGAACACGCCCGCGCCGACAACGATGACCTTCATGTCCACCACCCCAAGCAAGAATCTTCTTTTTCTGAAGAAAAAGAAGCAAAAAGACTTTTTCCCCTTTGCGCCCGGCCTAGGGCGATCCGCAAAGGGGAAAAGTTTTTTGGTTCTTTTTTTCAAAAAAGAACCGCTTCCTTCCTCAAAGCTTCGGCGCCCGCAGCGCGTTCACATACCCGCGGTTCCACGTCGGCGTGATCATCACCTCGTTGATGCAAACATGCGGCGGCAGGCACGCGATATACCGCACCAGGTCGCCCACATCCGACGACTGCGCCATCTTCGCCCGATCCTCGGCAGAGACCGGCACCGGCCGCTTGTCCAGGATCTCGGTCGCCACCTCGCCCGGCAGCAGCGCCGTGGAGCGAATGCCGTTGATGCATTCCTGCATGTTGATCGAATGGCTCATCGCCACCACGCCATGCTTCGCCGCCGTATACGCCGCGCCCGACAGCCCGCCGATGAACCGCCCCGCCATCGAGGCCGTCACGATGATCACCCCGTCCTTCTGCGCCCGCATCATCGGCAGCACCGCCAGCACCCCATAGAACGCGCTGTTCAGGTTCGCCGAGATCACCAGGTCCGCGCCCGACGGCTCCATGTCCGCCCAGGCCCGCTTCGGAATGTTCGCCCCGGCATTGGCCACGAAGATATCCAGCCGCCCCAGCTTCTCCTTGATCCACGCCACGATCCGGTTGACGTCCTCGACGACCGTCATGTCCCCGGGCTGCACATGCGCGTGCTGCCCGATCTTCGCGGCGACAGCCTCCAGCTTGTCCACCCGCCGCCCGCTCAGGATCACGGTGGCCCCTTCCTCGGCCAGCGCATACGCCGCGCCCTCGCCGATCCCGCTCCCCGCTCCGGTCACCCACGCAACCTTGCCCGTCAGCTTGCCCATTGCACTGCTTCCTTCCCGGCCCGCTTGTTGTCGTCCTGGCCGCAACGTGTTGGAATATCCGGCATCGGGCGGCGGGCGCTCGCCACGGAGGAAACATGAAAATCAAGTCGATTGAAACCCTGCGCGCCGATGCCGGCTGGCGCATGTTCTCCTTCCTCAAGATCACCACGGATTCCGGCATCATCGGCTGGTCCGAGTTCAACGAGAGCTTCGGCAGCGCCGGCCTCAAGAACGTCATCGACGCCCTCTGCGAAATCCTCATCGGCCGCGACCCGCGCCCCACCGAGCAGATCATCGCCAACCTCCACGTCCTCACCCGCCAGTCCCGCGGCGGCCTCAACCAGCAGGCCATCGCCGCCATCGAGAACGCGCTCCTCGACGTCAAGGCGAAAGACCTCGGCATTCCCGTCTACGCCCTGTTCGGCGGCCCGGTGCGCACCCGCATCGAAACTTACTGGTCCCACATGGGCACCTACCGCATCCGCAACAGCGCCCAGATGGGCGTCCCCGCGCTCAAAACCTACGATGACGTCAGCCGCCACGCCGAGGAGATCCGCAAGCTCGGCTTCAAGGGCATGAAAACCAACATCATGGCCTGGGACGGCGAGAAGCTCTCAAGCTGGGGCGGCGGCTTCGGCCGCAACGCCGGCTGGCCCGAACTCAACTGGACCCCCGAATCCCTCCGCTACACCCGCGACACCCTGGCCGCCGTCCGCGCCGGCGCCGGCCCCGACATCGGCATCCACCTCGACACCAACTTCCACTTCAAGACCGAAGGCTTCAAGCGCATCGCCGAAACCGTCGCGCCCTACGACCTCACCTGGCTCGAAATCGACCAGCACGACGCCCAGTCCCTCGCCTCGCTCAAGGCCATCGCCCCCTGCCCCATCGCCTCCTGCGAAACCCTCCTCGGCCGGCGCGACTTCAAGCCCTTCTTCGAGAACTACAGCATGGACGTCCCGATCATCGACGTCGTCTGGAACGGTCTCGGCGAGTCCGTGAAAATCGCCTCCATGGCCGACGTCTACGAAATGAACGTCGCGCCCCACAATTTCTACGGCCACCTCTGCTCGATGATCTCCGCCCATCTCTGCGCCATCGTGCCGAACTTCCGCGTCATGGAAATCGACATCGACAGCGTCGCCTGGCGCGACGAATTCTTCACCATGGTCCCCACCATCGAGAACGGCGAACTGGTCTTGCCGACCGGCCCCGGTTGGGGCATCGACGTCAACGAAGCCGCCGTCCGCGCGCGGCCGCCCAAGAACTAAGCCAAGGCCAGGGCGCCGCCCTGGACCCGCCAGGGGGCCGAGCCCCCTGGACCCTCACGACTGCCTCCACCCGACCCACGAAGGAAACGCCCAATGGCCAAATTCAAGATCGCAACCCCCGCGGGGGCCAGCTTCACCACCGCCAAGGTCACCTACGACTACGAGAAGCAGGCCCTCGACCTCGCCGGCATCGACTACGAGATCGTCGAAGGCCCGATGACCGAGGACGGCTTCATCGAAGTCGCCCGCGACTGCGACGCCCTCTACGCCAAGGGCATGCCCATCACCAAGAAGATCATCGACAGCCTGACCAAGTGCCAAACCATCACCCTCGGCTCGGTCGGCGTCGATAGCGTCGACGTCTCCGCCGCCACCGCCAAGGGCATCCCCGTCACCAACTGCCCCGACACTTTCATCGAGGAAGTGGCCGACCACTGCCTCATGCTCCTCCTCGGCTGCCACCGCGACGTCATCGGCCAGGACCAGCTCGTCCGCGACGGCCGCTGGCGCGAAGGCCGCACCCCGCTGCTCAAGATGCCCCGCCTCATGGGCCAGACCCTCGGCCTGGTCGCCTTCGGCCACGTCGCCCGCGCCGTCGCCAAGCGCGCCAAGCCCTTCGGCCTGATCGTCAAGGCCTACGACCCGTTCATCGAGGAACTGGTCATGATCGAGCACGGCGTCCTGCCCGTCAGCCTCGCCGAAGTGATGGCCTGCGACTTCGTCTCCATGCACGCCCCGGCCACCCCGGAAGCCCAGGCGATGCTCAAGGAGCAGCACTTCAAGATGATGAAGCCCACGGCCTTCTTCATCAACGTCGGCCGCGGCGCCACGGTGGACGAAGCCGCCCTCATCAAGGCCCTGAACGAAGGCTGGCTCGCCGGCGCAGGCCTGGACGTCCTCGTCCAGGAACCACCCCGCCAGGACAACCCGCTGCTCAAGATGAAGAACGTCATCCTCTCCGCCCACACCGCCAGCGCCAGCGCCCGCTTCGACCCCGCCCGCCTCGGCCGCGTCGGCCAGGAACTCGCCCTCGCCCTGACCGGCCGCTGGCCCATGTCCTGCGTCAACCCCACCGTCCTCCCCAAGCTGGACCGCCGCCGCTGGCAGCCCATCTCCATGGAACGCGGCCCAAATTCGTAACGGCAAATCGAGGCCGATTCTTCTCTCCCCCCGTAGTTTACGGGGGGAGCACGGAGGGGCCACGAGACACAGCTTCAGGAAGCAGTTTTCATTATTGAAATTCCTAACCAAAAATAATTCAAGAAATACGATAATGTAGCACTAATATACAAAAATTACTGAGTATGCAGGTCATTTTTCTGGCTCAATATAGAATAAGCAACCAATAATTTCGTGCGTCTGCATTTTTCGGTTTGCACATCACACCCGGAACCTAAACTTCGACGAGGGATACCTGATTTAAATGATTGCAGACATGACATGGAAAGACATTGGAAGCCTTACAGTACTCGGGTCGATAATAGTAGTATTAGGAAATATAGTCGCGATATACTTGAAAGATGTATTTGCAGTTAGGTCACTTGAGAAATGGAGAACACGGCAATCTCTGGATTCTATTTTCGATCGATATCGCAGACCAATCTGCTTGGCGGCAGAAGAGTTGAGTGGTCGGTGCTATATTCTTGCAGAGAATTCCGAACCTTGGCGTAAAAATTTCAAATACCAAGACGTTAAAGACGTTACTAACGACCATAATTTTGATGCAAGCACGAGCGACTCTTACTTCCGATATAGGATTCTGAGTGATGCTTATCGTTTATGCTGCTTTCTTGGGTGGATAGAGCTTTATAGACGAGAATTAGGACTAATTAATGTCCAAAATCGTAAATTAGGTAAGATGATAGAGGATTGTATAAAAGATATTCGAAGCACCCTCGCGGACGGACAACTTAATTTTCACTTTGATTGGGAGAAATGGAAAGATTATTTAATATTTCGAGAGGAACAAAGAGCAATCGCTCATCGTATGATTGCTCAAATTCCATCGCTTGGACTAATTGACTACGGAACATTCTGCGAGTCACTTACAGTAGGTAGTTCTGGTCGGTGGTTCACTTCGTCTGTTCTTTTTTTTGTTGAGATTAATTCCGATCATGACTTCAGGATGACTCGGATGAAGCTACTTGTTGTACACCTCACCACTCTTCGTGAACTACTCCAGCCGGGATCAGTATTGCCGAAGCATTTGGAAGGAAGCCGCAGATTGAAAAGAGAACTTGACGCTGAACGTAAAAAAATCGAAGATCTCCGCATAAATTCTACCCTACGTCAATGATGATAGATGTGATGTTGAGAGTTCGATCATAGTAGAACTTCTTATTGTCTCATGAGCGGCGGAATGAAGATACTATGCTTACCGCTCTCGACGTTCCTACGAATCTACTCGACTTCCACTACTCGCCCCGCTCCCCCACCCCCGGCCTCCCCAACCCCAAACTCCCCCGAAACGTCCCATCCCCCGAATACCCCGTCTGCGCCAACCCCCGCCGCTGCAACTCCGGCACCAGCCACTCCAGCGCCTCGAACACCGGCCCCGGCAGATACGGCGGAATCAGGTTGAACCCGTCGCACGCCCCCGCCCGAAACCAGTCCTCCATGAAATCCGCCACATCCCCGGCGGTCCCCACGATGATCTTGTGTCCCGAAGCCCCGGCCATCATCTGGTAGAGCTTGCGGATCGTCATCCCCTCTTGCCGTGCCACCCGCACCAGCATCTCGTGCCCGCTCGTCACCGCGTTCACCGAGGCCAGCGGCGCCGGCAACGGCCCATCCAGGTCCATCCCCGACAAATCCCCGAACGACCCCGCCAGCATCGGCAACCCCAGCCGCGGATGGACCAATTCTTGCATGCGACCGTATCGGTCCTCCGCTTCCGCCCGAGACCGCCCGAGCACCGGCAAAACCCCCGGCATCACCAGCATCGAACCAGGCGCCCGCCCCGCCGCCGCCCCATGCGCCATCACGCTGTCGTAGAACGCAATCGCATGCGCTCGGTCATTCTGCGCCGTGTAGATGATGTCGGCGATCCGCGCCCCCAGCGCCTGCCCCGGCCCCGATGACCCCGCCTGCGCGATCACCGGATACCCTTGGATCGGCCGCGCCACGTTCAGCGGCCCTTTCACCGCAAACACCTCGCCCCGATGGTTCAGGTTGCGCATCTTCCCCGGGTCGAAATACCGCCCGCTCGCCTTGTCGCGGATGAACGCATCGTCGTCCCACCCATCCCAAAGCCCGAACACCACGTCGACGAACTCCTCCGCCCGCCGATAGCGCAGCCCATGCTCCATATGCGCATCGCGCCCGAAATTGAACGCCTCCTGCTCGCTCCAGGAGGTCACCACGTTCCACCCCACCCGCCCGCCGCTGATATGGTCCAGCGAGGCGAACTTCCGCGCCACGTGATACGGCTCGTTGTAGGTCGTCGACGCGCTCGCCACGAACCCCAGCCGCTCTGTCACCGCCGACAGCGCGCCGATCACCGTCAGCGGCTCGAACACGTCGATCCGCGCATTGAAGCTCAGCTCGTCGTTGTCCTTCGCCGAATGCCGCACCGCGATCCCGTCGGCCCAGAACATGAAATGCACGCAGGCCCGCTCCGCCGCCTGCGCGATCCGCGTCCACAGCCGGAAATCCAGCGCCCCATCCGCCTGCGCGTCCGGCATCCGCCATCCCGCCGCATGCGCCCCGTTCGCGACGATGTTCAGCCCAAGCCGCATCTGCCGCGCACCGTCCAACCGCCGAACTCCCGAACTCGCCCCGCCACCATACCGACGCCCCCGCCCGCGACGCCAGGGCCCTGCCGTCGCGGCGCGAAGCCGCGCCACGGATGACCCGCAAGGGCCGACGGCCCTTTGATCCCCATCACTTGTCAAAATTCGAGGTGCAGGGGCTCGGCCCCTGCCGGGTCTGGGCGGAGCCCAGCCTACCCTGCAGCACAAAAAAGGCCGCGCCCGAATGCGTTTCGGGCGCGGCCCTCCATGAGGCGGTCGTCAGGCCGCCTTGCGATTCACCCGGCTCTCGGCCATCGCCGTCAGCTTCTTGTCCGCCGCATACTCCTCGTCGAGGTTCTGCTGCAGCACCGAAGCGCAGTCGTTACGCCCCAGCTGCTTGGCGAACGCGATCAGCGTGCCGTAGCGCGTGATTTCGTAATGTTCCACCGCCTGCGCCGAGGAGATGATCGCCGCGTCCTTCACCTCGGGGTCCTTGGCGACCCCCAGGATGTCGGACGCCTCCTCGAGAATGCCGTCCATCGCGGCACAGGTGGTACCCTTCACCGACTGGCCGTGCATCTGGAACACCTGCTCCAGCCGGCTGATCTGGTTGCGCGTCTCGCTGAGATGGTGTTCCAGTCCCTGCTTCAGCTGCGGATCGCTGGCCTCGTCGATCATCGTCGGCAGGTTCTTCGCGATCTGCTGCTCGGCATAATAGATGTCCTGCAGCGTGTGGACGAACAGGTCATCGAGCGACTCGATGGATTTCGAAAACAAGCCCATGGCGTGGTGTCTCCTGTGAGGTTGCGACAGCGGTCGCGACCGCTCCGGTGCGGGGCCCGGCCCCTGCCATCACGAACGCGCAAGCATGCCTCGGGTTTCCGGCCGTCATCCCCGCCTGCGCAACCCAGGCCCCCGTCCTGAAGCCGGGCGCACGCGCCAGCCGCTCCGCCACACCGTCGCCTTCGTCGCCGCAGCCCACCGCCGCCCATCGCCCAGGCCGGATCAGAGGCATATTTGCCTGCTGATCGGCGAAGACAGCTTTTTTTCCTTGCCTCCCGCCGCCATCGACGCTAAAAACAAACCGTGAACAACCCCGCGCCACAGCCCCTGTCCGGCATCCCCCCAGCGCCCCCGCCGGCGAGCCACCCGGAGTCCGACCTGGCCGCCCACGTGCGCCGCCTCATCGCTTTCCTGCTCCACTGGTCCGGCCTCCTCTCCGCTGGGCCCAGCCGGCAGATGCGCGATCTGGTCCAGGCGCTCCACCTCCTCGCCACCCTGTGCGAGCGCGTCGCCCTCGGCGACCTGGCCCCGCGCACCGCGGATCGCCCCCTGGCCGAGTCCCATGCCGCTCCCTCCGCGCGCTTGCCGCGCGCGCAGCGCCAGGAACGCCTCACGCCCGGAATCTACGCCGGCCTCTTCTTCACCCGCCTCGCCGCCATCGGCGCGCGCGCGCGCCTCTCCCATCCCCCGCAGCCCCCCATTTCAATTTTCGCCCCCTTGGCCGCATAGCCGCCGCACGCCATTTTTGTTACGCAATCGTATCTTTATCGCGGCACTTCTCCCAAACCCCCGCCGCGCCTACATTCCCTGCCATGAGAAACCCGTACGACATCCTCGGGGTCGCTCCCACGGCCACCGCCAACGAGATCCGCACCGCGTATCGCCGCCTCGCCAAGAAGGCCCACCCCGACGTCAACCCCGACAAGAAGAACGCCGCCGAGGAATTCGCCGCCATCTCCGCCGCCTACGCCCTGCTCTCCGATGCCGAGAAGCGCGCCCGCTTCGACCGCGGCGAGATCGACGCCACCGGCGCCGAAAAGGCCCCCCAGCGCCCCCACTGGCGCGACGTCCATGCCGGGGCCCGGGCCGATGCCGGCTTCGACCCCGGCGACCTCGAGGAAATGCTCCGCCAGGCCATGGGCGGCCGCGGCCGCGCCAACTTCGCCGTCAAGGGCGACGACACCCGCTACACCCTGACCATTTCCTTCATGGATGCCGCCCTCGGCACCAAGCAACGGGTCACCCTGCCCGACGGCAAAACGCTCGACGTCACCATCCCCCCCGGCCACCGCGACGGCCAGGCCCTGCGCCTGCGCGGCCAGGGCATGCCCGGCTTCGGCGGCGCCCCGGCCGGCGATGCCCTGATCGAGGTCGCCGTCGCCCCCCACCGCTTCTTCCGCCGCGAGGGCGACGACATCCACCTGGATCTCCCCGTCACCCTGCAGGAAGCCATCCTCGGCGCCCGCATCGAGGTCCCGACCCTCACCGGAACGGTGGCCCTCGCCATCCCCCCCCGCTCCGGCCCCGGCACCCGCCTGCGCCTGCGCAACCGCGGCCTCAACGGCGGCCACCAGTTCGTCACCCTGTCGATCGCCCTGCCCCAGCAGCCCGAACCCGCCCTGGAGGAATTCCTCCGCACCTGGCAGCCCGTCCACCCGCAGGACCCTCGCAAGGACCTGACCCCCTGAACCCGGGGGGCGCTAGCCCCGGAAGTGGCAGGAAACCTGGTGGCGCCCCCCGGCATCCTTCAGCACCGGCGCCTCCTGCGAGCACTTCGGCTGCGCGATCGGGCAACGGGTGTGGAAATGGCAGCCGCTCGGCGGCCGGATCGGATTCGGCACGTCGCCCTGCAGCACGATCCGCTTGCGCTTGATCTTCGGGTCCGGAATCGGCACCGCCGAAAGCAGCGCCTCGGTATAGGGATGCAGCGGGTTCTCGTACAGCTCCTCGGCGGTGGCCACCTCCACCACCCGGCCCAGATACATCACCGCCACCCGGTCGCTGATGTGCTCCACCACCGAAAGGTCATGCGCGATGAACAGGTAGGCCAGCCCGAATTGCTCCTGCAGGTCCTCCAGCAGGTTGATCACCTGCGCCTGGATCGAAACGTCCAGCGCCGAGACCGGCTCGTCGCACACGATCAGCTTCGGCTCCACCGCCAGCGCCCGGGCAATGCCGATGCGCTGCCGCTGCCCGCCGGAGAACTCGTGCGGGAAGCGGCGCATGTGCTCCGGCGCCAGCCCGACCGTCTTCAGCAGCTCGACGACCTTGCCTTCCATGTCCTGCCGGTTCTTGGCCAGCCCATGGATCGTCAGCGCCTCGCCGATGATGCCGCCCACGGTGTGGCGCGGGTTCAGGGAGGCGAACGGATCCTGGAAGATGATCTGCATGTCCCGCCGCATCGCCCGCAGCGCCTCGCCCTCGAGCTGGGTGACGTTCTCGCCCTTGAACCAGATCTCCCCCTCGCTGGGCTCGATCAGCCGCATGATGCAGCGCCCGGTGGTGGACTTGCCGCAACCCGACTCCCCCACCAGCCCCAGCGTCTCTCCCGGCGCCACGTCGAGCGACACGCCATCGACCGCATGCACCTGGCCCACCACGCGCGACAGGACGCCGCCGCGGATGGGGAAGTACTTCTTGATGTTCTTCACCGACAGCAGCGGCGCAGTCGCGGCCGCCGGCACGGTCTTGGTCTCGGTCAGGGTGCTCACAGGATGCAGGCCACCTTGTGGTCAGGCGTGACGTTTCGCAGCGGCGGCTCGGCCGCGGTGCAGGCTTCCACGGCGAACTTGCACCGTGCGGCGAAGCGGCAGCCGGGCGGCGGGTTCAGCAGGTTCGGCACGGTGCCGGGAATCTGCTCCAGCCGCTGCCGCGCCCCGCCGCGCGCATGCCCGGCGACGTCCACACGCGGGATCGAGCGGATCAGCCCCTGCGTGTAGGGATGGCGCGGATTGGCGAACAGCTCCTCAACCGGCGCCTCCTCCACCACCTTGCCGGCATACATCACCACCACGCGCTGGGCGTTCTCCGCCACCACCCCCATCGCGTGGGTGATGAGCATGATGGCCATGCCGAAGGTTTCCTTCATCTCGGCCATCAACTCCAGGATCTGCGCCTGGATGGTGACGTCGAGCGCAGTCGTCGGCTCGTCGGCGATCAGCAGCTTGGGCCGGCAGGCCAGCGCCATCGCGATCATCACGCGCTGGCGCATGCCGCCGGAGAACTGGTGCGGATAGTCGTGCACCCGGCCCTTGGGATTGGGGATGTTGACCAGGTTCAGCATCTCCACCGCCCGGTCGATCGCCGCCTTCTCCGACAGCCCCTCATGCGTGCGCAGCGATTCCGCGATCTGGGCGCCGACCGTGTAGACCGGGTTCAGCGACGTCATCGGCTCCTGGAACACCATCGCGATCTCGCGGGCGCGGATGCTGTCCATCTCCTCCATGGAGAGCGGGATCAGGTCGCGGCCCTTCCACAGGATGGTGCCGGATTCGAAGCGGCCGGGCGGCATGTCGATCAGCTTCAGCACGGAGCGTGCCGTCACCGACTTGCCGCAGCCGGACTCGCCGACCACCGCCAGCGTCTCGCCCTTGGCGATGGACATGCTGACGCCATCGACGGCGCGGACCATGCCGTCGTCGGTCTTGAACCAGGTCCGCAGGTCGCGGATGTCGAGCAAGGCTTCGGACATGTCGCGGCTCCTAGACCACTCGCCGCGGATCGAGCGCGTCGCGCAGCCCGTCGCCGATGAAGTTGATCGACAGCACGGTCAGGAAGATCGCCAGGCCCGGGAACAGCGCCCAATGCGGGGCGATATCCAGGTAGTCCTTGGCGTCGAACAGAACGCGGCCCCAGGTGGGGATGTCGGGCGGGAAGCCCAGGCCGAGGAAGGACAGGGTCGATTCCGCGATGATGGCGGCGGCGACGTCGATGGTGCCGGCCACGATCACCGGCCCCATGGCGTTGGGCAGGATGTGCATCACGATCAGCCGCATGCGGGAGGCACCCAGCGCACGGGCGGCTTCCACGAATTCCTTCTCGCGCAGGCTGAGGAACTGGGCGCGGACCAGGCGGGCCACCGGCATCCAGCGCAATCCGCCGATGACGATCACGATCAGCACGAACACACCGCCCTCGGGGCCGAACATGCCCTTCAGCCCGTCGCGGAACATGTAGATGACCAGCAGCAGCAGCGGCAGCTGCGGCAGGGAGAGGAACAGGTCGGTGATCCACATCAGCACGGCATCGACGCGGCCGCTGGACATGCCGGCCACGGCACCGATCACCACGCCGACCAGCACGGCCACCACCATGGCGGCGAGGCCCACGGCCAGCGAGATACGCCCGCCATAGATCAGCCGCGCCAGCAGGTCCTGGCCGAGATCATCGGTGCCGAGCGGATGGGCCAGCGACGGGCCCTCGAGCTTGGCGGTGAAGTCGATCTCGTTGATCGGCAGCGGCCAGAGGAACGGGCCGGCCAGCACGATGGCGACCAGCGCGCCGAGGATGCCGAGCGACACCACCGCGAGCTTGTGCTTGCGGAAGCGGCGCCACGCTTCCTGCGTGGGGCTGACCGGCTGGGCCGGGCGGGAGGGGGCGGCGCCGATGGGCGCCGGGCCCTCAGCGGAAAGCGATGCGGGGGTCGAGCCAGCCATAGAGGATGTCTGCAATCAGGTTGAAGAGGACAACGAGGCAGGCGAACACGAAGGTCACGGCCATCACCACCGGCGTGTCGGTGGCCAGGATGGACGAGATCAGCAACGAGCCGATGCCGGGGATACGGAAGATCTGCTCGGTGACGATGGCGCCGCCGAACACGATCGGCATCTGCAGCGCAACCAGTGTCACCACCGGGATCAGCGCGTTGCGCACCACATGGCGGACAAGCACCTTGCGCTGGCCGATGCCCTTCGAGCGGGCGGTGACCACGTAGTCGAGCTTGATCACGTCGAGCACGGAGGAGCGGACGTAGCGAACCAGCGATGCGCCCTGGAACAGGCCGAGCACCATCACCGGCATGATCGACTGCTTGATGTGCTCCCACCACCATGCCCAGCCGGTGGCGCGGACATTGGACTGGTAGACCATCGGCAGCCAGTCCAGCTGGATCGAGAAGATCAGGATCAGCACCAGGCCGGTGAAGAAGGTCGGCAGGGAGAAGCCGATGAAGGCCATGGTGTTGGCGATCTGGTCGAACAGCGAATAGGGCCGGGAGGCGGCGAGCACGCCGATCGGGATGGCCACCAGCATCGCGATCACCTGGGCGGCGCCGATGACGGCGATCGTGGTGGGCACGCGCTGGAGGATCAGGTCATCGACCGCCATGCGGCTGACGAAGGAGTAGCCCCAGTTGCCCTGCAGCATGGCCAGCAGCCAGCTGAAGTAGCGCTGCCACACCGGATCGTCGAGGCCGAGGGAGGCACGCAGGTTGGCGCGGACCTCTGGCGGCACGTTCGGGTTGGTGACCAGTTCCTCGAACGGGTCGCCGGGAGCACTCGCCAGGACGGCGAACAGGATGACGCTGATGCCGAGCAGGCTCGGGATCGCCAACAGAAGGCGGCGGATAAGGTAGGCTGGGGACACGCAATACTCCAGAAGCCGATCGCCGGGGAACGCGGGTCGCCGAAAGCGGCAGGCCCAACCTTGCAGGACCACCCCCGGGGCGCTGTCGCGTCCCGGGGGCCGTCAGCCGAGCGAGGCCTAGCCTTCCATGAACCAGTTGGCGAGGTCGTAGAGGTTGCTGTCGAAGCCGCTGACATTGGCGCGCAGGCGGCGGCTGGTGCCGGAGACGCCGGGGCGGTAGACGATCGGGATCAGCACGGTGTCGCGGATGACGATGTCGTTGCACTTGATCAGCAGGGCGACGCGCTTGACCGGATCGAGCTCGCTCTCGGCGGCGGCGTGGGTTTCGTCGAACTCCTTGCTGATCCAACGGGTGACGTTGCGCAGCTGCCAGTTGTTCGACTTGGCCGCGATCTCCGACGACAGGAACATCTGCAGCCACACGCCGGGGTCGGGACGGCCGGGCCCGGTGTTGTACATCTGCAGGTCGGTGTAGAACTTCGGGTAGGTGTCGGGGTTAGCGACATCCGACGAGAAGTAGACGGAGGCGACGACCGACTTGATCTCGATGTCGATGCCGGCCTTGGCGCAGGACTGCTTCACGATCGCCTGGGTCTTCTGGCGCGGCTGGTTGATCGAGGTCTGGTAGACGTATTTCAGCTTGACGCCGCCCTTCGCGCGGATGCCGTCGGCACCCTTGACCCAGCCGGCCTTCTCCAGGATGTCGTTGGCCTTGTCGATGTTGAACTCGAACTTGGTGTTCGGCGAGCGGAAGCGCGGCGGGTTGTTGACCCAGTTGGAGGTCGCGATGCCGGTGCGGCCGTAGATGTGGTCCTGGACCGACTTGCGGTCGATCAGCAGGGCGAGGGCCTGGCGCACGGCGGGGTCGGTCAGCGAGGGGTGCTTGGTCTTGATCGACGAACGCTCGCCGTCGACCTCGGTCCAGGGGTCGGTGTTGTTGAGCTGGATGTGCTCGCAGCCGGCGCCCTCGGTGATGCGCACGGTGCCCTTGCCGCCACGCTCCAGGCGCAGCAGCACCTCGTCCTCGACCTGCAGGTTCCAGGCGAAGTCGTACTCGCCGGTCTGCAGCACGGCGCGCGCCGCGGAGACGGCATCGCCGCCGCCCTTCATCTCGATGGAGTCGAAGAACGGACGGTTTGGCTGGTGGTAATTCGGGTTGCGCGTGCCGGTGATCAGGTCACCGGGGCGGAAGTCGCCGAACAGGTAGGGGCCGGTGCCGACCGGCTTGAGGTTGGTCGGGGCCTCGCGCGACTTGGCGCCGGTGAAGTCCTGGAACAGGTGCTTGGGGATGATCTGGCCGGCGGCGCCGACGAAGGCATCGGCCCAGAACGGCGTCGGGTTGGCGAACTCGATGCGGACAGTGTGGCTGTCGACCTTGACGACCTTGATGTCCTTGTAGCTGCCCGACGTCACCGCCGCGGTGGCGGGGTTGGAGGCATACTCCCAGTTGAACACCACGTCGTCGGCGGTGAAGTCCTTGCCGTCGTGCCACTTCACGCCGCGCTTCAGCTTCCAGGTGGCCGTCTTGCCGTCAGCACTCAGGCCGCCATTCTCGCGGGTCGGAACCTCGGCGGCGAGCACCGGCATCAGGTTGCCCTCGGGGTCCCACGCGGCCAGCGGCTCGTAGAACACGCGGCTGCCGTCCTGGTCCTTGGTGCCGGTGGCGAAATGCGGGTTGATCAGGGTCGGGGCCTGCCACCACAGCACCTTCAGCGTGCCGCCGCCGCCGGCCTTGGTCGGCTTGTAGGTGATGGCCGGCTGCGCCATGGCGATGCCGGAATGCGTCAGCAGCTGGGCCGCCATCGGCGCAGCGATGCCGACCATGGCCAGGCGGCGGATAAAGGCGCGACGGTCGATGCGGCCGGACCGCACCCCCTCGATCAGGCCGCGAAGATCTTGCTCGTTCATGTGAGCCCCCATCTGAATTGGTCTGTCCCCAAAAGGCACTCGGTTCCGCGCATCTGCCTGGATGGAGACAGCCATGCACAGGACGCATATGGACGCGGAATGGATTTCCGTCAACCGAAGAACACGCAACGAAATCAAGGCAGGGGCGGGAGAGGCTTAGACGGGGCGGCCCGGTGGCGTTTTCAGCGGCTCACAGGAAATTCACATTTGCTTCATTCTCATGCTCTTGTCGCGCGGACTGCATCCTCACGGCTGGGCGGGGCGGAAAATCGGCAGTACCGGGCCGTCGCCCTGGCGTTCGTAGCCAAGTGCGACGGGCAGCCCCAGGCGCAGTGCCTCGGCCGCCATGCCGCGCAGCTGGCCCATGGCGCGCACGCCCTCGGCGAGGTCCACCGTGACCAGCACGTAGGGCGACTCCGCCTTGAAGCCCATGTGGAACGGGTGGTGGCAGACGGTCCAGGAATGGACTTTGCCCTGGCCGCTGGCCGCCACCCATTCGTGCTCCATCGACCAGCAGCCGTCGCAGACCGGGCGCGGATAGTGGCGCAGCTTGCCGCAGGCCTTGCAGCGCTGGATCAGGTATTCGCCGCGGGCCAGGCCGTCCCAATGCGGCTGGGTATCCGGGGTGGGGTGGGGGACGGGCTTGGCGAAACTGTCGCTCATCGGTTCAACCCCTTCGCATGATGGCGATGGAGCCGTCGCCCATGTCGCCGTAGCCGGTGACGAGGCCGAGCGTGGCACCCTCGACCTGGGCGGCGCCGCCCTGGCCCCGCAGCTGGCGGACCAGCTCGACGATGTGGTTCATGCCGGCCAGGTGCGCCTGGGACAGCAGGCCGCCATGGGTGTTGACCGGCAGCTTCCCCCCGAGGCCGAGCGCGCCGCCCTCGACGAAGGCGCCGCCCTCGCCGGGCCGGCAGAAGCCGAGTTCCTCGAGCTGGCGCAGCACCACGTAGGTGAAGCAGTCGTAGATCTCGGCGACCTGGATGTCCGACGGCTTCACGCCGGCCATGGCGAAGGCGCGCGGGGCGGCCTTGGCCAGGCCGATGCGCAGGATGTCCGGACGCTGGGTGATGACGCTGGGCGAATCCGGATGCCCCTCGGCCGCGCCCATCACCAGCACGCGGGGCTGGCGCAGGTCGCGCGCGGCCTCTGCGCTGCTGACCACCACGGCCGCCCCGCCGTCGCTTTCCAGCGAGCAGTCGAACAGGCGGAAGGGGTCGGCGATCATGCGGCTGGCCTGGTGCTCCTCGATGGTGAGCGGCTTGGTCATCGCCGCGTTGCCGTTGAGGATGGCGTGGCGGCGAGTGGTCACCGCGATCTCGGCCAGCTGCCGGCTGGTGGTGCCGTAGAGCTCCATGTGGCGGCGGGCCATGGGGGCGTAGATCTGGGCGGGGGCGATGTTGCCCAGCGGCAGCTCGAACTCGCCGATGGTGCGGAACTGCGGCATCTCGTGCACGCGCGCGCCGATGCGGGTGCCGGAATAGCCGGTGCGGCCGATCGGCAGCAGCACATGGCGGCAGATGCCCGAGGCCACGGCGGCGGCGGCGGCCTGGATGGCGGCGACGCAGGACGCCCCGCCCATCGGCGTGGTGGCGGAGAACCTGAGGTCCTGGATGCCGAAATTGGTGATGAAGTCTTCGGCGACGGCGGCGCCGGTGGCCATGGGGATGATGCCGTCGATGTCGCGCGGGGACAGGCCGGCATCGGCGATCGCGGCGAGCGAGGCCTGGAGCTGAAGCGAGAGCGCGCTGCCCTGCTGGAGGCCGCGGCCATGGGCGGTCTCGCCGATGCCGGTGATGGCGGCTTTCTCGAAGAGGGTCATGGCGTGGCTTCCGGAAGAAGGAAAGCCTTCTTTTTGTGAACAAAAAGAAGCAAAAAAACTTTATCCATTTGCACTGGTGTTCCTGCGGAGAGGCACTTCGGTGCCGTAAATTAGGAAAAGTCTTTTTGCTTCTTTTTCTTCAGAAAAAGAAGATTCTTGCTTATCCCTTGTAGTACCCCCGGCCCCGCAGGAAATCCTCGGTCTCCTTCGCCGCGGCATCCAGCGCGGCCTTGACCGCCATTTCGCCGGTGACCGCCTGGATCACCCGGCGGGTGATGAATTCGCCGACGGCGTAGAACTCGGGGATCTGCGGGAAGGGGAGGTTGGTCTTCATCGCAGCCGAGGCCGCCGGGTAGAAGCGGTGCTTGGCCTGCAACTCCGGGTCGTTGAGGATGCTGCCGCGCGGCGGAACCGACAACGCAGCACCCTCGCGCGAGTTGGCCTGGTTGGTCGCGGTGGCGATGATGCGGAACAGGTGCTCCGGATCATGCTTGGTGAAGCTCGAGATGCCGTAGCCGTCGCCGGAGAAGCGAGCGCGGCCGCCGGGGGCCACCGCCCAGTCGAACTTGCCGACCACGCGGGATTGCTTCGGGTCATCCATCGAGGCGGCGCGGGTGGCCCATTGCAGGCCCATCGTCGCCGCGTCCTGCTGGAAGGCGATCGAGCATTCGTCGTTCGCCGCGGCGGTGTAGGCGCGCTGGGCGAACTTCACCGTCTCCTTCAGCGCTTCGATGGCGGCGACGCCCTTGGGCTGGTTGAAGATCGGACGCCAGTCCTTGTCGAACCACCCATCGCCGAGCGCGTTCAGGTACCAATGCGCCTCGTTCAGCCCGGCATCGACCGGCTTGAGGCAGGAGACGGTGCCGGCGCGCAGTGGGGAGTGGAAGCGCTTCGCCAGCGCCTGGAAGTCGGGGATGGTGGCGGGGGGCTTCACGCCGGCCTGGTCGAACAGGTCCTTGCGGTAGAACAGGAACATGACGTTGAGGTTGGCGGGCAGGATGTAGAGCTTGCCCTGGTAGCTGAACTTCTCCAGCACCTCGGGGGCGTAGTCGTCGAGCTTGAACTCCGCCTTGAACTTCGCCCACAGGTCGTCGAGCGGGCGCAGCCAGCCGTTCTTGGCGAAGGTCTGCACGGTGGCGTCGGACGCGTAGGCGATGTCGACCGTGTCGGCCTTGGCGGAGAGCGCGATGGTGAGCAGCTCCAGCGCCTTGTCGAACGGCATCAGCTGGGTGTTGACCTCCTGCCCGGGGATGGCGGTCTTCATCTTCGCCGCCCAGTGCTCGAGCGCCGGGTAGCGGTGGCTGATCATGTGGACCGGCCGGCCCTGGGCGAGGGCGGCCCCGCCGGCTGTCGCCGCTGCGGCCGCCACGGCCGCGCCCTGCATCACCCGCCGACGCCCGATGTCGTTGCGAATCATTGGCCCGTTTCCCTTTTCCCCGGCCGTCGTCGCGGCCTTTGGCGAAGGGTGGCGGGTTGGGCGGGCGGAAGTCAATCGCCGGGAATTGGGTTCGGCAACGGGGCGCCGGCGAAATGGGCGCGCAGGTTGGCGATGACCATGTCGGCGCATTCCTCCCAGGTCTCGATCGTGCCGCCGCCGCGATGGGGCATCAGCACGGCGTTGTCGCAGGCCATCAGCGCGGCGGGCACCTGCGGCTCGTGCTCGAACACGTCGAGCCCGGCAGCGGCGATGGTGCGGGATTGGAGGGCTGCGACCAGGGCGGCCTCGTCGATCACGGTGCCGCGGGCGATGTTCACCACGATGCCGGTGGGGCCGAGGGCGCGCAGCACGGCGGCGTTGACGATGTGGCGCGTGGCCTCGCCGCCGGGGCAGGCGACGACGAGGAGGTCGCAGTCGCGGGCGAGGGCTTCGACCGAATCGCGGTAGGCGTAGGGGGCGCCCGGCACCTGGCGGCGGTTGTGGTAAAGCACCTTCATGTCAAAGGCGGTGGCGCGGCGGGCGATGGCCAGGCCGATGCGGCCGAGGCCCAGGATGCCCATGGTGCGCGAATGGATGCGCGGCATCAGTGGGTAGGCGCCCTGCATCCACTTGCCGTCGCGCACGAAGCGGTCGCCGCTGACGATGCCGCGGGCGGCGGCGAGCAGCAGGGCGAAGGCCATGTCGGCGACGCAGCCATCGGTGGGGCCGGGCGTGTTGGTCACCGCGATGCCGCGGGCGCGGGCGGCGGCGAGGTCGATCTTGTCGTAGCCGACGCCGTAGACGGCGATGTGGCGCAGCTTCGGCAGGGCGGCGATGATCTGCGCGCTCACCGGGGCCTTGGCGATCAGGGCAGTGGCATCGCGGCCGGAGAACCCGGCGCCGTCCTGCCAGGGGTGCAGGGTGAAGTGCGGGCGGTAGCGGGCCGAGCACAGCGGCACCTCGGCGCCGACATGCACGACATCCGGCTTTTCTGCGGTGTTCATCACTGCCCCCTACTTTCCCTGGTACTTTGCCTCGGCGAGGCCGACAGGCTATCAGCCGCCGCGTCACCCGCAACATGCTGCACCGCAAAAGGACCTGTCATGCGCATCGGCGTTCCCAAGGAGATCAAGACCCACGAGTACCGCGTCGGGCTGACCCCGAACGCGGTGCGCGAGTTCACCTCCCGCGGGCACCAGGTGACGGTGCAGCAGGGCGCGGCGAGCGCCATCGGCTTCAGCGACGACGCCTATCGCGCGGCCGGGGCCGGCATCGGCGCGGATGCGGCGGAGGTGTTCGCCAATTCCGACATGATCGTGAAGGTGAAGGAGCCGCTGGCCGCCGAGATCGCCATGCTGCGCGAGGGCCAGGTGCTGTTCACCTACCTGCATCTTGCCGCCGACAAGGAACAGACCGAGGGTCTCATCAAGTGCGGCGCCACCTGCATCGCCTATGAGACGGTGACCGACGCGCGGGGTGCGTTGCCCCTTCTGGCGCCGATGAGCGAGGTGGCCGGGCGGATGTCCGTCCATGTCGGCGCCAAGTGCCTGGAGAAGGAACAGGGCGGCGCCGGCGTGCTGCTCGGCGGCGTGCCGGGCGTGCCGGCCGGGCGCGTGGTGATCATCGGCGGCGGCGTCTCGGGCACGCATGCGGCGATGATGGCCGTGGGCATGGGCGCGCATGTGACGATCTTCGACCGCTCGCTGGCGCGGCTGAAGGAGCTGGATGTGATGTTCGGCAGCAAGGTGCAGACGCTGTATTCCACCACGGCGGCGATCGAGGCGGCGGTGGTGGAGGCCGACCTGGTGATCGGCGCGGTGCTGGTGCCGGGGGCCGCGGCGCCCAAGCTGGTGACGCGGGCGATGGTGAAGCAGATGCGCCAGGGCTCGGTGGTGGTCGATATCGCCATTGACCAGGGCGGCTGCTTCGAGACCAGCCGGCCGACGAGCCATTCCAACCCGACCTATATCGAGGAAGGCGTGGTGCATTACTGCGTCACCAACATGCCGGGTGCGGTGGCGCGCACCTCCACCCAGGCGCTCGGCAACGCGACACTGCCCTTCGCGCTGGCGCTGGCGGACAAGGGCTGGCGGCAGGCGCTGATCGACGACAAGCATTTGCTGAACGGGCTCAACGTTCATGCCGGGCATATCACCTATGAGGCGGTGTCGCGGGATCTGGGGTTTGCGTATACGCCGGCGGCTTCGGTGCTGGGGCGGTAGGCGGGAAGGGCAAAGGCCAGGGCTCTGCCCTGGACCCGCAAAGGGCCGAGGGCCCTTTGATCCCCATTTCGCAACGTATGAGGTCCAGGGGCTCGGCCCCTGGCGGGCCTGGGCGGAGCCCAGCCTTGCTTGACTTTTCGCTTACGAAGCCACGCTCGAGGTGATTGTGATGCGTATCAGCCGATCGAGCCGCGGATAGGCGGCGTCGACGTAGCCGTTCCCCTCGGCGAACAGACGGTCCTGGCCGCCGGCGCGCATGCCGCCGCCCGAGGTTTCGCCGTAGTCGCCGTGCAGCGCGTGGACGACTTCCATGCCGGAGACGACGCGGCCGAACGGGGCGAAGCCGGGCTCCGGGTCGTTCTGGGCTGAATTGTCGCCCAGGTTGATGAATATCTGGGTTGAGCGGGTGTCCGGCCCGGTATTGGCGAAGGCCACGGCGCCTTCGGTGTTCGACTGCACCAGGGTGTCGTCGGGGATGGTGCGGGCGCGCCAGGCCTGGGCGAGCGCGGGGTCGCCGGCGATGCCGAACTGGGCCCACTTGCCGGGCACGACGCGGAAGAAGCGCGAGTCGTCATAGTAGCCGTGGGCCACGAGGTCGAAGAAGCGGTCGGCCCCGTGTGGCGCCCAGTCGCGCCGGACTTCGATCGCGAAGTGTCCGGCGGTCGTCTCCACCGTGGCGACGAAGACGGGCGGGGCGGGCATGCGCGCTAGCCGGCCAGCGCCGTGTCGAGGTCGCGGATCAGGTCGTCGGCGTCTTCCAGCCCGATCGACAGGCGCACGACATCAGGCCCGGCGCCGGAGGCCAGGCGCTGCTCGTCGGTGAGCTGGCGGTGGGTGGTGCTGGCGGGGTGGAGGATGAGGCTGCGCGTGTCGCCGACATTGGCGAGGTGGGAGAACAGGCGGACGGATTCGACCAGCTTCGTGCCGGCCTCGTAGCCGCCCTTGACGCCGAAGGTGAAGACGGAGCCCGGGCCCTTGGGCATGTAGCGCTTGGCGAGCGCGTGGAACGGGCTGGTGGGGAGTCCGGCATAGCTGACCCAGGCGACCTTGGGGTGGGCGGCGAGGAATTCCGCCACCTTCTGCGCGTTGGCGACGTGGCGGTCCATGCGGACGTGGAGCGTCTCGATGCCGGTCAGCGTCAGCCAGGCGTTCATCGGCGAGAGGGTGGGGCCAAAATCGCGCAGGGCGACGGCGCGGGCCTTGGTGGTGAAGGCGAAGTCGCCGAAATTCTCGTAGAATTTGAGGCCGTGATAGGCGGGCTCGGGGTCGGCCAGCGACGGGAAGTTGCCGTTGGCGTAGTCGAACTTGCCGGACTCGACGATGATGCCGCCCAGGGAATTGCCGTGGCCGCCGAGGAACTTGGTCAGGGAGTGGGTGACGATATCAGCGCCGTGCTCGAATGGGCGGCACAGATAGGGCGAGGCCAGGGTGTTGTCGACGATCAGCGGGATGCCGTTGTCGTGGGCGATGTCGGCGACGGCGCGCAGGTCGACCACGATGCCGCCGGGGTTGGCCAGGCTCTCGACGAAGATCGCCTTGCACTTGGGCGTCAATGCGCGGCGGAAATTCTCCGGGTCGGTCGGGTCGACGAAGTGGCAGGTCCAGCCGAGCTTCTTGAAGCTCAGCGAGAACTGGGTGAGCGAGCCGCCGTAGAGGTTGCGGGAGGCCACGAACTCGTCGCCGGGATTGAGCAGGGTGAAGAAGGTGACGAACTGGGCGGCGTGGCCGGAGGCGGCGGCGACGGCGGCGCGGCCGCCCTCGAGGCTGGCCACGCGCTCCTCCAGGACGGCCACGGTCGGGTTCGACAGGCGGGTGTAGACGTGGCCGAAATTGTGCAGGTTGAACAGCGAGGCGGCGTGATCGACGTCGTCGAACACGAAGCTGGTGGTCTGGTAGATCGGGGTTCCGCGGGCGCCGGTGGTGGGGTCCGGCGCCGCGCCGGCGTGGACGGTTCGGGTGGCGAAGCCGTATTCGAGGTTCTGCGGCGGCAGCGGGCGGTTGCGGCCGGGGCGGTCGGTCGGCGGCTCGGGCGCGCGGTTGCGGATGATGCCGGAGTTCACCCCGCTCCACGACAGCTCGCCGCCGAACCGGCTGAACTCGATCTTGGGGCACCGGTCCATGATGACCTCAAGCCCAGCCGCCTCGGCCTTCGCCGCGGCCGCATCGTTGCGGACCCCGAGCTGGGACCACAGCACCTTGGCTCCGATGGCGATCGCCTCGTCGGCAATGCCCGGCAGGGCGTCCGACGCGCGAAAAACGTCGACCATATCGACGGGATCGGGGATGTCGGCGAGCTTGGCGTAGATGGTTTCGCCCAGCAGCGTCTGGCCGGCGGTCCCGGGGTTCACCGGAATGACGCGAAAACCCTTCGACTGCAAATACTTCATCACGAAGTAGCTCGGCCGGTTCCAGTTGGAGGAGGCGCCAACCATGGCGATGGTCTTCACCCGCTGCAGGATCGCGCGGAGCTTGGCGTCGCTGTAGGCGAGGGGGGCCATGTCGTTCATTTCAATCCCTTTCCAACCCGGCCGGCGCCGTGGCAGGCTGCTTAGCACATGGCACGCAAACCCGCAGGCCTCTCCGACCAGCTGGGCATGCTCGACATGCCCGCCAGCCCTGCCCTCTCCACCGTGGGGTCGGAGGGCCATCGCGACCGCATGCGCGCCCGCATCCTGGCCGGCCAGGGCGACAGCATGGCGGACTACGAGCTGCTGGAAATGGTTCTGTTCATCGCCCTGCCCCGCATCGACACCAAGGCCCTGTCCAAAACCCTGATCGCCCGCTTCGGCAGCTACGCCGCCGTGATCGCCGCGCCGCGCGAGGAGTTGCTGACGGTCAAGGGCGTCGGCGAATCGGCGGTCGCCACGCTGAAGGTGGTGGCCCTCGCCGCCCAGCGCCTGGCCCGCGCCGAGGTGCAGGACCGCCCGGTGCTCGGCAACTGGGACCGGCTGATGGACTACCTGCACGCCGTGCTGGCGCGCGAGAGGATCGAGCAGTTCCGCGTCCTGTTCCTCGACACCCGCAACCGCCTGCTGGCCGACGAGGCGCAGGCGAAGGGCACGGTGAACCACACCCCGGTCTATCCGCGCGAGGTCGTCAAGCGCGCCCTGGAGCTGAAGGCCACCGCCCTGATCCTGGTCCACAACCACCCCAGCGGCGACCCGACACCGTCGCGCGACGACATCGAGATGACGCAGGAGGTGAAGCGCGCGGCCTCGGCCCTGTCGATCGTGCTGCACGACCATGTCATCATCGGCAACGGCAAGTGGCTGAGCTTCCGCCGGGAGGGATTGCTGTGACGGGACCGAGGCACGTGCGCATTGCGGATGTGAAACCGTTCGACTACGCCTTCGAGCCGCCGGTGCAGGCGCAGATGGCCGATATTGGCCGCACCCTGGGGTCGCAGAAAATCGGACTGACCATCCAGACCGTGGCACCCGGCCATCGTTCCTCCCGCCGGCATCGGCACCTGTTCCAGGAGGAACTGCTGGTGGTAATGGCGGGGAACGGCACGCTGCTGCACGGCGACATGCGCGTGCCGTGCGGGCCGGGCGACGCGTTCCTCTACCTGCCGGGCGACGCGGCCGTGCACAGCTTCGAGAACACCGGCACCGCGCCGCTGGTGATCTGGGCATTCGGCGACCGGCATCCGCACGAGGTGTGCGAATACCCCGACCAGGGCGTGGCGTTCGTCGAGGGGCTGGGGGCCGAGGTGCGGCTCGACGCGGCCAAGCCCAGCGAGTGGACGGAGGAGCGGCGCGGGCGCTGAGCGTAACGCGCGGCACGATGCGCGGTCTTCCGGGCAGACCCATCCGGAGGCCCGCCATGCACCGCCGCACCCTGCTGCTCGCAGCCTTGCTCCCCCTGCCAGGCGCCGCGCGCGCGCAGGCGCCGACCGTCAATGCCGAGGGCGGGGTGGCATTGGCCGGGCATGACCCGGTCGCCTACTTCACCGCGACGACGGCCACGCCGGGGCGGGCCGATATCACCGCCGCGCACGAGGGTATCACCTACCGCTTCGCCAGCGCCGCCAACCGCGACGCGTTCCTGGCCGACCCGGGTCGCTATCTGCCGCAATACGGCGGCTGGTGCGCCTATGGCATGGCGCGCGGCTACAAGGCGGTGGTCGATCCGGCGGCGTTCACCGTGGCCGGCGGCAAGCTCTACCTCAACTACAACGCGGCCATCGCGCTGCAGTGGCAGCGCAACCGGGCGCACGAGATCCGCCGCGCCGACGCGCACTGGCCGAAGGTGATGCACAGCCCCGACGTCGCGCGGTAGCGCGCGGAGCCTTGGCGCGGTAACGCGCGGAGCCTTGGCGCGGTAACGCGCGCAGCCTTGGCGCGGTGTGGCGGGGCGCGGCATACTCCGCGCACCAGGGAGATGCGCCGCGTGGCCAAGCCGAACAACGTCCTGTTCATCATGTGCGACCAGCTGCGCTGGGACTACCTGTCGTGCAACGGGCATCCCAGCCTGCCGACGCCGAACATCGATGCGCTCGCGGCACGCGGGGTGAACTTCACCCGGGCCTACGTGCAGTCGCCGGTGTGCGGCCCGTCGCGGATGAGCTTCTACACCGGGCGCTACATGCGCAGCCACGGCAGCAACTGGAACCGCTTTCCGCTGCGCATCGGCGAGCCGACACTGGGGGACGCGCTGGCGCCGCTGGGGGTGCGGACCGCTCTGGTCGGCAAGACGCACATGGCAACCGACTCGGATGGCATGGCGCGACTCGGGATCGATCCCGATTCGCGACTCGGCGTGCTCGCCGCGGAATGCGGCTTCGAGCCCTTTGAGCGCGACGACGGGCTGCACCCCGGCCCGTCGCGGCCGCGCCCGGCCTATGACGAATACCTGCGCCGGCTGGGCTTCGAGGCCGACAACCCGTGGGAGCACTGGGCCAATTCGGGCGGCGATGCGGAAGCGTTACTGAACGGATGGCTGCTGGCCCATGCCGACAAGCCGGCGCGAATCCCGGAGGAGCATTCCGAAACCCCCTACATGACCCGGCGCGCGATGGACTTCATCGCCGAGGCCGAAGGTCCATGGTGCCTGCACCTGTCCTACATCAAGCCGCACTGGCCCTACATCGTGCCGGCGCCGTACCACGCCATGTACGGCGCCAACCACCTGCTGCCGGTGGTGCGCGACGAGGCCGAACGGGCGGATCCGCACCCGGTGCTGCGCGCCTTCCAGGATTTCCGGGTGAGCCGCAACTTCTCCCGCGACGAGGTGCGCGCGCGGGTGCTGCCGGCCTACATGGGCCTGATCAAGCAGATCGACGACCAGATCGGCGTGCTGATGGGCTTCCTCGCGCAACGGGGCGAGCTGGACAGCACCACGATCGTGTTCACCTCGGACCACGGCGACTACCTTGGCGACCACTGGCTCGGCGAGAAGGACCTGTTCCACGAATGCTCGGTGCGCGTACCGCTGATCGTGGCCGACCCGTCGCCCGACGCCGAGGCGACGCGGGGCACGACATGCGATGCGCTGGTGGAGTCGATCGACCTCGCGCCGACGTTCGTCGAGGGATTCGGCGGCACGGTGGCGAACCACGTCATGGAGGGGCGCTCGCTGCGCCCGCTGTTGCGCGGCGAACGGCCGGCCTGGCGCGGGGCGGTGTTCAGCGAATACGACTACGCCCCGCAGGAGGCGCGCGAGGCGCTCGGCCAGCCGGTCGACCAATGCCGTCTGTTCATGGTGTTCGACGGGCGCTGGAAATACATCCACGCCACCGGGTTCCGCCCGATGCTCTATGACTTGGCGGCCGACCCGAACGAGTTCCACGACCGCGGCGCCGACCCCGCCTGCGCCGCCGAGCGCGCGCGGCTGAAGGACGTGCTGTTCGACTGGGCGCTGCGCGATCACAACCGCATCACCACGTCCGACGCCCGCATCCGCGGCTACAGCCGGGCGGGCCAGCTGCGCTCCGGGCACCTGATCGGGTACTGGGACGAGGCGGAGCTGGCGCAGGCCCGCAGGGAGGCCGGACTCGAATGATCGCCCGCCGCACGATCCTGGCCGCACTGGCGTTCGCCCCGGCCACCGCGCTGGCGGCACCCAAGGCGGAGCCGTGGCCGCTCTGGGAGAAGCACGACCCGGCCAGCACCGCCACCATCGACCATGGCCCGTGGGGGCGCTTTCTCGCCAGCTATCGCCGGGATGGCGCGAACGGCATTGCCCGCCTCGCCTATCGCGCGGTGACGCCGACCGACCGAGCGGCGCTGGAGGCCGACGTGGCGCGCCTGGCCGCCTTGCCGATCAGCGGGTTCAACCGCGGGGAACAGTTCGCCTACTGGGTGAACCTGTACAACATGGTCACGGTGCTGACCGTGCTGCGCCACTATCCCGTGAAGTCGATCCGCGACATCGGCATCTCGCCCGGCTGGTTCGCCAAGGGGCCGTGGGGAGCGAAGCTGGTCGAGGTCGAAGGCACGAAGCTCAGCCTCGACGACATCGAGCACCGCATCCTGCGGCCGATCTGGCGGGATCCACGCATCCACTACGTGGTCAACTGCGCCGCTCTCGGATGCCCCGACCTGCCGGCCACGCCGCTGACCGCCGCGACGACGGAGGCGATGCTGGACGCCGCCGCGCGCGCCTTCATCAACCATCCCCGCGGGGCGGCGCTGGAAAGCGGGCGGCTGGCGGCATCCTCGATCTTCGTGTGGTACGCCGCCGATTTCGGGCCGACGCCGGCCGACGTGATCCGGCACATGCGACATTACGCAACGCCCGCGCTCTACACCGGGCTGGCGCATATCCGGCAGGTGACGGTCGATCGGTACGACTGGGCGCTGAACGAGGCCGAGTAAGGCAAGCAAGGCCTTCTTTTTCTGAAGAAAAAGAAGCAAAAAGACTTTATCCATCAGCAAGCCGCGATGCGAAGGGATGAAAGTTTTTTGGTTCATTTTTTCAAAAAAGAACGGCTTCCCTACATCCCGCCCTTCTTGTGGATCGGGTCGATCCACAGCACCTCTTCCGGCGCCTCCACCGGCTCCACCCCGGGGATGTTCACCACAACCGCCTCGTTGTCGCTGCGCACCAGGACGCATTCCAGCGTCTCATTGTCCGAGGCGTTGATTTCCTGGTGCGGCACATAGGGCGGCACGAAGATGAAGTCCCCCGGGCCGGCCTCGGCGACGTATTCCAGCTTCTCGCCCCAGCGCATGCGGGCGCGGCCGCGCAGGACGTAGATCACGCTTTCCAGCGCGCCGTGGTGGTGCACGCCGGTCTTGGCGCCGGCGTGGATGTTCACCGTGCCGGCCCAGATCTTTTGGGCGCCGACGCGGGCAAGGTTGATGGCCGCCGCGCGGTTCATGCCCGGGGTCTGCGCCGTGTTGGTGTCGAGGCTGCTGGCCGGGATCACCTTCACGCCGCGCTCCTTCCAGTCGACGGTGCCGGGCGCGGGGGCATCGTGGTCGTGGTCGTGGGAATGGGGCAGGCCATCATGCGGCATGGTGGATTTCCTAATTCACTATTTCATGTGAGTTTATATCCTGTATCCCGAACTTCAAGGCCACATGGCGCGCGGGCACGAAAAAGGGCGGCCGCCGGTGCCCCGGCGGCCGCCCTCTCCGTCGCGCGGCGGGCGAGTCAGCGCGGTGGCGGGACCAGCCAGCCCATCTTGTCGGCCACGTCCCAGCCGCCGTCCCAGATCATCTTGAACGCGACGAACAGCACGATGAGCAGCCCGATCCAGGCGATCCACCTGTACCTTTCGAGCAGCTTGGCGATGTAGCTGGCGGCCACACCCATCAGCACCACCGAGATCGCGATGCCGAACACCAGCACCCAGGGATGTCCCTCGGCCGCGCCGGCCACAGCCAAAACGTTGTCAAGACTCATCGAAACGTCGGCAATGACGATCTGGATCATCGCCTGGCGCAGCGTCTTGGGCTGGGCGGGCGTTGCCACTTCCGCGTGGCCGTGGCCGCCGCCAGACATCAGGTCGCGGTACATCTTCCAGCAGACCCACAGCAGCAGCACGCCGCCGGCGAACAGCAGGCCGATGATCTGCAGCAGCTGCAGCGTGACCGCGCCGAACGCGATGCGCAGTACGGTGGCGCCGGCGATGCCCACGATGATGGCGCTGCGCCGCTGGTGCGCCGGCAGGCCGTTGACCGCGAGGCCGATCACCACGGCATTGTCGCCAGCCAGGGTGATATCGATGATGAGAACCTGGATGAGCGCGCTGAGCTCTTCCGCCGAGATGAACGGCATCGGGCATCCTTGTCTGGGTGGATCGATGCCCTTAAACGGGGCCGGGCAAGTCCGCAATGGAGAGCCGCGCATGGTGCCCCGCTACACTCGACCGGCCATGGCCGCGATCTGGGCGCCCGAAAACCGCTATCGGATCTGGTTCGAGATCGAGGCGCTGGCCGCGGAAGGCATGTCGCTTCATGGCGATGTACCGGCCGCGTCGGCGCGGGCAATCCGCGAGAAGGGCGGCGCCAAGCTAGCGGCGATCAGCGCCGAGGACGTGCAGCGGATCGACGATATCGAGAAAGTGACGCGCCACGACGTCATCGCCTTCCTCACCTGGCTGGCCGAGGCGATCGGCGACGACAGCCGCTTCGTCCATCTGGGGCTGACCAGCTCCGACGTGCTGGACACCTGCCTGTCGGTGCAGCTGACCCAGGCGGCCGACCTGCTGATCGCCGACGTCGACGCGGTGCTGGCGGCGCTGAAGGCGCGGGCGTTCGAGTTCAAGCACACGCCGACGATCGGGCGGAGCCACGGCATCCATGCCGAGCCGACCAGCTTCGGCCTCAAGCTCGCCGGGCATTACGCTGAGTTCGCCCGCGGGCGGGAGCGGCTGGTGGCGGCCCGCAAGGAGATCGCCGTCGCGGCGCTGTCCGGCGCGGTGGGTACCTTCGCCCATGTCGACCCGCGCGTGGAGGAGTTCGTGGCGGGGAAGCTGGGGCTGGCGGTGGAGCCGGTCTCGACCCAGGTGATCCCGCGCGACCGGCATGCGATGTTCTTCTCGGTGCTGGCCGTCGTGGCCTGCGCCGTGGAACGGCTGGCAACCGAAGTGCGCCACCTGCAACGCAGCGAGGTGCGCGAGGCGGAGGAGTTCTTCCACGCCGGGCAGAAGGGCAGCTCGGCCATGCCGCACAAGCGCAACCCAGTGCTGAGCGAGAACCTCACCGGGCTGGCGCGGATCGTGCGCGCGGCCGTCGTGCCGGCGCTGGAGAACGTGACGCTGTGGCACGAGCGCGACATCTCGCACTCCTCGGTCGAGCGGGCGATCGGGCCGGATGCGACGGTGACACTGGATTTCGCCCTGGCCCGCCTCGCCGGGATGATGGAGAAGCTGACCGTCTATCCCGAGCGGATGCAGGCCAATCTCGACGCGCTGGGCGGCGTGGTGCACTCGGGTGAGGTGCTGCTGGCGTTGGCCCGCGCGGGCATCCTGCGCGAGGACGCCTATGCCATCGTGCAGCGCAACGCGATGGCGACCTGGACCAGGCTGGGGGCCGTCGACGGGCGCAGCTTCCGCGAGAACCTGCTGGCCGACCCGGAGGTCGCCGGGCGGGTGACGGCGGCGCAGATCGATGCGGCGATGGATTCGCGGCTGCACCTGGCGCAGCTCGACGTGCTGTTCACCCGGGTGTTCGGCGAGCCCGGCCCCGCCGCCGGCTGATCCCGGCGCAAGGCGGCCCCATCCCCCGCGTGTGGCGCGCGGCCGGGGGGGCTGCTATATGCCCGCCTGCGTCGCCGGTTGCGGCGCAGCATCGGGGCCGCCGCCCCTACGCGCCACCCCATCGGGGAAGACTGCCATGGCCCGCCGCCGCCAGCTCTACGAGGGCAAAGCGAAGATCCTGTTCGAGGGCCCCGAGCCCGGCACCCTGGTGCAGTATTTCAAGGACGACGCGACCGCCTTCAACGCCCAGAAGAAGGGCATCATCACCGGCAAGGGCGTTCTGAACAACCGCATCAGCGAATACCTGATGCTGCGGCTGACCGATATCGGCATTCCGACCCACTTCGTGCGCCGCCTCAACATGCGCGAACAACTCATTCGCGAAGTTGAGATCATTCCGATCGAGATCGTGGTGCGCAACGTCGCGGCCGGCAGCCTGTCGACCCGGCTGGGCATTCCCGAGGGCACAAGGCTGCCGCGCTCGATCATCGAGTACTACTACAAGAACGACACGCTGGGCGACCCGATGGTCTCGGAGGAGCACATCACCTGCTTCGGCTGGGCCGCCACCCAGGACATGGACGACATCGTCGCATTGACGTTGCGGATCAACGACTTCCTGACCGGCCTGTTCCTCGGCGTCGGCATCACGCTGGTCGATTTCAAGATCGAGTTCGGCCGGCTGTGGGAGAACGAGGAGATGCGCATCGTGCTCGCCGACGAGATCTCGCCCGACAATTGTCGGCTGTGGGACAGCAAGACGAGCGAGAAGATGGACAAGGACCGCTTTCGACGTGATTTGGGCAAGGTCGAGGAAGCGTATCAGGAAGTGGCGCGCCGCCTTGGCATCCTGCCGGAGGCGGGCGTGCGGGACCTGAAGGGACCGGAGGTCATGCAATGACCGCCCCCCTCAACGTTGCGGAGGTTATGCAATGAAGGCTGTCGTCACCGTCATGCTCAAGAGCGGCGTACTCGACCCGCAGGGCAAGGCGATCGGCCAGGCACTTGCCGGTCTTGGGTTTTCCAGTGTCGGCGAAGTGCGCGCGGGCAAGGTGATCGAGCTGGAACTGGGCGAGAGCGATCCGGCGAAGGCCAAGGCGGCGGCCGAGGACATGGCCCGCAAGCTGCTGGCCAACACGGTGATCGAGAGCTTCAAGGTGGAGATCGCCTGAGGTGAAAGCGGGCATCGTCGTCTTCCCCGGCATCAACCGCGAGCGTGACATGGCGATCGCGCTGGAGCGCAGCGCCGGGCGCGCGCCGCGCATGGTCTGGCACCGCGACACCGATTTGTCGGGGCTCGACCTCGTCGTCATCCCCGGCGGCTTCAGCTATGGCGACTACCTGCGATGCGGCGCGATGGCCGCGCAGTCGCCGATCATGGGCGCCATTCGCGCACATGCGGCGCGCGGCGGGCATGTGCTGGGCGTGTGCAACGGCTTCCAGATCCTGGTCGAATCCGGCCTGCTGCCGGGCGCGCTGCTGCGCAACCAGGGGCTGCGCTTCCTGGCGATGGATTGCCACCTGCGCGTCGAGCGGGCCGACACCGACTTCACGCGCCACTACCAGAAGGGCGAGGTGTTCCGCGCCCCGATGGCGCATGGCGACGGCAACTACTTCGCCACGCAAGAGACGCTGGACCGGCTGGAAGGCGAAGGCCGCGTGATTTTCCGTTACGTCACGTCCGTCGGCGACGCCACGCCCGAGGCCAACCGCAACGGCAGCCAGCGCAACATCGCCGGCATCGCCAGCGAGAATTTGCGCGTGCTTGGCCTGATGCCGCACCCCGAGGACCTCGTCGACCCGCTGATGGGCGGCGAGGACGGCAAGCCCCTGTTCGACTCGATCTGCGCCGCATTGGCGGCATAGCAAAGAACGCAAATCCTCCGACCGGATGATTCCATCCGGTCGGATATTGCTCCAGGACACTCCCCGATGGCGCGTGACGTGAACCAGGCCCTCGCCCGCGAGTTCGGCCTTTCGGCCGACGAATACCAGCGCGTGCTGGAGATCATGGGCCGCACCCCGAGCCTCACAGAGCTCGGCATCTTCAGCGTGATGTGGTCGGAGCACTGCTCCTACAAATCCTCCCGCGTCTGGCTGAAGACGCTACCGACGAAGGCGCCCTGGGTCATCCACGGGCCAGGCGAGAATGCCGGCGTGGTCGACATCGGCGAGGGTCTGGCGGCCATCTTCAAGATGGAGTCGCACAACCACCCGAGCTTCATCGAGCCCTACCAGGGGGCGGCCACCGGCGTCGGCGGCATCCTGCGCGACGTGTTTACCATGGGTGCGCGGCCGATCGCCAACCTGAATGCGCTGCGCTTCGGGGACCCCAAGCTGGCGCGCACCAAGCGGATCGTCGACGGCGTGGTGCGCGGCATCGGGGGCTACGGCAACTGCGTCGGCGTGCCGACGGTGGGGGGCGAAATCAACTTCCACCCGGCCTACAACGGCAACCCGCTCGTCAACGCCATGACCGTGGGCATTGCGGATAAAGGAAAAATCTTCCTCAGCGCGGCCGCCGGCATCGGCAACCCGGTGATCTATGTCGGCTCCAAGACCGGGCGGGACGGCATCCACGGCGCCACCATGGCCAGCGCCGAATTCGGCAAGGACGCCGAGGAGAAGCGCCCGACCGTGCAGGTCGGCGACCCGTTCGTCGAAAAGCTGCTGATCGAGGCGTGCCTCGAACTCATGGCCACCGACGCCATCGTGGCGATCCAGGACATGGGGGCCGCCGGCCTGACCTCCTCCTCGGTCGAGATGGCCGGCAAGGGCGGAGTCGGCATCGAGCTGAACCTCGACCAGGTGCCGCAGCGCGAGACGGGCATGACCGCCTACGAGATGATGCTCTCCGAATCGCAGGAGCGCATGCTGATCATCATCCGGCCGGACCGGCAGGACATCGCGCGCGCCATCTTCGACAAGTGGGAGCTGGATTTCGCCGTCATCGGCCACCTGACCGACACCGGGCGCATCGTGATCAAGCACAACGGCGCCATGGAGGCCGACATTCCGCTCGACCCGCTGGCCGAGCAGGCGCCGCTGTATCACCGCCCGACCGAGGAGACCCCGAAGCAGGCGAAGCTCGGCCCGGTCGCCGACCCGGTCGGGCTGGGGGCGGCGCTGCGCACGCTGATCGCCTGCCCCGACCTGTGCTCGCGCCGCTGGGTGTGGGAGCAGTACGACTACACGATCGGCGGCCAGACGGTGAAGCGCCCCGGCGCCGCCGACGCCGCCATCGTGAAGCTGGACGGCCGCACCCGCGCCCTGGCGCTGACCACCGACTGCACGCCGCGCTACGTGTTCGCCGACCCGGAGGCGGGCGGGGCGCAGGCGGTCGCCGAAGCCTGGCGCAACATCACCGCCACCGGCGCGCTGCCGCTGGCGATCACCGACAACATGAACTTCGCTAACCCGGAGAAGCCCCGGATCATGGGGCAATTTGCTGCTGCCATCAGAGGGATGTCAGCAGCCTGCACGGCCCTCGACTTCCCGGTCGTGTCCGGCAACGTCTCCTTGTACAATGAAACCGAAGGAAAACCGATCCTGCCGACCCCGGCCATCGGCGGGCTCGGCGTGCTGGAGGATGCCGCCCAGGCGGTCGGCTATGCGCTCGCGCCGGGGCTCGACCTCGTGCTGGTCGGCGCCACCGAGGGCTGGCTCGGCCAGTCGCTGTGGCTGCGGGAGATCACGGGCCGGGAGGAAGGCGCTCCGCCGCCGGTCGACCTCGCCGCCGAGCGCCGGCATGGCGATTTCGTGCGCGGCGAGATCCTGGCCGGCCATGTCGCCGCCTGCCACGACGCGGCCGATGGCGGCCTGTTGATCGCCGTCGCCGAGATGGCGCTGGCCGGCGACACCGGCGTGCACCTGGAGCCCGGCGGCGACGCGGCGTTCTGGTATGGCGAGGACCAGGGGCGCTACATCCTGGCCACCAGCGACCCGGCGGCCCTGCTGGCGCGCGCCGCTGCCGCCGGGGTGCCGGCACGGCGCATCGGCGGCAGCGGCGGCACTTCGTTGACATTGCCGGACGGCGACACCATCTCGTTGGCCGAGTTGCGCCGATTGCACGAATCGTTCCTTCCCGCCTGGATGGACGGCACGGCCAGCTAGGAGAGACGCACGATGGCAATGCCCGCGAACGAGATCGAGGCGCTGATCAAGGCGTCCATCCCCGATGCGCGGGTGACCATCGAGGACCTCGCCGGCGACGGCGACCACTACGCGGCCACCGTGGTCAGCGAGTCCTTCCGCGGCAAATCCCGCGTGCAGCAGCACCAGCTGGTCTATGCTGCCCTGCGCGGCCGCATGGGGGGCGAGCTGCACGCCCTCGCCCTACAGACATCCGCCCCCGATTAAGGAAACCCCCGACATGGCCAACCCGGTTATCGACCGCATCCAGTCCGAGATCACCGAGAACCCGGTGATGCTCTACATGAAGGGCACCGCGATGTTCCCGCAATGCGGCTTCTCGGCCCGCGTGGTGCAGATTCTCAGCCACATGGGCGTGCCCTTCAAGACCGCCAATGTGCTCGAGGACGCCGAGCTGCGCGACGGGATCAAGCAGTTCAGCAACTGGCCGACCATCCCGCAGCTCTACATCAAGGGCGAGTTCGTCGGCGGCTGCGACATCGTCACCGAGATGTTCCAGTCCGGCGAGCTGAAGACCGCAATGGAAGAAAAGGGCGTGCCCGTCGCGGGCTGATCCGCCGGCATCGCCTGCGATGAAGGGGCGCGTCCCGGAAGGGCGCGCCCCTTGTCGTATCTACTCGCCGCGTAACGCCCGCCGATAAGCCCGCGTCGCGGCATCGAAGCCCATCACCAGCGCATCGGCCGTCAGTTCGTGACCGATCGACGCCTCGGCGATGTTCGGCACCTCGGCCGAGATCGCCGGGATGTTCTCCAGGTTGAGGTCGTGGCCCATGTTCACGACCATGCCGAGCCGCCCCGCCTCCGCGGCCGTCGCCGCGATGGCATCCAGCAGCGGCGCGCGCGCGCCATCCCGGCTCTGGGCGGCGTATTCGCCAGTGTAGATCTCCACCCCGTCCGCGCCCACGCCCTTCACCCGCGCCACGACCGCCGGATCGGGGTCGATGAACAGCACGGTGCGCGCGCCCAGCGCCTTCAGCCGGGCGAGATATTCCGTCACCATCGCCACCTGCGCCGGATCGGTCAGCTGCCAGCCCTCCTCCGAGGTGAAGGCGCCGGGCGCGTCGGGCACCAGCGTCACCTGTTCCGGGCGCGTCGCCACCACGAATTCCATCAGCCGATCATCGGGGTAGCCCTCGATGTTCAGCTCGAAGCCCGGCCGCCACGGCGCCATCAGCGTGGCGAGGGCGCCCACGTCGCTGCCGCGGATGTGCCGCTCGTCCGGGCGCGGGTGGATGGTGATCCCGTCGGCCCCCGCGTCGTGCACGATGCGGGCGAAGGCCAACAGGTCGGGCACGCCGGTGCGGCGCGAATTGCGCAACAGGGCGACCTTGTTGAGATTCACGGACAGGCGGGTGGCGCGCATGGCGGGGCCTTTCGAGGAATCGGGGTCGAGCCCCTGCCCCATCCTCTCCCCCAAGGGGAGCGGGGGGTCAATTGTTGCCGACGATGGTGCCGAGCGTTTCGCCGATTTCGCGGTGCAGCACGAGGTCGGCGATGGCGTCCATGTCGGTCGGCTCGCGGTTCAGGATCACCAGCCCGGCGCCGCGGCGCTTGGCCAGTTCGGGGAACCCGGCCGCCGGGTACACCACCAGCGAGGAGCCGACGACCAGGCAGAGGTCACAGGCCAGGATCGCCTCCTCCGCGCGCACCATCGCCGCCGGCGGCATGGACTGGCCGAACGCCACTGTCGCGGTCTTCACGAAACCGCCGCAGTCGTCGCAAAGCGGCGCCTTGCGGGTTGCCTCGAAGCGCGGGCGGATATGTTCCAGCTCGTAGCGCCGCTGGCAGTCCAGGCAATGGGCATAGGTGGAATTGCCGTGCAGCTCGATCACCTGGTGGTCGGGAATGCCGCTGGCCTGGTGCAGCCCGTCGATATTCTGGGTCACCACATGGCTCACCTTGCCCTGCCGCACCAGCGACGCCACCGCACGGTGGCCGCGGTTGGGCACCGCCTCGCGCATCACCGGGTCGGACTCGAACTTGCGCCGCCACGCCTCGACGCGCGCCTCCTCCGAGGCGACGAAATCCTGGAAGTAGATGGGCTTCATCCGCGTCCAGATGCCACCGGGCGAGCGGAAATCCGGGATGCCCGATTCGGTGCTGATGCCCGCGCCGGTGAACACCACCACCTGTTGCACGTTGTCGAGCAGGCGGCGGAACTCGATAAGGTCGCTGTCCATGGCGGTGTCCCGATGCGTGGGCGGATGGTGGCGCGGGGCGCGCGGCGGCTCAAGCCCGTTCAGGACACCGAAACTGCGACACGGCGCGGCGCGATCCGCCATTCGAACCAGGGATCGCCGAGATCCAGCCGCGCCGTCACCCGCAGTTCCGCGAACCGATCATGCGCCGCCAGCGCGCCTTCCAGCAGGCCGTTCCAGCAGGCGAAGGCGGCCGGATGCAGGCCGGCGACCCCGCGCATCAGCGCCCAGCTGGTCTGCCGCACCACGCCGGGCGCCACCATTTCCGCCTCGTCCCCCTGGGCGCGGGCCAGCGCCACCATGAAGCCGGCGAAATCGCCCGACGGCAGGGCGGCCGCGGTCTGGCGGTAGAGCTGCATGCCGATCAGCCGCCCGGTCAGCCCCAGCAGCGCCGCGGCATCGGCCGCGCCGAACAGGTCGATGGCCGCCGGAATCGCGGTGCGGACATAGGCCAGCGCGTAGTTCCGCTTCGCCTTCATCAGCCGCGCCTCGGGCCAGGTGTCGCGCTCCAGCACCGGCGCGGCGGACGCATCGAAGGGTGGCGCGCTCTCGTGCCGGGCGAAGCGCAGCCGCTCCTCCGGGGCCAGGTCGCGGTCGTGCTCCAGGTAGTAGCCCTCCAGCCCCGGATCGCCCTCCACCGTCTGCCCGGTGCAGACGAAGCCCAGCCGCGGGTTGCCCAGCGCCACGCCATTGTTCGCGTGCCACCCGCGCATCATCGCCGCCGAGACCACGCCCGGCACCCCGGCGATCGCCGTGCCGTGCCAGACCCAGCGCGGCGGCGGGTAACGCACCCAGGACTTCCGGTCGGACTCACCGATCCACTCCACCGACACGCCGCCGATCGCATTGGACAGGTAGTGATACTGCGCGCAGGCCACCGCATGCGGCAGACCGTCCAGCCCCAGCTTGCGCAGCCCCGGCAGGAACAGCGCCTGCTGCTGGCGCCGGAACACCGCGAACACGAACGACGCCGCCTCCGCCGCCCCGCGCCGCATGGTGGCCGACAGCACCAGCCCGGTGAAGAACCCGTGGTACCACTCGGCCACCGCATCCCACGCCCTCGCCTCGTCGTGCTGCAAAGTTGCCCTCCCGCGCCAGGGGGCTAGGCTAGCGCGAAATGCCTGGAGGAACGAGATGAGCCACGCCTTCCCCTTTCGCGGCTTGCGCGTGCTGGACCTCGGCCAGGGCGTCGCCTCGCCCTACTGCGCCATGTTGCTGGCCCTCTACGGCGCCGAGGTCATCAAGGTGGAGCCGCCGGAGGGCGATTGGTCGCGCGGCCTCGGCGCCAAGCTCGCCGATGGCGCGCAAACGCCGATGTCGCTCACCTTCAACCGCGGCAAGCGCGCGCTGCGGCTGGACCTCAAGCGGCCGGAGGCGAAGGCCATCCTGCGCACCCTGGCGCTCAAGGCCGACGTGCTGGTGGAAGGCTTCCGCCCCGGCGTCGCCGCCCGCCTCGGCGTCGGCTACGACAGCCTGGCGGCCGAGAACCCGAAGCTGATCTACCTCTCGGTCAGCGGCTTCGGCCAGTCCGGCCCGAATTCCCAACGCCCGGTCACCGACACGGCGGCGCAGGCCTTCTCAGGCTTCATGGACACCAATCGCGGCCCCGACGGCGTGCCCCACCGCTCCGGCGCGCTGACCGCGGACGTGCCGACCGGGCTGTATGCCTATGCCGCCATCGCCACCGCCCTGTTCGCCCGCCAGCAGACCGGCACCGGCCGGCACATCGATGTCAGCCTGATGGCCGGCAGCGCCGCGCTGCTGGCGCACAAGCTGCCGGAATTCGAGGTCGAGGGCCGCAACCCGCCGCAGCTCAACGTCCCGGCCGGCTCGTTCGAGGCCGCGGATGGCTGGCTCGCCTTCGCCCTGGTGCGCGAGGATGACTGGCGCCGCACCTGCGCCGCGCTGGAACGCCCCGACTTCCTGGAAGACCCCCGCTTCGCCAGCTTCACCCTGCGCGCCGAGCACGAGGCGGCCCTGATGGCCGAACTGCGCCCGCATATCCGCACCCGCAAGCGCGCGGCCTGGATCGAGCGGCTGCGCGAAGCGGACGTGATCTGCGACGCGGTGAACACGCTGGGCGAGTGGGTCGCCCACCCGCATGTCCAGGCGGTCGGCGCCGCCGTGCCCTCCGGCGTCGACGGGCTGCACGTGGCGCGCACCCCCGGCGCCCCGGCCGAAAGCGAAGCGGCCCTCGCCCCTGCCCCGGCGGCCGGGCAGCATTCGCGCGAGGTGCTCGCCGAATGCGGCCTCGCGTCCGCGGAGATCGACCGGCTGCTGGCCGAGGGCGTGGTTTCGTGAGGCAGTTGTCCCTTCTGTAACTGCATTGTAAGCATTCGCGTCTTGTAATCGACGAGTTACAATCTGCCCGACACCGAAGGAGACGGAATGCGACCGACGTTCTGTCTCCTGGGTGCCAGGCTCATCGGCGCCGTCGCCCTCGCCTGCGTGGCGGGCCAATCCGACGCCGCCCCCCTGGTGGCGCTGACCGACTTCTCCGGCGCCTGCGGCGGCGTGCTGGTCTGCGCAGGACACGCCGCGGAGGCCGGCAGCGCGCTGCGCCTGGTCCCGGCGGCGGACAACCAGGCCGGTGCCGCCTGGCTCGCCACGGCGGTGCCGCTCTCCGCCACCACCGGCTTCGTCTCCAGCTTCAGCTTCCGCCTCGGCGCGGTCGATGCCATGCGCGCCGACGGCCTCGCCTTCGTCATCGCCCGCGATCCCACCAGCCTTGGCGACCCGAGCCGCTATGGCGGCAGCATGGGCTTCGAGGGCGTCGACGACAGCCTCGCCGTGGAGTTCGATACGTTCGACAACGGCAACGAGGGCAGCGACAACCACATCGCCCTGGCACGCGACGGCATGCTGGCCAACCTCGCCGCCGCCAGCCCCTACGGTGTCACCGCCTGCGAAGACACCCCCGAGGCATCCGGATGCCTCGTCAACGGCAATGTCTGGACCGCCATCATCTCCTACGACGGCGCCGCCCAGCAGCTCTCGGTGGCGGTGCAGGACGGCGACGACGCCGCCGCCATGGTCATCGGCGCCTATGCCGTGAACCTGCGCGAGGTGGTCGGCGGCGACAAGGCCTGGTTCGGCTTCTCTGCCGGCACCGGCGACGGCATGATGGACCACGACCTGCTCGGCTGGACCCTCTCCACCATGGCCATCCCCAACGCCGCCACCGCGGTGCCGGAACCGGCCGGCCTGGCGCTGCTCGGCACCGCCCTGGCCGGCCTGGCCGCGACGCGCCGCCGCCGCGCCTGATCCCGCCGCCGATCGGGGCTTCGCGAAGCCCCCGCACAGTGGTTCAATCGCCGGGCAACGGGGGGAGGCGGCAATGGACGCTCCACATGACGGTCTGGTGGCGGTGGTCAAGCGGGACTGCCCGACCTGCGAGCTGACCGCGCCGGTGCTGGCCGCCCTGGCGCGCGACGCGGGGCTGACCGTCTACACCCAGGACGATCCCACCTTCCCCGAGGGGATCGCCGCGCGCATCCACGACGCCGAGCTCGACATCTCCCACCGCCTGCGCATCGAGATCGTGCCCACGCTGATCCGCTTCGAAGCCGGCCAGGAGGTGGAGCGCACCTATGGCTGGGACCGCGCGGAGTGGCAGCGCGTCGCCGGCCGCCCCGGCCTCGGCGAGGGCCTGCCCGCCATGCGCCCCGGCTGCGGTGCCAAGAACGTCGAGCCCGGCATCCTCGAACGCCTGAAGGTCCGCCATGGCGAGACCGGCATCGCCGCCCGCCGTATCGCCATCGGCTCCGGCGAGGACGAGATCGAGGCGATGTTCGACCGCGGCTGGTCCGACGGCCTGCCCCTGGTCCCGCCCACCGAGGAGCGCGTGCTGCGCATGCTCTCCGGCACCAGCCGCGACCCGCAGGAGGTGATCGGCCTCGTCCCGTCGGACCTCGTGCCGGCCACGGTCGAGAAGATCGCCATCAACGCCGTGATGGCCGGCTGCAAGCCCGAATACCTGCCCGTGGTGCTCGCCGCGGTGGAGGCCGTGCTGGACGAGCCCTTCGCCATGCACGGCGTGCTGGCCACCACGATGTATGTCGGCCCGGTGGTGATCGTGAACGGCCCGATCCGCCGCGCCATCGGCATGAACGCCCGCGGCAATGCGCTCGGCCAGGGCAACCGCGCCAACGCCACCATCGGCCGCGCCCTCCAGCTGGTCATCCGCAACATCGGCGGCGGCCGCCCGCAGGAGGTGGACCGCGCCACCCTCGGCAACCCCGGCAAATACACCTACTGCTTCGCCGAGGACGAGGAGAACTCCTGCTGGGAACCGCTCTCGGTCGAACGCGGCATCGCCCCGGGCAAATCCGCCGTGACGGTCTTCGCCGGCTTCGGCCTGCAGGGCGTGGTGGACCAGAAGTCGCGCGACCCCGAAAGCCTCAGCCGCTCCTTCGCCGAAAGCATGAAGGCGATGCAGAACATCAAGCTGGCGCCGTCCTGCGACGCCATCGTGGTGATATCGCCGGAGCACGAGCGCACCTACCGGCAGGCAGGCTGGACCAAGCAGCAGGTCTACGACGCCTTCTATCGCCTCACCGAGATGGACGGCGACGACCTCGTCGCCGGCGCGCATGGCATCGCGGAGGGCGGCCCGCCCTCCTATGCCGGGCGGCGCATCGCGAAATTCCGCCCGGGCGGCCTCATGATCGTACGCGCCGGTGGCGGCGCGGGCATGTTCTCGGGCATCATCGGCGGGTGGTCGGCCAGCGGCGAACGCGGCTCGGCCCCGGTAACCAGGGAGATCACGCAATGACGGCACTGCTGGACCCGACCTCGGAGCGAAGTCCGACAATACGCCCGCGCCTCGGCCGGCCCGACCGGCTGGACGGGCTGACGGTCGGCATCGTCGACATCTCCAAGCCGCGCGGCGACGTGTTCCTCGACCGGCTCGACGCCCGGCTCCAGGAACGCGGCATCGCCACGCGCCGCTACATGAAACCGACCATGACCCGCCCCGCCCCGCTCGCCCTGCGCCAGCAGATCGGCACCGAGGTCCAGGTCGTGATCCAGGGGCTGGCGGACTGAGGGAGTTGCACGTCGTGCAGTTTGCATGACCTTGCAGATCTCGAGGCCCGCGGCCTTCCGGCGATGGTGGTGGCGACCACCGAGTTCATCGAGGCGGCCGAGGTTCAGGCGAAAGCCCTGGGCACCGATCCCGCCTGCGTGTTCATCCCGCACCCGGTCCAGGACCGGACCGACGACGAGTTGCGCGCCATGGCCGACGCGCATTTCGACGCGATCATCGCGATGCTGCTGAAGGGGAATTGAGCCGCCCCGCGACCCCGGCCTCCCCTCCCCCACCCGGGGAGGGGACGTCCGCGGCGAACACCTCGCCGGGATCGGCGACGATGTGGCGCAACTCCCCCGTGCGCCGCGTGATGCCGAGCATGTCGAGGAACTCCAGCACCTCGATCGCCACGTTGCGTCCCAGCCCGGTCTTGCGGTTGTAGTCGGCGGCCGTGAATCCATCCGGCTCCGCCAGCGCCACCGCCTCGCGCGCCAGGGCGGCCACCGTCTCCGGCAGGAAGAAGCGGTTCGGCGCCACGCGCAGCACCCGGCCGAACCGCTCGAACCGCACCAGCAAGGCCTCCGCCGCCTCGGGGTCCAGCCCCAGCGCCTCGGCCACCTCGCGCACTCGTGGCGGTCGCAATCCGCCCCCGGCCAGCAGTGCTGCGACCGCAGGCCACGCCGCGAGGTCCGCCATGGGCAGTCGCGCATGATGGTCCGGCAGGCGCAGCACCAGCCCCTCCGGCACCACCACCCGCTCCGCCAGCAACTCGGCCAGCATCGCGTCGGCGATCACCTCCTCCGTCCCGGCCCCGGCCAGCAGCACGGCCCGCGCCATGCCGCCCAGCTCGGGATGGGCCGCATGGTGCCGCCCCAGCGTCGCCACCAGCCGCTCGCGCACCGCTTCCCGGGTCGCCCCTGAAATGGCGATCCGGCGTGTGGCCGGCCCCAGCACCGTCGCCCCGATCGCCCCCGGCAGCGCCTCCAGGCTGGCGGGATCGCGGTTGCGCGCGCGGGCCAGGGCGGCGAGATCGGCCCAGCCATTCGTCGCCACCAGCCCCGCCAGCGCCGCCTGCGGCTCCGGCGCGGCCAGCGCGGCCAACTCCACCAGCCGATGCGCGCGCGGCCGCCGCCGGGCCGGCGGGAACGGATCGACCACATGCCCCCCGGCGACGATCCGCCCGGTCCCGTCGTCGCGCAGCACCAGCCGGTCGCCATGCAGCGCCACCGCCGCGCGCGGCAGCTGCAGCCGCACGAACGCCGTGTCCCCGACCTCCTCGTCCCACACCAGCAGCCGCGCCGGGATGGCGGCAGCCCCCAGATGCGCATGCACCATGCCGCCATGGCGCAGCGTGCGCCCCTCGGCCAGGCGCACCCGCGCATCCAGCCGATCGGTCGGCGCATGCAGCGCGGGCGCCACCAGCCAGTCGCCGCGATGCAGCCGCGTCCGCTCGATCCGCGCGCCGGAGATCGCCAGCGCGCAGCGATCCCCCGCCCGGGCCAGCTCCGCCGGGCGGTCCTGCACCCGCAGGCTGCGCACCCGCGCCGACAGCCGCGAGGGCGACAGCACCAGCCCATCCCCCGGCCGCACCGCGCCCGCCGCCACCGTGCCGGTCACCACCGGCCCGACGCCCGGCAGCACGAAGCTGCGGTCGATCGACATGCGGAACCCGCCGTCATCGTCCCGCGCGACCGGCGCCGCGGCGTCGATCCAGCCCCACACATCGGCCAGCCCCTCCCCGGTCACGCCCGAAACGAGAAACACCGGCGCGGCATACCCGGCCCGCACCGCCAGCGCCCCGACCTCGGCGGCCACCGCAGCAGCCCGCGCCGCCGGCACGCGGTCGATCTTGGTCACCGCCACCGCCAGCCCCGCCACGCCCACCAGCCGCAGCACCTCCAGGTGCTCCAGCGTCTGCGGCATCGGCCCGTCATCGGCCGCCACCACCAGCAGCACGCGGTCCATCGCCAGCACGCCCGCCAGCATGTTGGCCAGGAACCGCTCATGCCCCGGCACGTCGACGAACCCGACCACGCGCCCATCCGGCCGCGCCGCATAGGCGAAGCCGAGGTCGATGGTCATGCCGCGCGCCCGCTCCTCCGGCAGGCGGTCGGTGTCCACCCCGGTCAGCGCACGGATCAGCGATGTCTTGCCATGGTCGACATGGCCGGCCAGCCCGACGATCATCGGCGACGCGGTACCCCCATTTTTCCGGAGCATACACATGGAACTCGGCAGACTAGGAGTCTGGTATCCCACCGACCGGCTCGACGGCCCCCAACTCGCCGCCCTGATGGCCACCGTCGAGGGCCATGGCTACGGCGCGTTCTGGTATCCGGAGTCGCGCGCCTACGAATCGCTCTCCCTCGCCGGCTACCTGCTCGGCGCCACCAGGCGCCTGGTCGTCGGCAGCTCGATCGCCAACATCTACGCCCGCGACGGCTATTCCGCCCGCCGCGGCATGATGACGCTGAACCAGCTCTACGGCGACCGCTTCATCCTCGGCCTCGGCGTCAGCCACCGCCCCGCCGTCGAGGGCGTGCGCGGCCACCGCTACGAGAAGCCGTTGCCCGCCATGCGCGCCTATCTCGACGCGCTGCAAGGTTCCGAAGCCGGCGCGCAGGACTGGCCGGTGATGATCGCCGCCCTCGGCCCGCTGATGCTCAAGCTCACCGCCGAACGCACCAAGGGCGCCCTGCCCTACAACGTCACGCCCGAGCACACCCGCCAAGCCGCCGCCCTGCGCCGCCCGCACCAGTGGCTGGCCGTCGAGCAGAAGGTCTGCATCGAGCCCGACCGCGCCCGCGCCCGCGCCCTCGGCCGCGCCGAGCTGTCGCGCTACATGGTCCTGCCCAACTACCGCAACAACTGGCTGCGCCTGGGCTTCACCGAGGCCGAGCTGGAGAACGGCGGCAGCGACCACTTCATCGACGCCATGGTCGTCTCCGGCACGGTGGACGAGGTCAAGGCCGGGTTGCGCGCGCATTTCGACGCCGGCGCCACCCATGTCTGCCTCCAGCCGGTCCATGCCGAGGGCGACTGGGCCCATCGCGACGCCATGATCGCCGCACTCGCGGACACCTGAGGCGCACGGCCCGCCGGGCAGGCATGCCGTTAACCGCTCCACAACGCTTCTCGACGACCGTGGGCCGATTCCCCGCAACGCCGTCCCGCAAGCACGGAGCGTCTCGATGCCGATCCGCCGTCGCCTTTTCCTGGCCCTCCCGGCCCTGGTCGTGGGGGCCACGCGCCCCCGCGCGCAACCGGCCCCGCTGGCTGCCCCCACGGGCCCGGTCGTGCTGACCATGACCGGGCGCATCGCCCGCACCAACGCCCCCGGCGCCGCCCGCTTCGACCGCGCCATGCTGGCCGCCATGCCCCAAGGCAGCTTCACCGGCGAGACGCCATGGACCAAGGGCCGCGTCACCTTCAGCGGCCCGCTCGGCGCCGCCCTGCTCGACCTTGTCGGCGCCGAGGGCAACACGCTGAAGGTGGTGGCGCTGAACGACTACGCCTCGGAAGTGCCGGTGGAGGATTTCCGCAAGCACCAGGTGATCCTGGCCACGCATCGCGACGGCACGGAGATGGCGGTGCGCGACAGGGGCCCGCTGTGGATCATCTACCCGATGGACCGCGACGCCTCGCTGCGCAACCCGATCGTCTACCACCGCTCGGTCTGGCAGATCCGCGACATCGAGGTGGCCTGACCGGACCTCGGGGCGCCGCGCAATGCGCCGGACGCGCGGCCTGCGCCTGCCAGGCGCCACTGGCGCCCTGGCGCTGCTGCTGGCCGCCCTGGCGCTGGTTTCGCTGGTCGCCACCGGGGCGGCCCTGGTGCGCCTGGAAACCACCCAGCGCAGCCTGGGAACCCAGGAACACGAAAGCCTGATCTGGACCTTCCTCCAGATGGAGCGGGAGGTCGAGCGCATCGAACGCGGCCTCTCGCGCCTTGGCTACGGCAACGACCGGCAAGCGCGCGCCGAAATCGTCCAGCGCTACGACATCGCCCTGAGCCGCGTGGAAATGCTGGAAACCAGCCCCCTGCTCAGCCTGGGCGTCGATGGCGCGCGCATGCGCCTGTTGCTGCACAAGGCCCTGGAGCCGCTGCACCAGGCCGGACCCTGGTTCGAACGGCTGGAAACCCATCCCCCCGCGCCGCACGAGATGGTCGCGAAGCTGGCGATGCTCGACTTCTCGCTCGCCGCCCTGGGCCAGTTGGCCGCCGCCGCGAACGAGGCCAACGCCACGCTCCGCCATCGCCTGCAATATGCCAACTCCAGCACGTTCTGGAGCCTGGTGGCCGCCGTCGGCACCCTCCTCGGCACCCTCGCCGCCGCCGGGGCCATGCTGGCCCGCCAATACCGCGGCCTGAGCGCCGCGCGCCGCGCCGCCGAGCGCATGGGCGAGGAACTCCGCGCCACCGCCGAGGCCGCGCAGGCCGCCACCCGGGCCAAGTCCGCCTTCCTGGCCACGATGAGCCACGAGATCCGCACCCCGATGAACGGCGTGATCGGCTCGGTCTCCCTGCTCGCCCAGACCGGCCTGTCCGACCAGCAGCACCGCCTGGTCGACACGATCAGCGCCTGCGGCACCGCCCTGCTCGCCCTGATCGACGACGTGCTGGACATCAGCCGGCTGGAATCCGACCGCCTCGACCTGGAGGACCGCCCCTTCGATCCGCGCGCCCTGGTCGAATCCGCCACCGACATCCTCGCCGCCCGCATCACCGAGCGCGGTATCGACATGGCCGCCGCCGTGGCGCCCGAAGTGCCCACCCTTCTGCTCGGCGACGGCGCCCGGCTGCGCCAGGTGATGGTCAACCTCCTGTCCAACGCCGTGAAGTTCACCGAACGCGGCGGCGTCGCGCTGTGCGTGGCGGTGGACGCGGGCGCCCTGCGCATCACCGTGCACGACACCGGCATCGGCATCGCGCCCGAGGCCCAGGTCGCCCTTTTCGACGACTTCACCCAGGCCGACGCCTCGATCAGCCGCCGCTTCGGCGGCACCGGCCTGGGCCTGGCGATCTGCCGCCGCCTGGTCACCGCGATGGGCGGGCGGATCAGCCTCGAATCGGTCCCCGGCGAAGGCAGCCGCTTCCACGTCATCCTCCCGCTGCGCCCCGCCGGCGCGGCGCAGCCCCGCCTGCCCACGCACCCCGCCCCCCGCGTGCGGCTGCGCACTGAGGGGGCCTGCGCCCCCGTCGGTGGGGCGCTCGCGGTGCTGGCGCGCGACCTCGGCTGGGAGTCGGACGAAGCCCCCGGCCTCCCCCCCGCCGACCTCGTGCTGGTGCCCGTCGCCGGGCCGACCACCGCCGCGCCCCGCGTCCTGCGCTACGGCCCGGGCGGCCCCCTCCCGCCGCCCTACACCGCCGCGCGCCTGCGCCAGATCCTGCCACCGGACCAGCAAGCCGCCCCCGCCGCCGAGCCGCCGCACGCCGACGGCCGCCGCCTGCACGTTCTGGTCGCCGAGGACACGCGCGTGAACCAGGAGGTCATCCGCGGCCTGCTCGACCACCTCGGCCACACCGCCACCGTGGTCGCCGACGGTGCCGCCGCCGTGGAAGCGGCGCAGGCCGGGCCGTTCGACCTCGTGCTGATGGACATGCAGATGCCGCGCATGGACGGCCTGGCCGCCACCCGCGCCATCCGCGCCCTCGCCCCCCACCCCGCAGCGGCGATGCCGATCGTCGCCCTCACCGCCAACAGCTTCGCCCATGACCGCGACGCCTGCCTCGCCGCGGGCATGGACGGCTTCATGGCCAAGCCGATCACCCTGGAACGCCTGAAGGCCGCCCTGGATGTCGGCCGCGCGGCCGGGGCCCGGGCTGCCTGAGCGCCCCTACCGCCCCGGCAACACCGGCGCGCGCATCCGCCGCATCCGCAGCAGCACCCAGCCGATCCCGCCGACCCCAAGCGCCGCCATGCCCAAGAACACGTGGTGCTCCTGCATCCCCGCCGCCTCCATGCCCCGCGCCGCGGCATAGCCCGGCAGCAGGAGCAGCGGCGCCCACACGATGGCGGAGAGCACGTTCGCCGACTGGAAACGCCGCTCCCGCATCCGCGCGATCCCCGCGATCAACGGCGACACCGCGCGCACCGGCCCCAGGAACCGACCGAAGAACACCGCGGCCCAGCCGAAGCGGCGGAACATCAGCAGCGCCATGGCATAGCCCCGCCGCTGGCTGCGCGGCAGCATCCAGCGCACCAGCCGCGGCCCATAGGCGCGCGACAGCCAGAACCCCACCGCATCGCCCGCGATCGCACCCCCGATCGCCGCCGCCACGATCGGTCCCGGCTCCAGCGTCCCGGTGCCCAGCAGCGCCCCGGTCGCCAGCAACAGCGCCGTCGCCGGCACCAGCAGGCTCACGCCCGGCAGCGATTCCAGGAAGGTGACGACGAACACCGCGACGGGCGCCCACCCGGCCCCGGCCTGCAGCCAGGACTGCACCGTCTGCATCACGCCGTCACCCATCAACCGCTCCCATCCCACACCCCGCACATGGGGCCGGGCGCGGTCCGATTCCAGCCTCAGGCGAGATCGGCTACCGCCGCATGCCAGCGCCGGATCGCCGCCGCATGCGCTGCCATGTCGCGCCCGGCGATCCGCCTGTGATGGTTGCGGTTGAAGGTCGGGTTCATCGTCACCCGGCTCACCCCGGCATCCTTCCAGAATCGGAACTCCCGCCGCCAGTCCTCATCCGTCCCCGCCCCCATCGAGGTCCACACCTCGATCCCCACGCTGCCGGGATCGCGCCCTTCCGCCTCGGTATAGCGCCGCAGCGTGGCGAAATCCGCCAGCGCCGCCTCGCCCGGCGGATGCACGTTCATCATCCACCCGTCCCCCAGCCGCGCGATCCGCCGCAGCGTCACATCCATGTGCCCGCCGAACCACACCGGCACCTTCCCCGACGCCGGCCGCGGATTGATCCCCGCATCCGGGATCGTGTGCCACCTGCCTTTGAAATCGACATGGTCCTGCGCCCACAGCGCCTGCATCACCTCGATCTGCTCTACCGAACGCCTGCCGCGATCGTGGAAATTCTCGTTCAGCCCGACGAACTCCGCCTCGTTCCACCCCACCCCGATGCCCAGCCGGAACCGCCCCTCGCTCAGCACATCCACATTCGCCGCCTGCTTGGCCACCAGCGCCGCCTGGCGCTGCGCCAGGATCAGCACCTGCGTCGAGAAATGGATGCGCCGGCAAATCCCCGCCAGGAACCCGAACGCCACGAACGGATCATGGAACGCATCGGCCGATGTGTTGCGCGCCCCCCAATCCGGCCGCGAGGCCACGTTCACCCCCAGCACATGGTCCGGCAGCATCAGGTCGTCGTAGCCGATCTCCTCGGCCAGCAACGCGAAGTCCCGCAGCACCCCCGGCGCGCAGCCGAGGTCGGAGGCCGAGAACGCCACCCCAAGTTTCACGCCCATGAACTTTCCCGCCCCGCTGGTTGCCGCGTCCGGCGCGGACTATAGACTGGCCACGGCGCGCCGCCACGCCATATGGGGGCGAGGCAAACGGGGACGGAACAGATGCTCAAGCTCGGCTACAAGGCCTCGGCGGAACAGTTCGCGCCTTCGAAGCTGCTCGATTTCTCGGTGATGGCCGAGCAGTCCGGCTTCGATTCGGTCTTCATCAGCGACCACTTCCAGCCCTGGAAGCACACCGACGGCCACGCCCCCAACTCCCTCGTCTGGCTCGGCGCCCTCGGCGCGCGCACGCAACGCATCGTCATGGGCACCTCGGTGCTCACGCCGACCTTCCGCTACCACCCCTCCATCGTCGCCCAGGCCTTCGGCACGCTCGGCAGCATGTTCCCCGGCCGCGTCATCCTCGGCATCGGCACCGGCGAGGGCCTGAACGAAGTCCCCGCCACCGGCATGCACTGGCCCGACTTCAAGGAACGCTTCGCCCGCCTGCGCGAATCCGTCCAGCTCATGCGCAAGCTCTGGACCGAGGAGCGCGTCAGCTTCGAGGGCACCTATTACAAAACCGAGAACGCCACGATCTACGACCGGCCGGAAACCCCGGTCCCGATCTACGTCGCTGCCGCCGGCGCCATGATCGCCAAGTATGCCGGCCGCGCCGGCGACGGCTTCATCTGCACCAGCGGCAAGGCCGTCGAGCTCTACACCGAGACCCTCCTGCCCAACGTCGCCGAAGGCCTCAAGCTCGCATCCGCCCCCAAGCCCGAATACGACAACATGATCGAAGTGAAGGTCAGCTTCGACACCGACAAGCAGCGCGCCCTGGAAGACACCCGCCACTGGGCGGCGCTGGCCCTCTCGCCGGAGGAGAAGATGTCCGTCGAGGACCCGGTCGAGATGGAACGCCTCGCCGACGCCCTCCCCCTCGAACGCGCCGCCAAGCGCTGGATCGTCTCCAACGACGCCGAGGAGCAGGTCGAAAAGATCGGCTGGTACGTGAACCTCGGCTTCCGCCACCTCGTCTTCCATGCGCCGGGCCCCGACCAGGCCCGCTTCCTCAAGCTCTACGGCGAAACCGTCCTGCCGCTGCTGCGCAAGAAATTCGGCTGATCCATGACGTCCTCGCTCGCCCTGCACGCGCTGCCGGGCATCCCGATGGTGCAGCCCGGCGATGACCTCGCCGGGTTGATCGAAGCCGCCCTCGCCCGCGCCGCCCTCGCCCTCCAGCCCGGCGACGTGCTCGTGCTCGCCCAGAAGATCGTCTCGAAGGCCGAAGGCCGCATCGTGGAAATACCCGATGTCACCGCCTCCGCCGAGGCGATCGAACTGGCGCAAACCGTCCAGAAGGACCCGCGCGTCGTCCAGGTCATCCTCGACCAGTCCGTCCGCGTCGTCCGCGCCCGCCCCAACCTGCTGATCATCGAGCACCGACGAGGTTGGGTGATGGCCAACGCCGGCATCGACCACTCCAACGTCGCCACCCAGGACGGCACCGAGCGCGTCCTCCTCCTCCCTGAAGACCCCGACGCATCGGCCGAACGCCTGCGCGCCCGCCTCGCCCCCTCAGCGGGCGGCCGGCTCGGGATCGTCATCAGCGACAGCTTCGGCCGCGCCTGGCGCCGCGGCACCGCGGGCATCGCCATCGGCGCCGCCGGCCTGCCCGCGCTGGTCGACCTGCGCGGCAATCCGGACCTGTTCGGCCGCATCCTCGAAGTCAGCATCAGCGGCTTTGCCGACGAGATCGCCGCCGCCGCCTCCCTCCTGCAGGGCCAGGGCGCCGAAGGCCAGCCCGTCATCCTGGTCCGCGGCCTGTCCTGGTCGCAACCCGCAATGGGCGCCGCCCACCTCGTCCGCCCGCCGCAGGAAGACCTGTTCCGATGATGAAGCGTGACCTCGTCCTCGCCCTCTCCGGCGGCGTCGGCGGCGCCAAGCTCGCCCTCGGCCTGTCCCACGTCGTCGCCCCCGAGAACCTCCTGATCGTCGCCAACACCGGCGACGACTTCGAGCATCTCGGCCTGTCGATCTCGCCCGACATCGACACACTCACCTACGCGCTCGCGGGCCTGGACAACAAAACCCTCGGCTGGGGCCGCGCAGACGAAACCTGGAATTTCATGGAAACCCTCGCCACGCTCGGCGGCCCCACCTGGTTCCGCCTCGGCGACCGCGACCTCGCGCTCCACGCGCTGCGCACCATGCGCCTCAAATCCGGCGAAACCCTCAGCGCCGTCACCGCGGACATCACACGCCGCCTCGGCATCGCCGCGCGGATCCTGCCAATGAGCAACGACCCCGTCCGCACCCAGGTCGACAGCGACGAAGGCCTGCTCGACTTCCAGGACTATTTCGTCGGCCGCCAATGCCGCCCGGTGGTGAAATCCCTCCGCTTCGCCGGCGCCGACACCGCCACCCCCCACCCCGACTTCCTCGCCGCGCTGACCAGCCCCCGCCTGCGCGCCATCGTCATCTGCCCGTCGAACCCCTTCATCTCGGTCGAGCCCATCCTCGCCCTGCCCGGCATCCGCGAAGCCTTCGCCGCCCGCACCGCCCCGGTCGTCGCCGTCTCCCCGATCATCGGCGGCAAGGCCGTGAAAGGCCCCACCGCCAAGATGATGGCCGAACTCGGCATCCCCCCCGGCGCCGCCGCCATCGCCCACCGCTACGGCAATCTGCTCGACGGCTACATCCTCGACACCGGCGACGCAGAAGAAGCCGCCGGTCTCGCCCCGCGCACCCTGCTCACCCAAACCCTGATGACCACGCTCGACGACAAGATCGCCCTCGCCCGCACCACCCTGGACCTCGCCGACGCCCTGGCATGACGGGAATTTGGGCCGTCATCCCGGTCAAGGAACTGCAAGGCGCCAAGCAGCGCCTCGCCGCCTTCCTCACCCCCGATGAACGCCACCGCCTCGCCACCACCATGATGGAAGAGGTCCTGGCCGCCCTCGCCGGCGCCACACGCCTGGCCGGCATCGCCCTGGTCACCCTCGACCCCCACGCCACCGCCATCGCCCGCCGCCACGGTTGGCGCGTCATCACCGAAGGCGCGCGGGATGGCCACACCGGCAGCGTCGATTCCGGCCGCACCCTCCTCGCCGCCGAGAGGGCCGCCGGCATCCTCACCCTGCCCATCGACATCCCCGCCGCCACCTCCGCCGAGATCGACGCGGCGCTGGCCGCCCACAGCGCCTTCACCCCCGCCTTCACAATCGTCCCCGCCCACGACGAGCAGGGCTCCAACACCGTCATCCTCTCGCCGCCCCTCGCCGTCCCCCTGCGCTTCGGGGACAACTCCTACCACCCCCACCTCGCCGCCGCCCGCGCCGTCGGGATCGAGCCCACCGTCATCCGCCAACCCGGCATCGCCATGGACATCGACCACCCCGCCGACCTCGCCGCCTTCCTCCACCTGCCGCAATCGCACGGCACCCGAACCCGCGCGTTGCTGGAGGAAATGGACGTCCCGCGCCGGCTGCAAGCCCGCTGAGCCGCCAGGCAAGAATCTTCTTTTTCTGAAGAAAAAGAAGCAAAAAGACTTTCTATCCATTCGCACCGCATGTCACCGGCCAGCCGGGCGCCAATGGACAAAAGTTTTTTGGTTCTTTTTTCCAAAAAAGAACGCTTTCTACCCCCCCGATGTCAGCCGCTGCAGCTCCAGCAGGTGCCCCTCCACCACTTGCGCCGCCGTCCGCGCCAACGCCTGCAGCTCCGGCCGGTCGCCGCCCGCGGCATAGCCCTGGTGCAACGCCAGCGCCTGCCGGTGCGCCGTCACCTGCTGGGTGAGATAGATCCGCTCCCGCTGCGCCCCGCTCGCCGCCTGAAGCTGCTCGATCATCGCCTGCTGCTGCGGCGTCATCACCGGCACGCCCATCCGTAACCCGGCGCCCTCCGCCGCGGTTCGCAGCTGCACGCTCATGTTCTGGTGGTCGACCACCATTTTCTGCGCGAACTGCCGGACCTCGGCCGTCCCGCCCTCGCCGCGCATCACCAGTTCGCTCGACGTTCTCTCATACAGGTCCCCGGCCGCCGCCGCCGCCAGATACTCTGTCGCAGTCGTTACCGGCGCGCCCGGCGCCACTGTCCCCGCTTGGCCACCCGCCGTCTGAGCCACCACAGGAAGCGGCGACACCAGCAGAACGGCGGCAATCGCTGCAACACATCGCATCGGGATCTCCTTCGGGCTCTCCCCGCCAGAACGGAGGCACACGCGCCCGGTTCCGCCTGCCAGTCCCCTTGCCTTCAGCCGCCATGCTTGTCGAAACGCACAAATTCCATTGCATGCGGATAATATGTCGCACCACACGCAAATGGAACGTCTGGGAACCTTTCGCGCGACCTAGCATTCCCGCTTCTGCGTTTGCAGTGGAGAGCAATGTGGCACCCAGGGATCACGTGGAGTCCGTCATCAACAAAACCATTACTGGCCAAGTTGCAATCTGTTTTTCCCATCTGCGGTGGGATTTTGTCTACCAACGCCCTCAGCATCTCATCGAGCGACTATCGACCGAAATGCCGGTGATTTTCTGGGAAGAGCCGGTCTTCGCACCGGGCGCGGTGCCGGACCTGATGCTGGAGCCGCGCTCCCAGCACCTCGTCGTCGCGCGCATGTGCCTGCCCGACGGCATGCCGCCAGACCAGGCAGAGGCCGCCCAGCGCGAGGCGCTGGACGGCCTGCTCCAGGCCCGCGGCCTCCGCCCCGGCCTGCTCTGGTACTACACCCCGATGATGCTCGGCTTCTCCGCCCATCTCGCCGCGGACGTCGTCGTCTACGACTGCATGGACGAGCTCTCCGCCTTCCGCGGCGCCCCCGCCGGCCTGCATGAGCGCGAGGCCCGCCTGATGGCCCGCGCCGACCTAGTCTTCACTGGCGGCCACAGCCTCTACGAGGCCAAGCGCGACCGCCACCCGGACATCCACCCCTTCCCCAGCAGCGTCGACGTCGCCCATTTCGCCGCCGCCCGCACCAGCCATATCCAACCCGCCGACCAGGCCGCCATCCCCCATCCCCGCATCGGCTACTACGGCGT
>CAMDGX010000012.1 GCA_945897825.1 Asaia bogorensis | reverse complement strand
CCGCCGGCCCCAGCGGGTCCAGGGCGGCGCCCTGGCCTTCCTTCCCTTTCTCATGGCCGAACCGCCCTATATGTTGGGCCATGCCATTCGATCCTCATCTCCCCGTTTCGGCCCGGCAGGCGCGTGATCGTCGGCTGGTGGCGTATTGGCTGTTCGCGATGTGCGGCATGATCCTGGTGATGGTGGCGCTCGGGGGGGCGACGCGGCTCACCGGGTCGGGGCTGTCGATCATGGAGTGGGCGCCGATCCGCGGGACCCTGCCGCCGCTGAGCGAGGCGGAGTGGGTGCGGCTGTATGAGCTGTACCGGACGATCCCGCAGTATGAGTTGGTCAACAAGGGCTTCGGACTGGAGGGTTTCAAGCAGATCTTCTGGCTGGAATGGGCGCACCGGCTGTGGGGGCGGCTGATCGGGCTGGCCTTCGTGGTGCCGCTGGCGGTGCTGTGGTGGCGCGGCGCGGTGCCGCGGGCGCTGGTGCCGCGGCTGGTGGTGCTGTTCGTGCTGGGCGGGCTGCAGGGGGCGATCGGGTGGTTCATGGTGGCGTCGGGCTTCGCGGCCGAGTCCACCGCGGTGTCGCCGTATCGGCTGGTGGTGCATCTGGGGCTGGCGCTGGTGCTGTATGCGGCGATCCTGTGGACGGCGCTGGGGTTGCTGCGCGAGGGACCGGGGGTGGAGGTTTCGCGTGGGGTAAGGCGCCTGGTGCAGGCGACGGTGGTGGTGGTGGCGCTGGCCATCCTGGCCGGCGGGTTCGTGGCGGGGCTGCGCGCGGGGCTCGACTACAACACGTTTCCGCTGATGGACGGGCGGCTGGTGCCGGAGGGGTATGGGCGGCTCAGCCCGTTCCTGCTGAATTGGGCGGAGAACGTGGCGGCGGTGCAGTTCAACCACCGGCTGCTGGCGACGCTGACGCTGGTGCTGGCCGGGGCGAGCCTTGTCGCGGGCTGGCGGGGGCCGGCGCGGCTGGCGCTGCTGGGGCTCGCGGCGGCGGTGGGGGTGCAATACGCGCTCGGCATCGCCACCTTGTTATATGTGGTGCCGGTGGGGCTCGGCACGCTGCACCAGACCGTGGCCGTGGTGGTGCTGACCGCCGCCCTTGTCGCCCTGGACCGGATGCGGTCCCGACCTTCCTCTCTGTGATGGAGCCTTTTGTCCCATGAGCACTGCACTCTCCGTCACCGACGAGCTGTTCTTCGCGCGCGCCGGCGCCACGCTGGGGCTTGATGCCGCCGAGCGGCTGACCCGCGGCGCGCTGGAGGGGGCGGACGATGGTGAGCTGTTCCTGGAGTACCGCGAGAGCGAGAGCATCGGTCTGGATGACGGGCGCATCCGCGCCGCCGGATTCGATACCGCGCTGGGCTTCGGGCTGCGCGCGGTGGCCGGCGAGGCGGCGGGGTATGCCCATGCGGGCGAGCTGACCGAGGATGCGCTGAAGCGGGCGGCTTCGACCGTCTCGGCGGTGTCGGGCGGGCATTCGGGGGTGGCGGCCGAGCCGCCGGGCGGGACCAACCGTCGGCTCTATACCGATGCCAATCCGCTGTCGGGGATGGATTTCGCCAAGCGGACCGGCGTGCTGGCGGAGATCGACGCCTATGCGCGCGGCAAGGACGGGCGGGTGAAGCAGGTGATGGCGTCCTTGGCCGGGGAGTGGCAGGCGGTGCAGATCATTCGCGCCGACGGCACGCGGGTGGCCGATCTGCGGCCGCTGGTGCGGTTGAACGTGTCGGTGGTGGTGGAGACGAACGGGCGGCGCGAGACCGGCAGCTTCGGCACCGGGGGGCGGTTCTCCTACGAGAAGATGGTCGCGCCCGAGACGTGGCGGGCGGCGGTGGACGAGGCGCTGCGCCAGGCGCTGGTGAACCTGGAGAGCATTCCGGCGCCGGCCGGGGAGATGCAGGTGGTGCTGGGGGCTGGGTGGCCGGGCATCCTGCTGCACGAGGCGATCGGGCATGGGCTTGAGGGGGATTTCAACCGCAAGAAGACCAGTGCGTTCTCCGGGCTGATGGGGCAGCGGATTGCCTCGCCAGGGGTGACGGTGGTGGATGACGGCACGCTGGCCGATCGGCGCGGCAGCCTGACGGTGGACGACGAGGGCACGCCGACCGGGCGCACCGTGCTGATCGAGGACGGCATTCTGACCGGCTTCCTGCAGGACCGGCTGAATGCGCGGCTGATGGGCGTGCGCCCGACCGGGAACGGGCGGCGGCAATCCTATGCCCATGCGCCGATGCCGCGGATGACCAATACGGTGATGCTGAACGGCACGGCGACGCCGGACGAGGTGATCCGCTCGGTCTCCAAGGGGATCTACGCGGTGAATTTCGGCGGCGGCCAGGTGGATATCACCTCGGGCAAGTTCGTGTTCTCGGCGAGCGAGGCCTACCTGATCGAGAACGGCAAGATCGGCGCGCCGGTGAAGGGGGCGACGCTGATCGGCAACGGGCCGGATGCGCTGACCAAGGTGGAGCTGGTGGCCAACGACATGGCGCTGGATCCGGGCATCGGCACCTGCGGCAAGAGCGGGCAGGGCGTTCCGGTGGGGGTCGGGCAGCCGACGATGCGCCTCGGCGGGCTGACCGTGGGCGGCACCGCGGCATAGCGGCCGGGCGTGACAGCGCGGCGCCGGAGCATCGTGAAAGCTTTCAGGCCCGCGTGAATCGGTAACCGGCCGGGCAGCGCGGCCGTGGCCGGTGACGGCATCGTGATAGTGTAAAAATGACGCCCCACTCCCACGGAGTGGGGCGTTTTTTCGCATTGCGTGACGTCTGCATACCCGGCGGACGCGCAATGGTGGAATGATCGTTCGATTTTTACACTTTGTTTGCCTTATTGGGGCAAACCAGCCCGGTCATCGCTGATCCGGGCCGATTGCGTTTAACTGGCGGATATATCTAGGGTTTTCGCGGGGGCTGACACGTGCGCGAGGCGCATGACGGTTTTCTGGGCGTTCAAATCGGGGCGATCGTTCGTCGTCGTTAAATCGACGTTCAAGGATCGTATTAACGACGTCTTAACGGCGTTAATACGACGGGATGCGTGGTGATGGCGATAACGGCTCCAACAGCACGGGTTGCCTTGGGCGGCTCGAAACATTCGGACGAAAAGGGCCTGCATCATGTCGAACGTCACCGTGATTGCTACCGTTTCCAAGGTTCAGCTCGGCGCGATGAGCCCGGCTCTGGCTGGCTCGAAGGTTCAGCTCGGTGCGATGAGCCCGGCGCTCGGCGGCTCGAAGGTTCAGCTGGGTGCGATGAGCCCGGCGCTGGGTGGCTCGAAGGTTCAGCTCGGCGCGATGAGCCCGGCTCTGGGTGGCTCGAAGGTGCAGCTCGGTGCGATGAGCCCGGCTCTGGGTGGCTCGAAGGTGCAGCTGGGTGCGATGAGCCCGGCGCTCGGCGGGTCGAAGGTTCAGCTGGGTGCGATGAGCCCGGCTCTGGGTGGCTCGAAGGTTCAGCTCGGCGCGATGAGCCCGGCGCTCGGCGGGTCGAAGGTTCGCCTGGGCGCGATGGCGCCGGCTCTCTGATCCATCCATACTGCGGTGGGGCATCGCCCCGCCCGAGGATGCAGCGAACCGGGCCCCTTGGCCCGGTTTCGTGTGTTTGGCGCTAGAACAGGATCGTTGTCGTGAGCGAAGCCCCCGTCGGCAAGGTGACCCCGCAATCTCAGGATGAGGCCGCCAAGCCCGTGCCGCGCATCCTGTTCCATCGGCTCATCCCGTCGGCCCGGCCGCCGGAGCGAGCGGACAAGTCGGCGATGGGGACGTTGCCGACACGGGCGTTCCGGTTCTGCGAACCGGTGGTGACGGCCTCGGGCTTTGGCTACTACGTGTTTCCGCCGATCGGGTTCGGGCTGTGGTGGGACGGTGCCGCGGTGAAATGGCGGCCGGCGGGCTATGAGGAATGGCTGCCGCTGAGCACCGCCAATGTCCCCGGGTTTCCCGAGTATTTCGACGCCAACGTGCCCGACGAGGTGAAGGGCTGGTGGCCGCCGTTCCTGGGGGCGCTGACCGAGCCTGGCCGGGTTCAGATGTGGAGCGGGCTGATGGTGCGCACGGCGCCGGGCTGGAGCGCGCATGTGCGTCCGCCGGCCAACGTGCCGCCGAAGGCCGGGCTGGTGATGAGCGAGGGCATCATCGAGACGGATCGCTGGTTCGGGCCGCTGATCACCAACATGCAGCTGGTGCGCACCGACATTCCGGTGGAGTTCGATCCGAACTTTCCGATGATGCAGGTGCAGGTGCTGCCGCGGATCGCACTGGACGAACCGGCCCAGAACGGGTTCGTGGTGACGCAGGGGTTGCCGGCCTTCGCGCCCGAGGACTGGGACGAATATTACGACACGGTGATCCGGCCGCATGTCGCCGAGTCGCGCCCGCGTGGGCAGTATGCTGCGGCGGCGCGCAAGCGGCGCAAGGGGGAGGACAGCGAGTAAGGAAGAATCTTCTTTTTCTGAAGAAAAAGAAGCAAAAAGACTTTCATCCCTTTGCGTCGTGCCTGAACGGTCGGGCACGGTGCAAATGATGGAAGCTTTTTGGTTCTTTTTTTCAAAAAAGAACGTCTTCCTTACCTACCCAAGCTCCTGCTCCACCATCTGCGCGAAGAAGCTGGCCCCGATGGGGAGCAGGTTGTCGTTGAACTCGTAGAAACTGTTGTGCGGGGTGACGGCGAAGCGGTCGCCTTCGCCCTGGCCGAACAGCAGGAAGGCGCCGGGCGTGCGCTCCAGGTAGAAGGCGAAATCCTCGCCGGCGAGGATCGGCTGGCCGCCGCGGATGACATTGGCGTCGCCGATGATGGCCCCGGCGGCGATTGCGGCGCGCTCGGTTTCCGCGGCGGTGTTGATGGTGGGGGGGTAGGCACGGTTGTAGACGATCTCCGCCGTGCCGCCATGGGCTTCGGCGCAATGGGTGACGCCGCGGTGGAACAGTTCCTCGACCAGGTCGCGGACCTGGGGCTTGAGGGTGCGCACGGAGCCGCGGATCTCGACGGTTTCGGGGATGACGATGTTGCTGGTGCCGCCGTGGATCATGCCGATGGAGATGATCGCGGAGTCGAGCGCGTCGACATGGCGGGACGGGATGGCGTTGATGATGTTGATCACCTGGGCGGCGATCGAGACGGTGTCGATGCCGTTCTGGGGCGTGGCGCCGTGGGTGGATTTGCCGCGCAGGGTGACGACGAAATAGTCGATCGCGGCGAGGGCCGTGCCGGTGACGGCGCGCACGCGGCCGAGCGGGACGTTGGGCGAATTGTGGATGCCGTAGATGGCATCGCAGGGGAATTTCTCGAACAGGCCGTCGTTCAGCATGGCCTTGGCGCCGGCGAGCCCCTCCTCGGCGGGCTGGAAGACGAAGTGGACGGTGCCGGAGAAGTTGCGGGTTTCGGCGAGGTATTTGGCCGCGCCCAGCAGCATGGAGGTGTGGCCGTCATGGCCGCAGGCGTGCATCCGGCCGGGGATGGTGGAGCGGTGGGCGAAGGTGTTGGCCTCGTCCATGGGGAGCGCGTCCATGTCGGCGCGCAGCCCGATGGCGCGATTGCCGTGGCCGGCGCCCTTGGTGCCGCGCAGCACGCCGACGACCCCGGTGCCGCCGAGGCCGCGATGCACCTCGATGCCCCATTCGGCCAGCTTGGCGGCGACGATTTCGCTGGTGCGGTGTTCCTCGTAGCCGATCTCGGGATGGGCGTGGAAATCGCGGCGCCAGGCGGTCATTTCGTCGTGGAACTGGCAGATGCGGTCGCGCGGGGGCATGGCGGGGGCTCCGGGTAGGGGCGGTCAGGCTAGCGCGGGGCGGGGCGCGGATGGAAGGCGGGAGACAGGCGCGCTCTGGGGCCGAGTGTATCGAAAACGACTTGTTCGCGGCCCTATCGGCGGGCCGATGATGATTGCTTCGGCATCGGCGGCGGGTTAACAGGAATGCAAGCAGCCGGCCGGGGCAACCGGACCCGGCAAGGCAGGGCAGGGGAAACGCATGAACAACATTGCATCGATTCGCATTGCCGCGGCGCTGGCAGGCGCATTGCTGGCAGCACCTGGCGCGATGGCACAGGAGCCGAAGCTGCCGGCGTCGTTGACAATGACCGCCTACGACACCGGCTCGTCCGGATTTAGCATGGTCGTGGCGCTCGGCAAGATGTTCAAGGACAAGCACAATGTCGACCTCCGGGCGCTGCCCGCGGGGAACGACATCGCGCGCCTGACCCCCATGCGGATCGGGCGCGCGCAGGTTTCGGCGATGGGCATTGGCGGGTTCTTCGCCTCCGAGGGCATGTACGAGTTCGGCTCGCGCGATTGGGGCCCGCAGCGGCTGCAGCTTCTGCTGTCGGCGATGTCCTGCAATGGGGCTGGGCTGGCGGTCGCCAAGGATACCGGCGTGAAGGAGATGAAGGACCTGCGCGGCAAGCGGCTTGGCGTGGTGATCGGCTCGCCGGCGCTGAACCAGAACGCCTATTCGATGATCGCCTTCGGCGGCCTGACGCGCGACGACATGCGCGTGGTGGAGTTCTCCTCCTTCGGCGCGATGTGGAAGGGGATGGTGAACAACGAGGTGGATGCGGCGATCGCCTCGACCATCTCCGGCCAGGCGCGCGAGCTTGACGCTTCGCCGCGCGGGCTGGTGTGGCCACAGACACCGAACAACGACAACGAGGGATGGGCGCGGCTGACGGCCGTCGGGCCGTATTACACGCGCCATGTGGCCACATGCGGCGCGGGCGGCATTTCGCCGCAGAACCCGATGGAGTTGCCGTTCTATCCGTATCCGATCTGGATGACCTATGCCTCGCAGCCGGCCGAGCTGATCCATGCGGTGACCCGCGCGATGATCGTGAACTACGACGCCTACAAGGATTCGCTGCCGGGCATCGACGGGCTGGAGGCGAAGCGGCAGAACCTGACCTGGGTGATCCCCTACCACCCCGGGACGGTGAAGGCGCTGAGCGAGGCGGGCGTTTGGACGCCGGCGGCCGAGGCGCATAACAAAGGCCTGATGAAGCGCCAGGATGTGTTGGCGGCGGCGTGGGATGCCTATCTCAAGACCAACCCGCCTGCCGACCAGCCGGCGTTCTACAGCGGCTGGCTCGCGGCCCGCGGCGCGGCGCTGGCCAAGGAAGGCCTGCCGGTGATCTTCAACTGAGGCGCCTGGCGCCCGGGCTTCCGGCCCGGGCGCGCCGCGCCGGACCATGCCTTGCGTTTCGTCGGGGCGCCCGGCAGAACAGCCGACACACAAGAACAGTCCGGGCCAGGCGAGGCTTCGGTCCTATAGGGGGATTGCCAATGTTTCGCAGGATTCTGGTTGCCGGCGCCGTTGCGGCCGCCGCCATGGGCGCTGGCTCCGCCGGCGCGCAGGACATCAAGCTGCCAGCTTCGCTGACCATGACGGCCTATGAAACCGGCACCTCCGGCTTCAGCATCCTGGTCGCCATCGGCAAGATGATGAAGGACAAGCACGGCACCGACCTGCGCGGCCTGCCCGCCGGCAACGACATCGCCCGGCTGGTACCCCTGAAGTCGAACCGGGCGCAGGCCTCGGCCATGGGCATCGGCGGCTATTTCGCGCAGGAAGGGGTGTACGAGTTCGCCAGCCGCGACTGGGGGCCGCAGCCGCTGCAGCTGATCCTTTCCGCCTCGTCGTGCAACGCGATCGCACTGGGCGTGGCCAAGGACGCCGGCGTGAAGGAAGTGAAGGACCTGCGCGGCAAGCGGGTGGGCACCGTGGTCGGCTCGCCGGCGCTCAACCAGAACGCCTTCGCGATCCTGGCATTCGGCGGGCTGGGCATCGGCGACGTGCGCATCGTGCAGTTCTCCAGCAATGCCGCGATGTGGAACGGCATGAACAACAACGAGGTGGATGCCGCCATCGCCTCGACCATCTCCGGGCCGGCGCGCGCGCTGGATGCCTCGCCGCGCGGCCTGATGTGGCCCCCCACGCCGGCCAGCGACAAGGAGGGATGGGCGCGGCTGAGCAAGGTCGGGCCCTGGTACTATCCGCACAAGACCACCTGCGGCGCCGGCGGCATCTCCGCCGCCAACCCGATCGAGCTGCACGCCTATCCCTATCCGATCTTCATGGCCTATGCGTCCCAGCCGGTCGACCTGATCCACGGCATCGCGAAGTCGATGATCGTGAACTACAACGACTACAAGGATGGCGCGCCGGGGGCCGACGGGCTGGAGCTGAAGCGGCAGAACCTGACCTGGGTGCTGCCTTACCACCCCGGCACGGTGAAGGCGATGCAGGAAGCCGGCGCCTGGACACCGGCGGCCGAGGCGCACAACGCCATGCTGATGAAGCGCCAGCAGGTGCTGGCCGAGGCGTGGACCGGCTTCATGCGCGCCAATCCCCCGGCCGACAACGCCGCCTTCGCCACCGCCTGGATGGCGGCGCGAAAGGCCGCGCTGGAGAAGGCTTCGCTCGACGTGATCTTCCAGTAGCCCGCGAAGGTCATCCCCCCATGTCCGAGGCAGGAGCCGACGCGCCGGTCGAAGAAGGCCCGCGCTTCCGCCAGCTATCCACATCGTGGCGCGTTCTGCTGATCGGCTGGACCCTGCTGTCGATCGCGCTGTGCTTCAACCAGCAGTTCACGTTGCGGTTCTTCATGGACGTGACGCTGCTGGACACGGAGTACTACTGGGCGCTGGTCGGCCTGCTGCTGCCGCTGGCCTTCATCCTGTATCCGATCAAGCCGGGGCTGCATTCCGACCACGTTCCGCTCTACGACATCGCGCTGTTCCTGCTGACCAGCGCGATTACCGTGGGGCTGATCGCCACCGCCCGCGAATCCGCCCTGTCCGGCTGGGAATACAGCGCGCACATGGTGGCGCCCGGCTGGATCATGGCGGCGGCGGTCATGATCTGGGGCCTGGCGCTCGAGGCGCTGCGGCGGGCGGGCGGGTTCATCCTGTTCGCCATCATGGCGGTGTTCTCGTTCTTCCCGCTGTTCTCCGGCATGATGCCGCAACCGCTGACCTCGCCGTCGGTGGACCTGATGGAGGCGGCCGCCTACCACATCTTCTCGCGCGAGAGCGTGCTCGGCATCCCGATGCGCGCCTTCGCGGAGCTGGTGATCGGCTTCCTGATCTTCGGCACCGCGCTGCAATACACCGGCGCGGGCGCGTTCTTCATCAACTTCGCCTTCGCGCTGTGCGGCCATCTGCGCGGCGGGGCGGCCAAGGTGGCGATCTTCTCCTCGGGCCTGCTCGGCTCGATGAGCGGCAGCGTCATCTCCAACGTGCTGACCACCGGCACGATGACCATTCCCGCCATGAAGCGCACCGGCTTTCGCCCGGCCACGGCAGGCGCCATCGAGGCCTGCGCGTCGACCGGCGCGGTGCTGGCCCCGCCGGTGATGGGGGCGACCGCCTTCATCATGGCGGAGTTCCTGAACATCTCCTACGCCACCGTGGCGATGGCCGCGGCGGTGCCGGCGATCCTGTTCTACTTCGCGCTGTTCATGCAGATCGACTGCCTGGCCGGGCGCGATGCCATGGTCGGCATGCCGAAGGAAGACATGCCGAAGCTGCGCGACGTGTTCCGCGAAGGCTGGTACTTCATCTTCGTCATCATCCTGCTGGTCGTGCTGCTGCTGGTGATGAAGCGGGAGAACTGGGCGCCGTGGCTGGCCACCGGGCTGCTGCTGGTGCTCAACCAGCTGTTTTCCAAGCACCGCTGGGGCTGGGGGGACGTGGTGACGTTCATCGAGGCCAACGGGCGCCTGTTCGTCGAGTTGATCGCGGTGCTCGGCGGCATCGGCCTGCTGGTCGGCGCCTTCTCGCTGACCGGCCTGACCGGGACGCTGACCAACAGCCTGCTGTTCATGGCCGGCAACGACCCGATCCTGCTGCTGCTGATGGGCGCGCTGACCAGCTTCATCCTGGGCATGGGGATGACCATCACCGCCTGCTACATCTTCCTCGCGGTGCTGCTGGCGCCGAGCCTGATCAAGGTCGGGCTCGACCCGATCGCGGTGCACCTGTTCATCATGTACTGGGGCATGGTGTCGTTCATCACGCCGCCGGTGGCCCTGGCCGCCTTCGCCGCCTCGTCGGTCGCGAAGTCGAACCCGATGGAAACCGGGGTGCAGGCGATGAAGATCGGCGCGATCATCTACTTCGTGCCGTTCTTCTTCGTGATGAACCCCTCGCTGGTGCTGCAGGGCGAGTTCATGGATTTCGTCGGGCATTTCGTCACTGCGCTGATCGGTGTCGCGGTGGTGTGCGGCGGATTGCAGGGCTATCTCGCGGGCATCGGGGATATCCGCCGCAGCGGCGTGCTGGAATGGCCGATCCGCTGTGCCCTGATCATCGGCGGGCTGATGTTCGCGGCCCCGGGCGGCGGGCTGATGCCGCTCGATCCGCTCGCGATGACCTCGGCCGCCGCGGCGCTGACGGTGCCGGCGCTGGGCATTGCCTGGCTGATGGCGCGCCGCGCCAGGGTCGGGCTGGGGGTGTAGCGGCCCGGGCTAAAGGCGCTTGTGGCATAGTGTTTCCGGCCACCCCATGCCACTGGCGGAATGGTGCCGGGTCGTGTCCTATGGTCGGCACGCCTGATCCTGGATCCGTCACGCCATGCGCCTTCGCCTGCTGCTCCCCCTGATCGCCTTGGCCGCGGGCGTGGCCGGGGCGTGGTGGTTCGCCACGCAGCGCCCCCTGGCGGTGCCGGTCGCCGCCCCGGTGCAGGATGTGGCCGTGACGGTGTTCGGCCTGGGGTCGATCGAGGCGCGCGTGCTGTCCCGCATCGGGTTCGAGGTCCCAGGCACGCTGGTCGAGGTGCTGGCCGACCATGGCGACCGGGTCGCCGCCGGCACGGTGCTCGCCCGGCTGGGCCCGGCCAGCCAGCAGGCGCGCACGGCCCGCGCCGAGGCGGCGATCCAGTCCGTGCAAGCAGCCGTCGCGCGGGCGGAGGCGCAGCGCGAGCGGGCCGAGGCGCAACTGGCGCAGCGCCGCGCCACCGCCCAGCGCCGCCGCGAACTCGCCAACCGCGGCGCGGGCAGCGCCGAGGCGGCTGAACTCGCGGAAACCGAGGCGACCCTGGCCCAGGCCGATGTCGCGGTGAACCGGGCCGACGCCGCGGTGGCGCGCGCCGCCCTCGCCGAGGCGCAGGCCAATTTGCAGGCCGAACGCACAGCGCTGGCCAAGCACGCACTGGTCGCCCCCTTCGATGCCGTGGTCATCGCCCGCAGCCGCGAGCCCGGCGCCGCGCTCAATCCCGGCGAGGCCGTGTTCACCCTGGTGGCGCCCGACAGCCTGTGGGCGCTGGCCCATGTCGACGAGGGCCGCGCCGGCGCCATCGCCCTCGGCCAGCCCGCCCGCGTCACGCTGCGCAGCCGGCCCGAGGCGCCGCTCGATGCCGAGGTCGTGCGCATCGGCCTGGAGGCGGACCGCGTCACCGAGGAGCGGCGCGTGTATGTGAAATGCCGCAGCTGCCCGCTCCAGCCCGTGCTCGGCGAACAGGCTGAGGTGGTGATCGAGACCGGGCGGCTGGCCCGCGCGCGCCTGGTGCCGGAAGCCGCGGTGTTCGGCTTCGACGGCGTGTCGGGCACGGTCTGGACAATCGAGGACGGCCGCCTCGCCCAGCGCCGCGTGCGCTTCGCCGCCCGGCTGGCCGATGCCCGCCTGGCCATCACTGACGGACTGGCCGACGCGGTGGCCGTGGTGGTGCGCGTCGGGCCGGGCTTCGCGGTCGGCCGCGCGGCGACTTCCGTGCCGTGAACCTGGCGCTCGCCGACATCCGCCACAAGCTCGGCCGCTTCCTGCTCACCTGCCTCGGGCTCGGCCTGCTGATGGGCGTGGCGCTCTCGATGGTCGGCATCTACCAGGGCGTGGTGAGCGAGGCCCTGGCGCTGTCGCGCAGCCTTGCCGCCGACCTGTGGGTGGTGGAATCCGGCACGCGCGGCCCGTTCGCCGAAAGCTCGCGCCTGCCCGGCGATGCGCGCGAGATCGTGGCCCGCCTGCCTGGGGTGTCGGCGTCCGGCAGCATCACGCTGCGCACGGCGGAGGCGCATGCGCCGCAGGGGATCATCCGCGTGCAGGTGATGGGCCACGAGCCGGGCCGCCCCGGCGGTCCGTCGGCGATCGCCGAGGGACGCGGCCTGGGCGGCGCGCGGCGCGAGGTGGTGGCGGACAGCCGAAGCGGGCTGCCCCCCGGCGCTACCATCCTGCTCGGCGGCGACCGCTACCGCGTCGTCGGCACCACGCGGGGGCTGGTGTCCTCGGGCGGCGACCCGCTGGTGTTCATCCATCTGCGCGACAGCCAGGAGCTGCAGTTCAAGCTCGCCCCGCCCGCCGCCCGCCGCGCGCTCGCCGCCGGCGCCGGCGAAGGCTCCACCGACACGGTGAACGCGGTGATCGCCCGCCTGCACCCCGGCGCCGACCCGAACCTGGTGGCCGAGACGGTGCGCCGCTGGAAGCACCTCGCGGCCCTGACCGACGCCGAGCAGTCGGACCTGCTGACGCGATCGGTGGTCAACCGCGCCCGGGTGCAGCTGGGCATGTTCACGGTGGTGCTGCTGTTCGTCTCGGCAGTGATCATCGCGCTGATCATCTACACCATGACGATGGACAAGCTGCGCGAGATCGCCACGCTGAAGCTCATCGGCGCGCCCGACCGCATGATCGTCGGCCTGGTGCTGCAGCAGGCGCTGCTGCTGGGTGCCGTGGGCTACGCCGCCGCGGTCGCCTGGGTGTTCGCGGTGCGCGACGTGTTTCCGCGCACGGTGGCGCTCGGGGTGGCGGAGGTGGCGGTCATGGCCGGCGTGATCGCCGGGATCTGCCTGCTCGCCAGCCTGCTGTCGATCCGCGCCGCATTGCGCATCGAGCCGCAACAGGCGCTGGGCGGCTGAGGCATGGCGGTGGTGCCGGTCAGGGCCGAGGGGCTCGGCAAGATGTTCGGCCACGGCGACACTGCGGTGCAGGCGCTGAGCGACGTTCACCTTGTCGTGGCGGCCGGCGAGGTGGTCGGGTTGCGCGGTCCGTCCGGCAGCGGCAAGTCGACGCTGCTGAACCTCATCGCCTGCATCCAGGAGCCGAGCGCCGGAAAGCTGCTGCTCGACGACGAATTGGTGTGGGATGCGCACTACCGCATCGCCGACCTGCGCCGGCTGCGGCGCGAACGCATCGGCTTCATCTTCCAGTTCCACAACCTGCTGCCGTTCCTGACCGCCGTCGACAACGTGGCCCTGGCCATGACGCTCGCCGGAACCCCGGCGCCCGAGGCACGGCTGCGGGCGCGCGCCCTGCTCGATGAACTGCAGGTGGGCCGCCGCGCGGAAGCGATGCCATCGCGCCTGTCCGGTGGCGAGGCGCAGCGCGTGGCGATCGCCCGCGCCCTGGCCAACCGCCCGCGCATCATCCTGGCCGACGAGCCGACCGCGGCGCTGGATTCCGAGCGCGCCCGCGTGGTGATGGACCTGCTGCGCCACGTCGCCCAGGCCCAGCAGGCGGCCGTCCTGGTGGTGACGCACGACGAGAAGATCTTCGACCGCTTCGACCGGCTGGTCTCGCTACGCGACGGGCGGATCGAATAGGCGCGCCCCGTCAGCCGACCCAGTCCGACAGCGCCAGTTCCGCCGCCGGACGGATCTCCGCCGCCATGCTCCGGGACATGATCGACAGCGCCCAGTGCCGCCGCTCGGCCGACTCGCTGGCGATCGCGTCGGCCGGCACCCAGATGCCGTACTCGCGCATGTGGGCATCGGCCGCCGTGAACAGCACGCAGATGTCGGCCACCAGCCCGGTGATGACCACCCGGTTGACCCCGAGATGCGGCAGCAGCACCGGCAGGTTCGTGGCATAGAAGCCGGAGAATTGCGGCTTGATCACGAAAAAGTCGTCCGGCCGCGGCGCCAGCAGGTCGACCAGTGTCCACCCCGCCGGTGACGCGCTGCCGCAGGCCGCGACGATGGCCGCCTTTTCTGACCCCCAATGCCCGTAATTGTCGTTCACATAGACAACCGGCACCCCCAGCGCGTCCGCCTGGTCGCGCAGCGCCCGGATCGCGCGGGCGGCTGCGGCCGCGGGCCCGCGCAGGGCATCCGCCCCCTCGAAATCCATCGGGTTGATCACATCGACCAGCAGCAGCCCCACGCCCCCGGGCGCTGGCTGGTGATGGCGCTGCCGTCCCGGCCGTTCCGCCATGTCGCCCCGCTCCTGCTTTCGTGCGCCGCGCCGATGTGAAGCGGCAGGACGGCAGACGGTTCCGCCCGCGGCGCGGTGCGTGGCGTTCCCGCGGCCGGACCGCGCTGCAATCCGCCCCCAACACGAATGTGACCGGCATGGGCGCGCGGAACACAGCGGTGCCGCGTTGTGACGACACCCGGTCCGGGAAGGCAACCCGAGGGGGCTCTTGTTCCTTTTGATCCCGTGGAGGCGCGGCGCCGGCACCAGGGCCGGAGTTCGGCCCGCGCGTGGGGGAGGCACGAATGACTGAACTTTTCAGCAAATTCCGCGAGGTCTTCGACGGATCCCGCGTGGAACGCATGTCGCTCGAAGCCTATCTCGCCCTGTGCCGAACGGACCGCATGGCCTATGCCACGGCCGCCGAGCGCATGGTCGCGGCCATCGGGGAGCCGCGCATGCTGGAATCCTCGTCCGATCCCCGCCTGTCGCGGATCTTCCTCAACCGCACCGTGCGGGTCTATCCAGCCTTCTCCGACTTCTACGGCATGGAAGACGCTATCGAGCGCGTCGTCGGCTATTTCCGCCACGCCGCCCAGGGGCTGGAGGAGCGCAAGCAGGTTCTCTACCTGCTCGGCCCGGTTGGCGGCGGCAAGTCCTCCATCGCCGAGCGCCTGAAGGAGCTGATGGAGAAGCTGCCGATCTACGCGCTGTGCGCCGGCGATCAGATGTCCCCGGTGTTCGAGAGCCCGCTCGGCCTGTTCCCCGCCCATCGCTACGGCGAAATCATGCAGCGCGACTATGGCATCGATCCGCGCTACCTCACCGCCATTCCCTCTCCCTGGGCGATCAAGCGCCTGCGCGAGTTCGACGGCGATCTTTCCAGGTTCACCGTCGCCCGCGTCATGCCCTCGCGCCTCGAACAGATCGCCGTGGTGAAAACCGAACCCGGCGACGAGAACAACCAGGACATCTCGAGCCTCGTCGGCAAGACCGACATCCGCATGCTGGAGCGCTTCAGCCAGAACGACCCGGACAGCTACTCGTTTTCCGGCGCGCTCTGCCGCGGCAACCAGGGCCTCGTCGAGTTCGTCGAGATGTTCAAGGCGCCGATCAAGACGCTGCATCCGCTGCTGACCGCCACGCAGGAACAGAACTACGTCGGCACCGAAGCGATCAGCGCCATTCCCTTCACCGGCATCGTGCTGGCCCATTCCAACGAAGCGGAGTGGCAGAGCTTCAAGTCCAACCGCAACAACGAGGCGTTTCTCGATCGCGTCTGCCTGGTCAAGGTCCCCTACTGCCTGCGCGTCAGCGAGGAGGAGAAGATCTACGGCAAGATGCTCGCCGCCTCCGACCTCGCCCGCGCCGCCTGCGCGCCGCGCACTCTATCGTCCCTCGCGCAGTTCTGCGTCATGTCGCGCCTGAAGGAGCCGGCCAACTCCTCCCTGTTCTCCAAGATGCGCGTCTACGACGGCGAGAACCTTAAGGAGACCGACCCGCTGGCCAAATCCGTCCAGGAATACCGCGACGACGCGGGCGTGGACGAAGGCATGTCCGGCATCTCCACCCGCTTCGCCTTCAAGGTCCTGTCGAGCACCTACAACCACGCCGCCGACGAGGTCGCCGCCGACCCGGTCCGCCTGATGCTGGTGCTGGAGGAAGCCATCCGCCGCGAGCAGTTCGCGCCCGACACCGAGAAGCGCTACCTCGCCTTCATCAAGGAGGCCCTCTCGCCACGCTACGCCGAGTTCATCGGCGATGAGATCCAGACCGCCTACCTGGAGGCCTACGACGAATACGGCCAGAACCTGTTCGACCGCTACATCACCTACGCCGACAACTGGCTCGACGAGACCGACTATCGCGATCCCGAAACGGGCGCGATCTGGGAACGCGCCATGCTCAACGCCGAGCTGGAAAAGATCGAGAAGCCCGCGGGTATCGCCAACCCCAAGGACTTCCGCGCCGAGGTGGTCAAATACGTCCTGCGCCAGAAGGCCAACACCGGCAAGCCGGTCTCCTGGACCGCCTACGAAAAACTCAAGCGCGTGATCGAGCGCAAGATGTTCGCCGCCACTGACGAGTTGCTGCCGATCATCAGCTTCGGCGCCAAGGCCTCGAAGGACGACCAGAAGAAGCACGAGGATTTCGTCGCCCGCATGGCCGCCAAGGGCTACACCGAGCGGCAGGTGCGCCGCATCGTCGAATGGTACCTTCGGGTGCGCAAGTCGGGATAGAAAGGAAGATGTTCTTTTTTGGAAAAAGAACCAAAAAACTTTCCATCCATTGGACCCGTGCTTCATCTCGTTAACCAGGGCGCCAAGGGGTAAAAGTTTTTTTGCTTCTTTTTTTCAAAAAAAAGATGCTTCCTTCGCGAAGGAGCCGAAACGGTGACCAGCGTCATCATCGACCGCCGCCAGAATCCGAAGGACCGCAGCTTGGTCAACCGCCAGCGCTTCATCGAGCGGGTTCGCGACGGCGTGCGCAAATCCTCCCACCGCGCCCTGGGCGACAAGGGCCTGAACGACCGCAGCGATTCGGAACTGACCGTCGCCGGCGGCGGCATCGCCGAGCCGCGCTTCATGCACGACCCACGCAGCGGCGAGCGCGACCTGATCCTCCCCGGCAACCGCCAGTATTCCCTGGGCGACCTCATCGAGAAGCCCCAATCCGGCGGCGGCGGCGCCGGCGGCACCCAGCCCGGCGATGGCGAGGGCGACTTCTCCTTCGCCGTCAGCCACGACGAGCTGGTCGACATCATTCTGGAGGACCTTGAACTCCCCCGCCTGCTCCGCCGCAGCGAGGGCGGGGTCGAAACCACCTCGCCGCGCCGCGCCGGCTATTCGCCCAGCGGCCCGCCGAGCGCGCTGGACGTCGAGCGCACCATGTCCCAGAGCCTGGCCCGCCGCATTGCCTTGCGTGCTCCCTCCCTCGGACGCATCGCCGAACTTCAGCGCGCCCGCGAGGCCGCCGAGACCGAGGACGAACGTGTCGAGATCGACGCCGAGATCGCCCGCCTCGCCGCCCGCGCCCGCGCCATCGCCTTCCTCGATCCACTCGACCTGCGCTACCGCCGCTTCGACCGCCAGCCGAAGCCCTCCGCGCGCGCGGTCATGGTCTGCATCATCGACGTCTCGGCCTCCATGGGCGAGCGCGAACGCCGCCTGGCCAAGCAGTTCTTCCACCTGCTCTCGCTGTTCCTGCATCGGAAGTATCGCGAGGTGGACATCGTCTTTGTCCGCCACCACCACGAGGCCGAGGAATGCGACGAGGAAACCTTCTTCGCCTCCGGCTCCACCGGCTCCACCGTCGTCTCGACCGCCTATCGCGTCGCCGAGCGCGTCCTCACCCAGCGCTACGCCTCGGATGGCTGGAACATCTACTTCGCGCAGGTGTCCGATGGCGACAATCTCGGCGCCGACGGCCCCTCCTGCGCCGAGGCGCTCGACCGCCTTCTCCCGCGGGCGCGCCACTTCGCCTATGTCGAGGTGCTGCGCGAGGGCCCCGCCCACATCACCCGCACCACCGACCTCTGGACCGTGCTCGACCGCGTCGCCCATCGCCACGCCAACCTCGGCATGCGCCAGGTGATGGATGATGACGACGTCGTCCCGGCCTTCCGTTCCCTCTTCGCCGGCCTGCCCGTCGGGGCGCAGGAGAGTCGCGCATGACACTCGTTGCCCTGATGAACCCGGACCTCCTCTGGACCGGCGCCGAATGGTCCTTCGCGGATATCGAGCGCACCTACGCCGCCGTGGAGCGCATCGGCCGTGGCGAACTTGGGCTGTCCTGCTACTCCAACCAGATCGAGATCATCTCCTCCGAGCAGATGCTCGATGCCTATGCCAGCATCGGCATGCCCGTGTTCTACAGCCATTGGTCCTTCGGCAAGCATTTCGCCCGCGAATGGGGCCGCTACAAGAAGGGCCACAGCGGCCTGGCCTACGAGCTCGTCATCAACTCCGACCCGTGCATCAACTACCTGATGGACGGCAACACCATGACCACCCAGGCGCTCGTCCTCGCCCACGCCGCCATGGGCCACAACCACTTCTTCCGCAACAACGAGCTGTTCCGCCACTGGACCGACGCCGGAAGCATCGTCGACTACCTCGTCTTCGCGCGGGACTACGTCGCCGAGCAGGAGCGCATCCACGGCCGCCCCGCCGTCGAACGCTTCCTCGATGCCTGCCACGCCCTGCGCGACTACGGCATCGACCGCGCCCGCCGCCCGTCCAAGCTCTCCCCCGAACGCGAGCGCGCCCGCCAGCGCCTGCGCGACGACGCCGATGTCAGCCAGGTCAGCGAGCTGGACCGCATCCTCCCCGGCTACGGCGCCCAACGCGAGGCCCGCCGCGCGCCCCCCATCCTGGCCGAGCCGGAGGAGAACCTCCTTTACCTCATCGAGAAGCATGCGCCGGACCTCGAGCCCTGGCAGCGCGAGCTGGTCCGCATCACCCGCAAGATGGCCCAGTATTTCTACCCCCAGGGCCAGACCAAGGTGATGAACGAGGGCTTCGCCAGCTTCATCCACCACACCATCATGAACCGTCTGCACGACCAGGGCCTGACCAGCCCCGGGGCCCACATCGAGTTCCTGGCCCTGCACGCCAACGTGCTCTTCCAGCCGGATTTCGACGACCCGCGCTACGGCGGCCTCAACCCCTACGCGCTCGGCTTCGCCGTCTTCCAGGACATCGCCCGCGCCGCGACCGCCCCCGACGACGAGGATCGTGCTTGGTTCCCGACCATCGCCGGATGCCACGACCCCTTGGGCGCCATTCGCGAGGCGGTCGCGAATTTCCGCGACGAGAGCTTCCTGCGCCAATACCTCTCGCCCAAGGTCATGCGCCGCTTCCGCCTGTTCCGCCTGCACGACCGCGCCGACGCCCGCGCCTGGGAAGTCACCGCCATCCACGACGAACGCGGCTATGCCGAGCTGCGGGACAGCATCGCCGACGACCACGAATGGCATGCCAACCACCCCATGCTCGCCGCAGTGGACATCGACCGCACCAGCCGCACCCTCACCGTCGAATACCGCCCCTACCGCGGCCGCGCCCTGTTCGAGCCGAAATCCGCCTTCGCCCACCTGCGAACCCTCTGGACCCGCCCCGTTGTGCTCCGCCACGCGTCAACGGGGCAAACGATCCTGTCGTGAGAACGGCAGGGCCCCGGCCGCCGCCTCAGCGCCGCCGCCGCGTGGGGTCCAGTGCCTGGCGCAGCGCCTCGCCCAGCGTGTTGAACGCCAGCGCCGTCAGCAGGATGGCGATGCCCGGCGCATACATCTGCTCCGGCGCGATCTCCATGTAGTTGTAGGCCCGCGCCAGCATCCCGCCCCAGCTCGGCAGCGGCGGCTGCACGCCCAGCCCCAGGAACGAGAGGCTCGCCTCGGCCAGCAGCGCCACCGCCAGCAGCAGCGTCACCTGCACGATCACCGGCTGGATCGCGTTCGGCGCCACATGCTTCAGCAGGATGCGCCCCAGGCTCGCCCCGAAGCAGCGCGATGCATCGACATACAGCTCCTGCTTCACCACCAGCGTCTGCGCCCGCATCAACCGCGCCAGCCCCGGCGAGAACACGATGCCCACGGCGATCATCGCATTGGTCAGCCCGATCCCCAGCGCCCCGGTCACCCCGATCGCCAGCACGATCCCCGGGAACGACAGCAGCGTGTCGATCACCCGGCTGATGATGTCGTCCACCCACCCGCCCATGAACCCGGCCAGCAGCCCGACCGGCACCCCGATTGCCGTCGCCACCGACACCGCCAGGAAACTCGCGAACAGCGTCGAGGGTGCGCCATGGATCAACCGGCTCAGCACGTCGCGGCCCAGGTCGTCCGTGCCCATCCAATGCGCCCAGCTCGGCTCGGCCAGCGTGTTGCCCAGGTTCTGCGCCGTCGGCGGATAGGGCGCGATCAGCGGTGCGGCCAATGCAAGGCCGAACAGTCCCACCAGGAAGAACAGCGACACCAGCGCCGCCGCGTTGCCGCCCAGCCACTCCTGCAACCGCCTCATTTCAGCGCCACCCGCGGATCGACCACGGTATAGAGCAGGTCGATCACCATGTTGATCGCGATCACCAGGATCACCATCGTGAACACCACCCCCTGCACCACCGGGAAGTCCTTCACGATCGCCGCCCGCACCACCATGCTGCCCATGCCGGGAATGGCGAACACCGCCTCGATCACCACCGCACCGCCCAGCAGCCGGCTCGCCAGCAGCCCGATCACCGTCAGCAGCGTCACCGCCACGTTCTTCAGCCCGTGCTTCCACAGGATCGCCGCCGGCGACAGCCCCTTGGCATACAGTGTGCGGACATACTGCGACGACAGGATCTCGATCAGCGCCGAGCGCAGCTGCCGCACCACCTCCGCGATCCCGCCCGCCGCCAGCGCAATCGACGGCAGCACCGCATGCCAGATCGCCCCCTGCGGGTCATTCGCGAACCGCACCGCCCCCGTCGCCGGGAACCACCCCCACGACAACGACAGCGTCGCCACCAAAATCATCGCCAGCCAGAAATTCGGCAGCGCCACCCCGAAGCTCGAGATCGACGTCACCGCCATGTCCAGCCGCGACCCCGCATGGGTCGCCGCCAGGATGCCCAGCGGAATCCCCACCGCCAGCGAGATCAGCAGCGCGCCGACCACCAGCAGCATCGTGGTCGGAAACCGGTGCAGGATCTGGTCCAGCACCGGCTCGTTGGACTGGAACGACCGCGACAGGTCGAGCTGCACCGCATTCAGCAGCCAACGCCCGTACTGCACCAGGAACGGATCGTCGAGGCCGTATTCGGCCCGGATCTGCGCCACCCGCTCCTCGGTCGCATACTCCCCGGCCAGCGTGGCCGCGAGGTCGCCGGGCACCAGCTTGAGCAGCCCGAACACCACGAACGTCGCCAGCACGATCACCGGGATGATCTGCACGAAGCGCCGCCCGACCAGCCGCAGCCGGGGAGAGTTGGCCAGCACCGTTCCTAGCCCTCCAGCCACACGTCCTCGAACTTCGGCTTGCCCAGCAGGTTCGGCTTGTACCCCTTCACTCTCTGGCTGAACGCCGTCAGCTCCGGGCGGAACAGCAGCGGCAGGTGCAGCGCGTTCTCGGTCACGATCTTCTGCAGCTTGCGGAACGCCTCCTTGCGCACGGCGAGGTCGTCCGACGCGCGCGAGGCCAGCAACGCCTCGGTCAGCCCCGGCGCGCCCTCGCCACGCCCGGCGTTGAAGTAGCTGCCGGCGCCGAACACCAGCTGGTAGGTCAGGCTCGGGTCCGGCCGCCCGGTCCAAGGGGCGAGCAACAGGTCACCCTTCTTCTCGGCGAAGAACGCCGCCGGCGTCGGCGGCCCGGTGTAGCGTTCCCAGCGCAGCCGGATGCCGGCCTTGCGCATCTGCTCGATCAGCACTTCCTGCTGCTGCACCTGCAACTGCTCGGCATAGCCGACGCCCAGGATGTCGATGCCGTTCGGATGCCCCCCCTCGGCCAGCAGCTTGCGCGCCCGGTCGGGATCATAGGTGAAGGTGCCGGAATACTCCGTCGCGCAGGCCCAGTGCGACCGCGGCAGGATCGTCGACGTCGTCTCGGCGATGCCGCCATGCGTCGCCTTGTTGAACTCCTCGCGGTCCACCGCATAGTTCAGCGCCTGGCGCACCTTCACATTGTCCAGCGGCGCCCGCCCATAGTTGAAATAGGCATGTACGCACAGCAGCGACGGCCCCACCGCCGAGCTGACATTGCGCGCCCGCTCGACCAGCTGCTTCTGCTGCGGCACCAGGTAATAGACGAGGTCGTTCTGCCCGGCGGTGACGCTGCGCAGCCCGGTCGGCAATTCCGGGATGATCTGGAACGTCATGCCGTCCTGCAACGGCCGGTCCTTCTTCCAGTAGTTCTCGTTCTTCGTCATCACCACGCGCTCGTTGTCGGCCCAGGAGACGAACTTCATCGCCCCGGTGCCCACCGGCCGCCGGTCGTAGTCGCGGCCATGCTCCTCCATCGCCTTGGGCGAGGAGATCATGCCGGCGCGGTCCGACAGGATCAGCGGCAGCGCCGAGTCCGGGCCCTTCAGCTTCAGCGTCACGGTCTGGCCGGAGGCGGTGATATCCTCCACCGTCGCCAGGTCCGACTTGATGTTGGAGCGCTCATCGGTCTTGGCGCGCAGCAGGTTGTAGCGCACCGCCGCACCGTCGCACTTGGTGCCGTCGTGGAACATCACCCCGTCGCGGATCGTCAGCACCAGCGTCGTCGGGTCCGAATACACCCACTTCTCCGCCAGCCCCGGCTTGGCCTGCAGCGTGGCGTAGTCCCACTCCACCAGCGTGTCGTACATCGGATACAGGATCACATGGTCGCTGCCCGAATTGCCCGTCTGCGGGTTCAGGCTCGACGGATTCTGCTGCGCCGACATCCGCAGCGTGCCGCCGCGCTTCTGGGCCTGCGCCGCACCGCCGCCGCCGATGGCCGCCGCCCCGGTCAGCAACAGCAGCGTGCGCCGGTCGATCCGGGCGTTGGAATGGATGGTGGGCGCGTTCATGCAATCGCCTCCTTGGTTTTCTGGACGTCGACAGGGTGGCCGGTCACGTCGCCGGCGAAGTGGCACGCCACGAACCGCCCGGGTGCGGCCTCGCGCCAGTCGGGCTCGCGCGTCGCGCAAACCTCCTGGGCGAACGGGCAGCGCGTCCGGAACCGGCACCCGCTCGGCGGATTGGTCGGGCTCGGGATCTCGCCTTGCAGGATGATCCGCCGCGTCTCGCGCATGGTCGACGGCAGCGGAATCGGCTCGGCCGACAGCAGCGCCTGCGTATAGGGATGCAGCGGCCGCTCGGCGATCTCCTCCGCCGGCCCCAGCTCCATGAACTTGCCGAGATACATCACCGCGATCCGCGAGCTGACATGGCTCACCACGCCCAGATCGTGCGTGATGAACAGGTAGGTCAGCCCAAATTCCCGCTGCAGATCGGCGAACAGGTTCAAAATGTCCGCGCGGATCGAAACATCCAGCGCCGCCACCACCTCGTCGCACACGATCAGCCGCGGCCGCACCGTCAGCACCCGCGCGATGTTGATCCGCTGCTTCTGCCCGCCCGAGATCTCATGCGGATACCGCCCGCCGAACTCCGGCCGCAGCCCCACCCGCTCCAGCATCTCCATCGCGATCCGGTCCCGCTCCGCCCGCGTCCCTTCGCCGACGATGTCCAACGGTTCCCGGATCGAATCCAGCACGTTCATGCGCGGGTTCAGCGCCGCGTTCGGGTCCTGGAAGATGATCTGGAACGCCCGCCGCCGCATCCGCAACTCGCGCGCCGACAGCGTGTACGGGTCGGTCCCGCCATGCAGCACCCGCCCCTCGGTCGGCTTCAGCAGGCAAACCACGGCGCGGCCCAGCGTCGACTTGCCCGACCCGCTCTCCCCAATGATCCCGAACGTCTCGCCGGGCATCACCGCGAAGCTCACCCCGTCCACCGCCTTCACCGTCTCGCGCCGGTCCTGCGTCGGGAACCGGATGCGCAAATCCTCGACGGCGACAATCGCTTTCGTCACGCCGCGGCCTCCCGGTCGGTCAGCGCGCCCGGCAGCACCAGCTCGCCATGCCGCCAGCACCGCACCCGATGATCCTCTACCGCCTCGATCACCTGCGGCGCCGCGCATTCGTCACGCCGATGCCCGCACCGCTCCGCGAACCGGCACCCCGTCGGCATGTCCCGCAACGTCGGCACCCGCCCGGCGATCGAAGGCAGCACCGCGCCCCGCGCCGACAGCCGCGGCAATGACCGCAACAGCCCGGATGTATAGGGATGCAGCGGCCGCACCAGCGCCGTATCCACCGGCGCATCCTCCACCACCTGCCCCGCATACATCGTGATCATCCGCGTGCAGGTCTCGGCGATCACCCCCAGATCGTGCGTGATGAACAGCAGCGCGGTGCCGCTGCGCGACGAAAGCTCCAGCAGAAGATCGATGATCTGCGCCTGGATCGTCACATCCAGCGCCGTCGTCGGCTCATCCGCGATCAGCAGCCGCGGCTCGCACGCCAAGGCGATGGCGATCATCGCCCGCTGCCGCATCCCACCTGAAAGCTGGTGCGGATACGAATCATGCACCCGCGCGGGGCTCGGAATCCCGACGCTCGCCAGCGCCTCGATCGCCCGCTCGCGCGCCTCGGCCTTGCTCGCCTTGAAATGCGTGCGGATCGTCTCGCCGATCTGCTGCCCGATCGTGAACACCGGATCGAGTGCGCTCATCGGCTCCTGGAAGATCATGCTGATCTTGCGCCCGCGCACATGCCGCATCCGCGACAGCGGCAGCCCGACCAGGTTCTCCCCCTCGAACATCGCCTCGCCCACCACGCGCGACGTCGCCGCCGGCAGCAGCCCCAGCAGCGACAGCCCGGTGATCGTCTTGCCGCATCCGCTCTCGCCCACGATGCCCACCCGCTCCCCGGGCCGCACCGCAAAACTCACGTCGCGCGTCGCCTCGACGGCACCCCCGCCCATCAGGAAGGAAATGCCAAGCCCGCGCACATCCAGCAGCACCTCTTCGCCGGAGGCACTCAACGGATGACGCGCCCCGGATCCTGGCAGACGGCATACCCCACCGACCCCGCCAACACCCTGCCGCGCCCAGAACGGGCTACCAGGTGCGGATGCATTCTTTCTTCTTCTCAGACGCCTCAAGGAAAACGCCAGCCGCGCCCCCCCCTTGGCGAAAACCTAACCCCCGCCGCCATCGCCACGCAACACCGGATGTCGACAATCGTCGCCTGCGCCACCCTTGCCCGCGCACGTCATCCCACGGACAATCCCCGCCGCAGGAGGGCACCGTCATGGCCGATCTCGAAACCGACTGGACCACCGACGCCATCGTCGCCCGCCGCGACAAATACTACGCCGCCTCCCAGCGCGCCTTCGTCCCCTACCAAACCCCGCAGATCTTCCGCCGCGGCCAGGGCCAATACCTCTGGGACGAGTCCGGCAAGAAGTTCATCGACCTGCTCGGCATGAACGTCTGCATCTCGGTCGGCCACGCCCACCCGAAGGTCACCGCCGCCGTCCAGGCCCAGGTCGCCGAACTGCAGCACTGCACCACCATGTTCTACCACCCGGTCCCGGCCCACTTCGCCGAGGAACTCGCCGCCCGCATGCCCGCGGGCCACGACTGGGTCGTCCACTTCACCAACAGTGGCACCGAGGCGATCGACCTCGCCCTCGTCATGGCCCAGTCCTTCACCGGCAACATCGACATGCTGGCCCTGCGCAACGCCTATCACGGGGCCACCATCGGCGCGCAGTCGCTCACCGGCATCGCCGGCTTCCGCCACAACATCCCCCTGCTCGGCGGCATCCACCACATCGCCAACCCGGACCCGTTCCGCGGCATCTTCGGCGACGACACCCAGGCCTATCTCGACGAGATCGACCGCACCATCCAGTTCGCCACGTCCGGCAAGCTCGCCGGCTTCATCGCCGAACCCATCCAGGGCTATGGCGGCATCGTCGAGCTGCCCGAGGGCTACCTGAAATCCGCCACCGAGAAGGTCCGCGCCCGCGGCGGCGTGCTGATCGTGGACGAAGTCCAGTCCGGCTTCGGCCGCACCGGCTCGCATTTCTGGGGCTTCGAGGCGCACGGCGTGGTCCCCGAGATCGTCGTCCTGGCCAAGGGCATCGGCAACGGCTTCCCCCTCGGCGCGGTGGTGGCCCAACGCCACGTCGCCGAAGTCCTCCGGGAAAAGTTCTTCTTCAACACCTACGGCGCCAACCCCGTCTCCTGCGCCGCCGGCCGTGCGGTGCTCCAGGCCATCGACGAGGAACGCCTCCAGCAGAACGCCGCCACCGTCGGCGCCGCCCTGCGCCAGGTGCTCGACCGCCTGCACCAGAAATACGAGATCATCGGCGCCGTCCGCGGCCGCGGCCTCATGCAGGCGATCGAACTGGTTACCGACCGCCAAAACCGGGCCCCCGCCACCGAAGCCACCGCCGCCATCTTCGAGCGAACCCGCGAAGCCGGCATCGTCGTCAGCAAATCCGGCGCCAACCGCAACATCCTGCGCTTCGTCCCCCCGATGTGCCTCTCGCTGGACGACCTCCCCGCCATCGAGGCCGCGCTGGACCATTGCTTCCAAGGCCAACCATGACCGACCCACTGGCCGACATCCTCGCCCACGTCCCCGTCCCCGACGCGGCGAAATCCGACCTGCGCGCCCGCCTCGCCGAACCCACCCGCGCCTACCACGGCACCGCCCACATCGCCCTGCTCTGGCACCGCCACCGCCACTACGGCGCCGGCCTGCCGATCCAACAAGAGCCCTGGAACACCCTACTGGCCTGCGCCATCGCCTTCCACGACGCCATCTACGACGCCGCCCGCAAGGACAACGAAGCCCGCTCCGCCGCCCTCTGGCAGCAGGCCGCCCCCGCCCTTCCCCCCGACCAGGTCGCCTGGGTCACCGGCACCATCCTCGCCACCGCCCACCATCTCGCCGCCCAGCCGGAGCCCGGCATGCCCCCCGCCGCCTGGGCCGCCCGCGCCTGGATGCTCGACCTCGACCTCACCCCCCTCGGCGAAGACCCCGACACCTTCGACGCCAACACCCAAGCCCTGCGCCACGAATTCCACCACCTGTCCGACGACGCCTGGGCCCAGGGCCGCGCCACCTTCCTGCGCACCATCGCCGCCACGCCGCGCCTGTTCCGCACCCCCATCCTGCACGACGCCTTCGAGGCAAGGGCGCGCGCCAACTTCGCCCGGTCCGCCGCGGCCCCCTGATCCCGGCCCGCCCCTACCCGTTGCGCCCGATGATCACCACCTGGTGCATGTCCCGCGCGCTGCCACGGTGCGGCAGGGTGAACCGCGCCACCACCTCCGCCGTGCGAAACCCCGCATCAAGCGTCATCTGCAGCAGGGCGGCCGAGTTGAACCGCCACCAGTTGCAGTCCTGCCGCCCGCCGCGATAGGCCATCAGCGGGCCGCGCGCATCGCCTTCCAGCGAGGTGTCGATCGTTTCCGACACGATGCACGCGCCGCGCGTCACCCGGCACAAATTCTGCAGCGCCAGGGCCGGGTCGCGCAGATGCACGAGCACGTTGCCGATATGGCTGGTGTCGAACAGCCCGAAATCGTCCGGCGACAGGCCATAGACCGTCCCGATCCGCCGTTCCGCCCGCGATCCCAGGATCTCCTTCGCCAGCCCGAACCCCTCCCCCATGCGGCCGGCCAGGACCTCGGCCGACATGCCCGCCCGCACCGGCGGCGGAAAATCGAGATCCCCGGCCGTCGCAACATCCAGTGCCATCACCTCCGCCGCCCCGCGACGCTCGAACTCGAACGTCCAGAACCCGTCGAAACTGCCGACATCCAGCACGCGCTGCCCATCGAGCCGCGCCGGCAGCCCATACCGCGCCAGATGCGGCCGATGATCGAACTGCCCTGGCGTCACCACGCCATGCCCCAGCTCGATCGAATGGTACCAGTCCACCCCGGCGATCCGCGCCTTCAGCGCCTCCGCCTCGCGGCTCTCCGCCGCCCGCGGCGCCAACGCGGCGGCCGGTGCCCGGTCCCGCCGCTGCCGCAACCGGCCGACCGCCCAACCGTGCAGGCGGCCGATGCCCCGCCCGGTCACGTCCAGCCCCACCCCGACGCCATTCGCGCCGACATGCATCGAGACCGCGAGCGGGCCCAGGGACAATCGTCGCGCCACCATGCAAGGCCTCCGAGAGAGATTCCAATTTCGCTTCGATACGCTAATCGAAACCGCAACGTTGACAATCGTGCCCGAAAGCCCCCGTCCGCCGCGCTCCCCCGGCGGCTCGGCATCGGCCCCTCGGCAAGTCCGCTTGCCTGCGCAAGGCAATTGGCCACGCCGGCAGGGCGGGCAACCAAACCGCCGCCTATCCGCGGAAGGTGACGGTCACGCCGCCATGCATCACAATCGCGGCATGACCACCAAGCCGCCCACGCATCTTCCACGGCCGCTACCGAGCAACCGCCGGTTGTTCGCCATCGTCGCCGTGTTCGCCCTGCTCGGCCCCGCGCTCGGCGGACTGGCCGTCTCCGCCAGCCTCGCCGCCTTCGCCGCCCTGCCGATGCTGGCCGATGCGCGTTGGCTCGCCGCCGGCCGGACCTTCCTGACCGTGACGCTCTTCGGCACCGCCTTCGGCCTGCCCATCGCCTACGTCGTCGGCCTCCTCCCCGCCGCCGCGGTCGGCCTCGCGGTGGCGCTCTGGGACCGGCGAACCGGCCGGCTGTCATGGCCCATCGCCGCCGGCGCCAGCCTGCTGCCATGGCTGTTCATCGCCCTGCGCACCGGCGGCGACATCGTGACCGACGACGAAGGCACCCAGGTCGCCCAGCTCGCCCTGCTGCTCGGCCATCTCGCCGCGGCGATCGCCTGCTGGTGGCTGGCCCGCGCCATCCTCGGCCGCTCCCCGCCCCCGGCGTGATCCACGCAGCAAGCCCCATGCCACGCAGCGACCCAGCGAGGGATCCGTCCAAATTGTAACGTAGTTAACATAGTGTGAAGCTATGTCTTGCCCGGCGGGATCGTTTCCCGCCCGTCGCGTCCCCTTCCACGGGGCCGGCGGACCCCTCTCCGGGCGGATACCAGGGCCATGCGCCACGCCGACACCAGGCCAAAAGGGCCGGACGATGCTGCCGATCGAAGGTAGCACCCTCCTGCGCATCGTGATCTTCAGCGCCTTCGTGGGCTTCGTGCTGTTCTGCGCGTCGTATGCCACCCATGTCTGGCTGAAGCGCAACAAGGGCAACCGCTCCGGCGCCACCTGGGTGCTCAAGGCCGGCACCGTGCTGGCCATCGCCGGGCTGCTCGGCGCCGGCGCCAGCTGGACGCTGAACCGCTTCGTCGACCGCAGCGGCATCGTCGACGGCGGCGGCCTCTTCGTCGTCCATGCCCGCCGCGACGGCCACGTGGCCATGACCGGCCGCCAGGATGTCGCCGCCGGCGACGTGATCGCCACCTACCACCCCCCGGGCCAGGACGAACGCCTGCGCATCATCGACGGCCGCATCGACGAGGCGCGCGCCCGCATCGCCGCCCTCCAGGCCCGCCCCGCCGAGATCGACCCGCTGCTGCTGCAGGCGCGCGAGCAGCTGCGCGGCCGCCTCGCCCAGCAGCTCCATTTCCGCGAGGACTTCGCCCGCGCCCTGCGCGAACTCGACCGCGCCCGCCTGGACGAAACCGCCCGCTTCGAGCGCGAGCGCGGCCAGATCTCCGAGGAGATCACGTCTCTCGCCGCCGCGCGCGACGCCCTGCGCCCGCAACGCGCCGCCGCGTCCGTGCGCCTGTCCCGCGCCCAGGCCATGCGCCGCCAGGGCCTGGCCACCGTCCAGCTCCACGAGGAACGCGCCGCAGCACTCCTGGCGCTGGACATCGAGCAGCGCCGGCTCGACACCGCCCTGGCCGGCCTGGCCTCCCGCCGCGCCCTCGCCGCGGACCAGCACAGCCGCGCCGTCCTCGCCTTCGACGACCAGCAGGCCGGCCTCGCCCGCAAGGCGGCCGACACCGCCACGACCATCGCCGAACTGGAAACCGGCCTCGCCGAGGCCGAGCACCGCGTCGAGCACGACCGCGGCCGCGCCGCCACCCGCCAGGCGCGCGAGATCGAGGTCGCACACCACCAGGTCGCCACGCTGGCCGCCGAACGCGACCGCACGGTCGCCGCCCAGCAGGTCGCGGCCCCCTTCGCCGGCCGCATCGTCTACCGCAACGCCGCCCCCGGACTCGCCGCCGACGGCGCCGCCGTGCTCGCGGTCTCCGCCGGCACCGGCTTCGTCGCGAACATCGCCATGCCGGACACCGAGATCGCCGCCGTCGCCGCCGCCGGCCGTGTCCTGTTCGCCCTCGAGCACCCGGTGCTCAAGAAGGTCTTCCCCGGCGAGTTCCGCACCGCCGAAACCGCCTCGTTCGACCCCGGCCGCGTGGTCGCGCAGTTCGACGCGCAACTGCCGCAGGATGCCATCGGCCTGCTCGGCATCGGCCGCGAGCCGGTGAGGGTCCGCCTGCTGTGGCAGCCGCCGCTGTTCCATGGCGGCCCCCTGCGCACCAGCCTGCTGGTGCTCGCCGCCGGCCTGCTGCTGATGCTGCTGGACCGCCTGCGCCTCTCGCTCCACCTGCCCGCGCCCCGCCCGGATGCAGCCCGCGCCGAGCCGGAAGTCCCGGCAGAGCCGTTCATCGACCCGCAGCAGGGCAAGGCATGAGCGCGGCGCAACCCGCCACGCCCGCCGGCGAATTCCGCTCCATCCGCCGCGCCCTGCCCGGCGGGCTGGTGCCGGCGCTGATGCTGTTCACCATCATCTACGGCGTCTGCCTGACCCTGACGCTCCCCTTCAACCTCGCCGACGGCCTGCTGGACGAAGGCGCGCTCGGCCTGTTCGGCGTCATCGGCAACGTCCTGTTCGCCACCCTGCTGCTGATGACGATGGTGCGCTGGTGCTTCGTCCACCCCATCGCCTTCCTCGGCTTCCACCGCACCATGGAGTCCCCCCCGCGCCGCGTCGGCCACCAGCCCTTCGTCAGCATCCTCGTGCCCGCCTGCAACGAGGCCGAGACGATGGACGCCGCCGTCCGCTCCCTCATCGCGCTCGACTACCCGCGCTACGAAGTCGTCGTCATCGACGACGGCTCGAAGGACGACACCTACGCGATCGCCAAGCAACACGAGGGCGACTACGACCGCTGCACCGTGCGCGTCCACTCCAAGCCCAACGGCGGCAAATGGAGCGCGCTGAACTTCGGCTTCGCGAACTCCTCCGGCGAACTCCTCCTCTGCGTCGACGCCGACTCCCGCCTCGCCCCCGACACGCTGTGGATCGCGGTTGCCCGCATGCAAAGCGAGCCCGGCATCGTCGGCGTCGCCGGCCAGGTCACCATCCGCAACCGCGTGAACACCCTGCTCCGCCTGCAGGCCCTGGAATACGTGCTGGGCAACGGCGGCATGCGCATGGCGATGAGCCAGTTCGGCGTCGTCACCATCGTCCCCGGCGCCATCGGCCTCTACCGCCGCTCGATCTTCGAACAGGTCGCCGCCCTGCCGTGCAACCAGCGCCCGGTCGCCAGCCACGGCGAGGACAGCGGCAAGGTCTACGGCCCGCTCTCGGGCGAGACCTTTGCCGAGGACTTCCAGCTCTCCCTCTCCTGCCTCGCCCTCGGCGGCAAGGTCGTCTACGAGCCGCGCGCCGTCGCCTTCACCAAGGGCCCCGGCGGCATGGACAGCCTGATGAGCCAGCGCTACCGCTGGATGCGCGGCACCTGGCAGGTCCTGCGCATCTACCTGCGCGACCTGCGCGCCCACGCCGTGACGAAGAACCCGCGCCTCGATTGGATCGTCGCCGGCTGCTACACGATCGACATCTTCCTGATCCCGCTTGTCAACTTCGGCTTCTGGGCCTGGCTGGCCACCGCCGCGGCAATGGGCGTCGACCTCGGCGGTGTCCTCGCCTGGCTCCTCGGCATCGCCCTGCTGAACCTCATGGCCGCCACCATCTACGCCCTCGTGCAGGACGACGAGATCGTCCTCACACCGCTGTCGCTGCTGATGGATCTCTACCTGAGCATCGTCGTGAACAGCGGCTGGGCCATCGCCGGCATCGACGAGCTGCGCGGCACGCGGATGAAGTGGCACTGACATGGCCCCTCGTCCGCAACCGCACCGCACCCACCCGCACACACCCAAGGGAACAGCGACATGAGCATGCGCGGCATGACCATTCCCGTCGGCACCACCACCCCGCTGGCCGAGATCCTCGACCAGGGCTACGACTTCGTCCTCACCCATCTCGGCAGCGGCGCGGAAGGATACCTGACCGCGTCCCGCGCCAACGCCTACATCGCATCCGGGCTGACGATCGTCTCGGTGTTCGATGGCGCCGAGCAGCGCGCGGCCGGCGGCCCGGTCGGCTACGACCCGCGCCTGTTCGAGGATTCCGACAAGGTGCTGCGCGACGCCGCCCGTCTCGGTGGAGTCGCCGACGGCACCCGCGCCCACCTCCTCGCCCGCGCCGTCGGCCAGGCACCGGGATCGGCGATCTATTTCGAGATCGACGCCGATGTCAGCGCCGGCATGCCCTATGTGCTGGAGTATTTCCGCGGCATCGCCGAAGGCCTCGCCCAGGCGGCGGGCGGCCAGGCCGGCTACAGCATCGGCGTCTACGGCAGCGGCCTGGTCATCGACGCGGTGCACGACGCGGGCCTGGCCGAATTCCGCTGGCTCGCCGAACCCGCGCAATGGCAGGGCTCGGCGGAATACCCAGACCAGGACATCCTGCGCTCCGCCCCCGGCGGGCTGGCGGCCGCGCCGGAGGCAGATTTCGGGCAATGGGGCACCTCCAGCGCGATCCCGAACCTGGTGATCAACGACCTGTCCCTGGGCACGACGCTGCTGCCCGCCGAAGGCGCCACCACGATCGCCTTCGCCATCGGCAATGCCGGCACCGCCGTCTCGAGCGCCTCGACCGCCACGCTCTACCTGTCCGAGGACGATACGGTCGGCGCCGGCGATACGGTGCTGGGCGTGTTCCACGTGCCGGCCCTGGTCGAAGGCGGTTCCATCTCGGGCAGCATGGCCTGGACGCTCCCGGCCGACCTCGCCCCCGGCTCCTACCACATCGCGATCGCCGCGGACGCGATCCCCGGCGAAGCCAGCGCCACCGACAACGCCTACGCCATCCCCTTCACCGTCACGGCGTCGCTGGCCGGCAGCCCCAACATGGTCATCAACCAGCTCTCGCTCGGCGCGACCGCGGTGCCGGCCGGTGGCCTGCAAACGATCAGCTTCGAGGTCGGCAACGCCGGCGCGGGCGCCACCGGCGCCACCACGGCCTCGCTCTACCTTTCCGCCGACGAGACGATCACCACGGCGGACATCCTGCTCGGCGCCTTCCCGGTGCCCGCCCTCGCTCCCGGCGGCGCCTCGGGGCGAACCCTGTCCGCCACCATCCCGGCCGGAACCGCCGAGGGCACCTACTACATCGGCGTGGTCGCCGGCCCGATCGCCGGCGAGACCAGTGTGTTCGACAACACCTACGCCACGTCCTTCACCATCACCGTGGCATCGAACGCCCGGCCGAACCTCGTCATCGACCACCTCACCCTGGCCACCCCAAGCGTGGTCGCCGGCGGCGAGACGGTGATCGACTTCGCCGTCGGCAATGCCGGCACCGGTGCCGCGTCCGCCTCGTCCGCCACCGTCTACCTGTCCGTCGACGAAACAATCACCGCGCAGGACACGGTGCTGGGCCGCTTCACCCTGCCGGCCCTGAAGCCCGGCAGTTCCTCGGCCGCCCAGCTGCAGGCGACCATCCCTTCCGGCATCCCGGCCGGAACCTACCATATCGGCGTGGTGGCGGAGCCGGTGCCGGGCGAGCCGAACATCTTCGACAACAACTTCGCCGCCCCGATCACCGTCCTGCGCAGCGCCGGCGCGGTCTCCATCGGCGATGTCACCGTGGCGGAGGGCGACGACGGCACCACCATGGCCACCTTCGTCGTGATGCGCCGCGCCGGCACGGAGCCGTTCGACGTGGCCTACGCAACCTCCGATGGCGGGGCCACGGTCGCGGACAACGACTACGTCCCGGCCTCGGGCACGCTGGCCTTCGCCGAGAACGAGGTCATGCGCACGATCAGCATCGCGGTCAACGGCGACGCAACGGACGAATCGGCCCTGCTGCAAACCTTCTTCGTGACATTGTCAGACGGCACCAACGGCGTGTCGATCGCCCGCGCCCGGGGGCAGGGCACCATCATCGACGACGACAACCTCTCCACCCACAACGTCGTCCACTCGACCCCGGAAGACGAGTATTTCGACCTCGGCGCCGGCATCGACACGGTGGTGTTCAGCCAGCCGCGCGACCAGTACCAGGTCGGCGTGCGCGACTCCGTCGTGCGCGTGAGCGGCCCCGATGGCCACGACGAGTTGCGCAACGTCGAGGTGCTGCGCTTCGGCGAGTTCGCGACGATCACCGTGGACACGCTGCGCGGCCAGGCGACCACCGACGAGCTCTACCTGAACCTGATCGCGGACGGGCTGAAGTACCATCTCCCGATGCGCCACGCCGGTCCGAACGGGCTCGACTACACCCTGCTCGCGACCAATGGCGACGACGTCCTCCAGGGCACCTCGCGCAACGACTTCGCCAATCTCGGCGCCGGCAACGACGCGGCCAGCATGGGCGCGGGGGACGACGTGGTCGATGGCGGCGGCGGCTCGAACTTCCTCACCGGCGGCACCGGGCGGGACACGTTCTTCGTCGACGGGCGCGACCTGCTGTCCGTGTGGTCCTGCATCACCGACTGGGAACCCGGCGAGGCGCTGACATTGTGGGGCTGGCGCGACGGGGTGAGCCAGGCCGCCTGGTCCGAGAGCGACGGCCTGCCCGGCTACCTCGGTGCCACCATGTTCGCGGACATCGACGGCGACGGAAAGGTCGAGACCGCCGTCACCTGGACCGGCGTGGCCCTGGCCGACCTGCCCGCCGGAAAGGCCTTCGATGTCAGCGGCATCGGCGTGCTGTACATCTGCTGAGGCGCGCGATCGGGGCGCGCAGGGCTTCTAAGAAAAAAACCCTTGCCATCCGACGGCAGTTAGTTTAATGAACGGGGATGTCAATCAGTGCCCCACCCTCCCTGGACGCGTGCGTCGCCGGCCTCCTGGCCGAGCTGCGCACGGAGTCCGACCGTCTGGCCGCCGAAGCCAGCCTGGTCGCGGCGCTGCACGCCCTGATTCTCTCCCTCCTCGTCCGCATCGTCGCCCGCCTGGACGGCATGATCACCCTCTGGCGCGCCGGCCTCCTCCCCCCGCCACATCCCGCCCGCCCGCGCCGGCAAGCGGCCGAACCCCGCCCCATCCCCACCCGCGTCCGAAGCCCCCGCCGGGCAACCGCGCGCCGTCGCCAGCCATCCCCCGCGTCCGTACTCTGCCACGTCACGCCAGGTATCCGTCCGACCCGCGCGCGGCACGGCCCGCCCGTACCGGCACCCCCCATCCCCCGCAACCGCGCCCGAAGGCGCTGCAAGGTGCCGCCTCCAGACCCCTGTCGATTTTTGCCCCGCGATGCGCCCGCGCCGACCTGCGTCCAAATTGTTCCGTATTCGTAATAATAACAACGGATGTGGCCAGGACCCGGCCTTCTACCCCTCCCGCGTCCGCATATGCCGCGCCAGGTTCTCGATCTGCGGCATCAGCACCGCCGTCAGCGCCTCGTCGTCCACCGTCTCCGCCCAGGCCTGCCGAAAGCACACCAGCCACGCCTCGATCTCCGCCGAAGCGATCGCCGCATGCAGATGCCGCCGCCGCAGCATCGGGTGCCCGTAGCGTTCCACATACAGCTGCGGCCCGCCCAGCCAGCCGGAGAAATACATGAACAGCTTCTCCTCGCTCGGCCCGAGGTCCGCCGCATGGATCGCCCGCGCCGCGCGCGCATCGGGCCGCGTGTCCATCAGCTCATAGAACCGATGCACCAGCCGCCGCACACCCTGCTCGCCGCCAACGCGCTCATAGGGCGTGGCCGTGTTCGTCTCGCTCATGCCATCCAGAATCCCACCACCGCCCAAGGGCGACAAGTCGCCCGGCCCCGGTCATCATGCATTGCAGCCAAACCGAACCGGAGGAAATCGTGTCCGACCTCGTCACCACCGCCGATCGCGGCCATGTCCGCACGATCACCCTGAACCGCCCGGAAAAGAAGAACGCCCTCTCCCAGCAGCTCGCCTGGGGCATCGTCGAAGCCATCGACGCGGCGGCCAAGGACGACAACGTCTGGGTCGTGGCCCTCACCGGCGCCGGCGACACCTTCTGCGCCGGCCTCGACCTCGGCGGCAGCGCCACCTACTCGCCCCACTCCCCCCTCACCGCCCAGCTCGACGACATCGGCTGGGTCGGCAACTTCCTGCTCGCCGCCCGCCAGCGCTGCGAAAAACCGGTCATCGCCGGCGTGAACGGAGCCGCCGTCGGCGCCGGCCTGGGCCTGGCCATGGCCGCCGACGCCCGCATCCTCGCCCGCGGCGCCCGCCTCATGGCCGGCTACACCCGCATCGGCGCCTCGCCGGACGCCGGCCTGTCGATCACCCTGCCGCAGGCCATGGGCTACGAGAAGGCGATGCGCTTCATGATGGAAAACCGCACCCTGCAAGGCGACGACGCCGTCGCCTGGGGCCTCGCCGGCGAAGCCGTCGACGACGACAAGCTCGCCACCCGTCTCGCCGAATACTGCGAACAGCTCTGCGCCTGGTCCCCCGTCACCCTGCGCCTGCTCAAGCGCGTCATGGGCGCCTCGATGGCCAGCACCGACATGCAGCAGCAACTCCGCTACGAAGTCGCCAACATCCGCCTCGCCTTCGCCAGCGAGGATTCCAAGGAGGCGCGCAAGGCGTTCCTGGAGAAGCGCAAGCCGGAGTTCAAGGGAAGGTAAGAATTCTTCTTTTTGTGAACAAAAAGAAGCAAAAAAAAGTTCGTCCATTTGCGCGGCGCTTTCCCAGTCATCACCCACGCAAATGGATAAAAGTTTTTTGGTTCTTTTTTTCAAAAAAGAACATGCTTACTTGATGACCGTCGCAGGAGACACCGCGTAGCGCGTCAGGATATCCGGATCCGGGTCCACCCCCAGCCCCGGCCCCTGCGGCACAGCCACCCGCCCGCCGGTCGCCGTGATCGCATCGTGGTAGGGGCTCGCCTCCAGCGTCATGAACAACCGCTCGAACGGCGTTCCCGGCGCCAGCCGCGTATGCAGGTGCAGGGAGGCGAGGAAGCCCGGCCCGAAATAGGCGCAATGCGGAATCAGCCGCACCCCGCGCGCCTCCGCCAACCCCGCAATTGCCATCATGGACGTGATGCCGCCGATCTTCGCCACCGAAGGCTGCGCCACATCCAGCGCCGCCGCATCGAACGCCGAACGGAAATCCATCACCCCCTGCGCGTTCTCCCCGGCCGCAATGGGAATGCCCCCTTCCCGCCGCACCCGCGCCAGCCCGGCAAAATCCTCCGGCGGCCACACCGGCTCCTCCAGCCAGGCGAGATCGAGCGGAGCGAACTTACGTGCCATCCCGATCGCCTCGTCCACCGTCCACGGGCAGTTGGTATCCAGCATGATCGCCGCCCCCGGCCCCGCCGCCGCCCGTGCGGCCGCGACCGGCTCATAGGCGATCTCGTGCAGCTTCAGGTGCCGGTAGCCCTGCTCCACCGCGCGCGACACCGCGCCCCCGATCGCCCGCCCCTCGCCATAGCGCAGCAGGGAGGCATAGGCCTCGTGCGATTCGATTGGCGCGCCGCCGAGCATCCGCCACAACGGCAACCCGGCCTGCTGGCCGGCGATATCCCACAACGCCACGTCCATCGCCGACAGTGCGAACACCCCAGGCCCGTTGCGGCCATAGACGTGCAAGGCCATCGCCATCCGCCGGTGCAGCCCGGCGATGTCGCGCGCATCCTGCCCCAGCAGCATCGGCCCCAGCTGCTGGTCCAGCACCGCCCGCGTCGCGGCACAGGTGGCATGCCCGAAACCCTCGCCCCAGCCCTCGATCCCCTGGTCGGTCACGATGCGCAGGAACAGCGTGTTCATCTTCGACCACCCGGTCCCGATGAACCCGACTGCAGCGGCCCCGATGGAGGCGGGCACTGCGATATGATGCGTCTCGACGGCAATGATCTTCATGCGAACAGCACTCCCGCATCCGGCGTGAACCGCGCCAGCTTCTCGCGCGACAAGCGAACTCCAAGACCGGGCACATCGGGGATCGGCAGGTAGCCATCGGCGTCGAGCACGAACGGCTCTTCCAGGATGCCGTCGACATAGGGCGAGCCGCCGATGAACTCGACCAGGTCCACGTTCGGCAACGCCGACGCCAACTGAAGATCGGCCGCCAGCCCGAGCGCCGTGTTCCAGCCGTGCCCGACATACTTCACGCCGAAATCGTCGGCCATCCAGGCGATGCGCCGCTGCTCGCTGATCCCGCCGCACTTGGTGACATCGGGCTGGATGATGTCGAACGCCCCGCGCTGCAGCCACGGCAGGAACGCCTGGCGGCGGGTGAGCACCTCGCCGCCGGCGATCGGGACGGGACTGTGCCGGCGCAGATGGCAGAAATCGTCGATGGCGTCGGGGCGCAGCGCCTCCTCGAACCAGCCGATATCGTAGTCCTTCAACATCTCCGCCGTGCGGATCGCCCATTTCAGCCCGTTCGGCCAGTTGGCGTCGCTGGCACCGGGATCGACAAACAGCTTGTTCTCCACCCCCGCCGCCTCGCGCGCCGCGCGGATGATCGCCTCGTCGTTCGCAAAACTGTCCCTCCGCCCGAACGGCCCCCAGCCGATCTTGAACGCCCGGAACCCGTCCGCCCGATACCGCGCCACCACCTCGCCCATCAGCGCCGGCTCTTCCATCAGCAGCGAGCAGTAGGGGAGCGCCCGCTTCGCATAGGTGCCGCCGAGCAGCCGCCCCACCGGCATCCCGGTCGCCTGGCCGAGAATGTCCCACAGCGCGATGTCGATGCCGCTGATGCAATGGGTCAGCGTGCCACCACGCCCCATCCAGAAGGTGTTCTGGTGCAGCTTCTCCGACACGCGCTCCGGCTCCAGCGCATTCTCCCCGCGCCACAGGGGTTCGAGCACCTGCACGCCGGCCTGCACCAGCCGCCCGTCGGTGAACACGCTGCCATGGCCGACCAGCCCGGCATCGGTGTGCACGGCGATCAGCGCATGGATCGAATCCTCCGGCCGGATCTCCGCCGACCAGCCGCCCTTCGGGCTCTCCCCGAACAGCGGCGCCACCTCGACGCGGGTGATGCGGATGGGCGGCAGCGCGGCCTTCGGGATCATGCGGTTTCCTCCTGTTGCCCGCAGCCTAGACGCCACCCGACCGGCAGGCCAGACTTGCGGCAACGGAGGAAGTGCCATGAAGCGCATCATGATCGTCGAGTGCATGCAGGAGATTTCCTCCTTCAATCCGGTGCCGTCCGACTACTCCTATTTCGGCATCCAGCGCGGCGCGGAACTGCTGGCACAGCGCGGCCTGAACACCGGCATCGGCGGCGCGCTGGAGGTGTTCGACGCGGCGGCTTCGGTCGAGGTGGTGCCAGTCTTCTCCGCGCGCTCCGGCAGCGCGGGACTGCTGAGTGCGGCGGGGTGGAGGCAACTGTCCGGCGAACTGCGCGCAGCCGTCGCCGCGGCGATGAAGGACATCGACGGCATCTACGTCTCGCTGCATGGCGCGATGGGCGCGGAGGGCGAACTCGACCCCGAGGGCTGGATCCTCAAGGAGGTGCGCGCGCTTGCCGGCCCGGCCATGCCGATCGTCATGTCGCTCGACCTGCACGGCATCCTGACCGACCGGATGCTCAGGCAGGTGGACGGTTTCGCGATCTACCACACCTACCCGCACGTCGATTTCGCCGACACCGGCGCGCGCGCGGCGCGGCTGCTGTTGAGGCTGATGGACGGCGGCGTGAAGCCGACCATCGCGCGCGTGACCATTCCGGCCCTGGTGCGCGGCGACGAGCTGATCACCAAAAGCGGCTGCTACGGCGACATGATCCGCGAAGCCCAGCGCATCGAGCGCGACGGCACCGCGCTGGCCGCCGGGCTGATGATCGGCAACCCGTTCACCGATGTGCCGGAACTGTGCAGCCAGGCGATCGTGATGACGGACAACAACCCGCAGGTGGCGACTGCGGAAGCGGTGCGACTGGCAAAAATGTTCTGGCCGGAGCGGCACCGGATGCAGGGCAAGTTCATCTCGCTGGAGCGCGCGATCCAGCAGGCGCGGACGATGAAGGGGCCGGTGCTGTTCACCGACGCGGCGGATGCGACGTCCTCCGGCGCATCGGGAGATTCGAACCTGATCATCAAGGCGGTGCGCGACATGGGCTATCCCGGCCGCGTGCTGGCGCAGATCGTCGACCAGCCGGCGGCGGTGGCCGCGCACAAGGCGGGCGTGGGAGCGACCATCGAGGTCGATCTCGGCGGCAGCCTCGACCCCGCGCGCTTTGCGCCGATGCGGGTGACGGCGCGGGTGAAGCTGCTGTCGGACGGCAGCGCGAAGCTGGAGACGATGCGCGCGCCGCTCGATGCCGGGCCGACCGCGGTGCTGACCTTCGACAACACGACACTGGTGGTGATGAGCCGGACGGTGAGCCTGTTCGACCGGGCGCTGTATTACTCGAACGGCCTCGACCCGCAGGATTTCGATGCCATCGTGGTGAAGTCGCCGCACACCGAGTTCCACATGTACGACCAGTGGGTGGAGAAGAACTTCAACATCGACATCCCCGGCGCCACCTCGGCCAACCTGCCGACGCTCGGCCACACGATCTGCGCCCGGCCGGTGTTCCCGCTCGATGACGGCGTGACGTTCATGCCGCAGCCGGTGCTCTACACACGCGGCTGACGCGCCGCTCTCGACACTCCCTGGAGGATAGACCATGGACCTGAAGCTTGCCGGGCGCGTCGCGCTGGTCACCGGGGGCAGCCGCGGCATCGGTCTGGCGACGGCCGCGTGCTTTGCCGCGGAAGGGTGCCACGTGGTGATTTCCGCCCGCAGTGCGGCGGACCTGGCGGCGGCGAAGGCGAAGCTGGGTGGTGCGGCCTCGGTGACGACCGTGGTGGCCGATGTGACGGAGCCGGACCAGGCGGCGGCGCTGGTGGCGGAGGCGGTGCGGGTGCATGGCGGGATCGACGTGCTGGTCAACAATGTCGGCGGCGGAGGCGGCGGGCGGCGGATCGGCGACAGCACCGACGAGGACTGGCGGCGGACATTCGAGCTGAACGTGGTGCAGACGGTGCGGATGATGCGGCTGGCGGCACCGCACATGGCCGGGCGGGCGGGGGCGGCGGTGGTGAACATCGCCTCGATCTCCGGCTGGACGCCGCAGCTGGCCAGTTCCGGGCAGTATGGCGCGGCGAAGGCGGCGCTGATCTTCAACACCGAGACCTGGGCGCTGGACCTGAACGGGCAGGGCATCCGGGTGAACACTGTCTCGCCCGGCTCGATCCTGATCGAGGGCAACGGGTGGGACCGCTACCGTCAGACCGAGCCGGCGGGATACGCCGCGTATGTGGAGCACGGCTTCCCGATGGGGCGGCTGGGGACCGGGGAGGAGGTGGCCGATGTGGTCGTGTTCCTGGCCTCGCCGCGGTCGCACTGGGTCAACGGGCGCAACATCGAGGTGGACGGGCTGGAGCAGCCCTTCCCGGCGCCCGGGCGTCGACCCTGGTAGGCATCGGGGTGGGATGACAACGGCGCCGGGCGCGCTATCGTCCGACCACGTAAAACGACCGAGGACACCGACATGGCGATGCGCATTCTCTGGCCCGTGATGCAGCCGGAATTCGAGCAGGTGGCGCGCGACGCCGTGGGGGCGGGGTTCGAGACGATCTTCCGCCGCGCCATCGACGAGGTGACCGATGCCGAGTGGGCCACCGCCGATGCGGTGGTGGGCCCCTATCCCGGAGCGGCGAACATCGGGAAGCTGGAGCGTTGCCGCATCTATGTGAAGGCGTCGGTGGGGTTCGACGAGGTGGACGTGGCGCGGCTGGGCGGCATGGGGATCGTCGTGTCGAACACGCCGGACTACGGCACCCGCGAGGTGGCCGACCATGCCATGGCGCTGATGATGACCCTGGCCAAGTCGGTCGCCTATCACGACCAGATGCTGCGCGAGGACCTGAAGGCGAACTGGCGGCCGGCGCACAACCCGTTCGGCCGGCGGCTTTCGGTGTGCACCTTCGGGGTGATCGGCGCGGGGCGGATCGGCACGGCGGCGATGCGGCGCGCGGCGGCGTTCGACATGGACGTGGTGTTCTACGATCCGTTCGTGCCGAACGGCTACGAGTTGGCGCTGGGCGTGCGCCGTGCGGACAGCCTGGCGGAGCTGATGGGGCAGTGCGACATCGTCAGCGTTCATGCGCCGCTGAATGCCGAGACGCGCGGGCTGGTCGGCAAGGAGGCATTTGCCGCGACCAAGAAGGGGCTGATCCTGGTGAACACCGCGCGCGGCGGCGTGGTGGACGTGGATGCGCTGTACGATGCGATGAAGGATGGCACGGTGCTGGCCGCCGGGCTGGATGTGCTGCCGGAGGAGCCGGCCGATCCGCAGCGGCGGCTGATCAAGGCCTGGCAGGATGGCGAGGCGTGGCTGAAGCACCGGCTGGTGCTGACGCCGCACTCGGCGTTCTACACGCCGGAAAGCATGCGCGACATCAGGTTCCTGTCCTCGCGCACCGCGGCGCGGTATCTGCGCGACGGGCGGCTGGAGAACTGTGTCAACAAGGCGTTCGTGACGACGCCGAGGTAGCAAGGAAGGCCTTCTTTTTCTGAAGAAAAAGAAGCAAAAAGACTTTCACCCATGAGGCCGCGCGCGCGGCGCCATGGGTGAAAAGTTTTTTGGTTCTTTTTTTCAAAAAAGAACATGCTTCCTTTCTTACGCCTGGAGACCGCCATGACCCATCTCGCCCGCCGCCCTTGGGTGCCGCCCGCCTGCGAGGATCATGTCCTGGCGCTGGCGTCGAAGGTAGGGGCATCTTCGGCCGATGTGGCTGCGCGGATCGAGGCGCTGGTGGTGCGCAATCTCGAGATCCATGACCGGGACTGCTTCAACCTCAATCCGGCGACCAACGTGATGAACCCGGCGGCGGAGGCGGTGCTGGCGCGGGGGCTGGGGAGCCGGCCGTCGCTCGGCTATCCCGGCGACAAGTATGAGATGGGGCTGGAGGCGATCGAGGAGATCGAGGTGATCGCGGCCGAGCTGGCGGCCGAGGTGTTCGGGGCGCGGTTCGCGGAGATCCGCGTGGCCTCCGGCGCGATGGCCAATCTGTACGGGTTCATGGCGCTGACCAAGCCGGGCGATGCGATCATCGCGCCGCCGGGCAGCGTGGGCGGGCATGTGACGCATCATGCGGCCGGCTGCGCGGGGCTGTATGGGCTGGTGACGCATCCGGCGCCGGTGGATGCGGACGGGTATTCAGTGGACCTCGACGGGCTGCGCAGCCTGGCGCGGCGGGTGCGGCCGAAGCTGATCACGATCGGCGGCAGCCTGAACCTGTTCGCGCATCCGGTGCGCGAGATCCGGGCGATCGCCGACGAGGTGGGGGCGCATGTGCTGTTCGACGCGGCGCACCAGTGCGGGATCATCGCCGGTGGCGTCTGGGCGAACCCGTTGGCGGAGGGGGCGCATCTGATGACGATGAGCACCTACAAGAGCCTGGGCGGGCCGGCGGGCGGGCTGATCGTGACCAATGATGCGGCGATCGCCGAGCGGCTGGACCGGATCGCGTTTCCGGGCATGACGGCGAATTTCGACGCGGCAAAGTCCGCCGCGTTGGCGATCACGCTGCTGGACTGGCGGGAGCATGGCGCGGCCTATGCGGCGGCGATGGTGGCGCTGGCGCGGGCGCTGGCAGGCGCGTTGCAGGCGCGGGGCATTGGCGTGTTCGCGGCCGAACGGGGCATGACGACGTCGCACCAGTTCGCCGTTGCGGCGGCGCCGTTCGGGGGCGGGCAGGCGGCGTCGAAGACGTTGCGGCGGGCGGGGTTCCTGGCCTGCGGCATCGGGTTGCCGATCGCCGAGGTGGAAGGCGACCTGAACGGGCTGCGCATCGGCACGCCGGAACTGGTGCGCCGCGGGGTGACGCCGGCTGATGCGCCGGCGCTGGCCGAGCTGATCGCCGAGGGGCTGCGCGGCAACGCGCCGGATGCCGTCGCCGCGCGGACCGCGACGCTGCGGGCCGGGTTCACCGGCCTGCATTTCGTGCGGGGGTAGGGCGGGCGGGACGGGCCGCCTTGCGACAGGCGTTGAACCGGCGCCGCGGCTGCGCGAGACTCCGTTGAAACGGAGAATGTGGACATGGCAGGCATCGTGTTTTGCGGCTGCGCCTTCACCCGCGCGGCCGAGGGCCACCGGCAGGGGCAGGGGCATCCGCGCCGCCGCGAGGTTGCGATCGGCGGGCGGCGGGTGCGGACCATCGACATCCATGCCCATTGCGAAGTACCGGAGGCCCATGCGGTCGTTGGCCGGCGAATGGACGCCCGAGACCTGCTGATGTCCGACACCTCCGGCCGTCTCGCGGCCATGGATGCGCAGGGCATCGACATGGAGGCGCTGTCCATCAACCCCTGGTGGTATGCCACCGAACGGGACGCCGCGGCGGAGATCATTCGCATCCAGAACGAGGCGTTGGCCGCGATCCGGGAAGCGAATCCCGAGCGGTTCACCGCCTTTGCCACGGCCGCCCTGCAGCATCCGGAGCTTGCCGCCGAGCAGGTGGAGCATGCGGTGAAGACGCTCGGCTTCCGCGGTGTGGGCGTTGGCGGCAGCGTAGAAGGCCTCGAACTGGCGGATCCGAAATTCAACCCGTTCTGGGCCAAGTGCGAGGAGTTGGGCGCGCTGGTCTTCCTGCACCCCCAGGGGACGCGGGAGCTGGAGGCAACAGGCCGTCTGAAGGGCAATGGGCTGCTGTCGAACACGATCGGCAATCCGCTGGAGACGACGATCGCACTGTCGCATCTGATCTTCGAGGGCACGCTGGATCGCTATCCCGGCCTGCGCATCTGCGCCGCGCATGGCGGTGGCTACCTGCCCTCCTATGCCAACCGCTCCGACGCTGTGATCCGCACCTTCCCCCATCGGGTCGGTCCGCTGCCGAAGAAGCCGCCAACGGCCTATCTCCGGGACGGGCAGCTGTTCTTCGACACGATCGTGTTCAGGCCCGAGGCGCTGCGGCATCTGATCGCCGAGGTGGGGGCGGAGCATGTGGTGATGGGCACCGACTATCCGTTCCCCTGGACCAGCACCGAAGTGGACCTGGTGATGAACACGCCGGGCCTGACGGACGAGCAGCGGGGCGCGATCCTGGGCGGCACGGCGGAGCGGTTGCTCGGGATCGCCTGAGGTCCGCCGTCGGGTTGAATGCGCCGGCCCTGCGGAACCGGCGCATCCGGCGGCCGAAATAAACCGACCCTTAACGGCCACCCGGGAGTGTGCAGCCTGGTCCTGCAGGATGGGCGGTCGGCGACATGAGCGGCAGCGTCACGGTTATCGACAACACCTCCGGCGGCACCGCGGCGCTGGGCGGCGGCGGCGCCTCCTCCGGCGGCACCACGTTTCGCGGCGAGGTGTTCACCACGTCGGGCACGTCGACATGGGAACTCTCCGGCATCCGGCTGGGCCTGGCGGCGGCGAGCGCGGGCACGCTGTCCTTCACCATCGGGCTCTATGCCACCAGCGCCAACCTGCCGACGGGCGCGGCGCTCACCAGCGTGTCGCTGTCGGCTTCGGTGACCTCGACCGCCGCCTATTTCCATTTCGACGATGTGGCGCTGGGCGTGCTGGCGAACTACAGCCTCAGCGCCTCGACCCAGTATGCGCTGGTGCTGTCCTCCGCGAGTTCGTTCCGCTGGGCGACCCATAGCGGCGGGACGATCACGCCGACGGCCTCTGGCGGGTTCAGCCATGATCGGTATGCCATCTCGGTCAACAGCGGCGTGTCGTGGGGAACGGCCGCGCCCTTGCACGCGGTGCAGATCGACGTTCAGGCCACATGCTTCCTGCGCGGCGTGCTGATCCTGACCAGCCGGGGCGAGGTGCCGGTGGAGATGTTGCGCGCGGGGGATCTGGTGGCGACGAGGTTCGGCGGGCTGCGGCCCATCCGGTGGATCGGCACGCAAAGCTTCGAAGGGCGGCTGGCGGGGGCGGCGCACCAGCCGATCCGCTTCGCCCGCGGCAGCCTGGGCGATGGCCTGCCGAGCTGCGACCTGTGGGTTTCGCCCGGCCATGCGATGCTGATCCAAGGGGGGCTGGTGGGCGATGTGCTGGCCCATGCCGGGGCGCTGGTGAACGGCCGCACCATCACGCAGGCGCGGATGCGGGGCGTGATCGCGTATTTCCATCTCGACCTCGGGCCGCATGACTGCGTGCTGGCGAACGGGGCCTGGGCGGAAAGCTACTTCGAGGACCGCAACCGCGACAGCTTCGACAATGCGGGCGATTTCCATGCGCGGTTCCCCGGCCATGTGCCGGAGCGGCAGGGGACATGCCTGCCGATCATCACGGCGGAGCATCCGGGGATCGCGGCGTTGCGGGCGATGCTGGTGCCGCCGGTGCTACGCCTCGCTGCCTGACGGACCATCTTGCGGGCTGGGTGAGGGGCCTGCCGGCTCCTACGCCGCCCGCGTGATGCGCGGCAGGATGTGGGCGAGGACCTCGTGGGCGAGGGTATCGGGGGGGAACTGGCCGTTCAGGGTCAGGTCAGGCGATTCAGGGGGTTCGTAAGGGCTGTTGATGCCGGTGAAGTTGGGGATCTCGCCGTTTCGGGCGCGGGCGTAGAGGCCCTTGGGGTCGCGGGCGGCGCAGAGGTCCAGCGGCGTGTCCATGAAGATTTCGATGAATTCGCCGGGGGCGAGCATCTCGCGGACCAGGCGGCGATCGGCGCGGTAGGGGGAGATGAAGGAGGCCAGGACGATGAGGCCGGCCTCGACCATGAGTTTCGCGACTTCGCCGGCGCGGCGGATGTTCTCCACGCGGTCCTGGGGCGTGAAGCCGAGGTCGCGGTTGAGGCCGTGGCGGAGGTTGTCGCCGTCGAGCGCGAAGGTGTGGTGGCCGGCGTGGTGGAGGTGTTGTTCCACCAGCTTCGCGACGGTGGTCTTGCCGGAGGCGGACAGGCCGGTGAACCAGAGCACGATGGGGCGCTGGCGCAGGGCGATGCCGCGGGCCTGTTTGTCGACCGGGTAGGCTTCGGGGTGGATGTTGGTGGCGCGGCGAAGGGGGTGGGCGATCATGCCGGCGGCGGCGGTGCGGTTGCTGTCGCGGTCGACCAGGATGAAGGCGCCGGTGGCGCGGTTGGCGGCGTAGGGGTCGAAGGCGAGCGGGGTGGCAGCGGCGAGGGTGCAGAGGCCGATCTCGTTGGCGGCGAGCGTGGTGGCGGCTTCGTGGGCCTGGGTTTGCGGGGCCAGCCGGTGCTTGATGGCGGTGACGGACGCGGTGGTCCAGGCGTGGCCGAGGCGCATCCGGTATTGCCGGCCGGGCAGCAGCGGGGCGTCGTCGGTCCAGAGCAGGTGGGCGGCGAACTGGTCGGCGACCTCCGGGCGGGCGGTGGGGGGGGCGAGCAGGTCGCCGCGTGCGGCATCGAGCGGGGCGGCGAGGATGAGGGTGACGACTTCGCCTTCCTGGGCCTCGGATTGGTCGCCGCGGGGGCCGAGGATGCGCGCGATCGGTGCGGTGGCGCCGGAGGTGGCGATGGTGACGGGGGCGCCGACGGCGATGCGGCCCGAGGCGACGGTGCCGGCGAGGCCGCGGAAGCTGTCGTCGGGGCGGTTGACCCATTGGATCGGGAAGCGGAAGGGTTTTTCCGGGGCGCCTTCGTCGATCGTGACGGATTCGAGGTGCTGCAGCAGGGTGGGGCCGGCGTACCAGGGGGTGCGGGCGGAGGGGTGCGTTACGTTGTCGCCGTCGCGGGCGCTCAGCGGGATGGCGGCGAGGTGGGGGATGGACAGGGCATCGGCCATGGCGCGGGCGTCGGCGGCGATGCGGTCGAAGACGGCCGGGTCGAAGCCGATCAGGTCGAGCTTGTTGATGGCGACGACGAGGTGGCGGATGCCGAGCAGGGCGCAAATGGCGGCGTGGCGATGGGTTTGCGGCAGCAGGCCGGCGCGAGCATCGACCAGCAGGATGGCGAGGTCGGCGCGGGCGGCGCCGGTGGCCATGTTGCGGGTGTGCTGCGGGTGGCCGGGGCAGTCGGCGAGGATGAAGTGGCGAGCGGGCGTGGCGAAGTAGCGCCAGGCGACGTCGATGGTGATGCCCTGCTGGCGCTCGGCTTCCAGCCCGTCGGTGAGGAGGGCGAGGTCGGTGTCCTCGCCGGTGGTGCCGTGGCGGCGGGAGTCGCGGGCCAGGGTGGCCAGCGTGTCATCGGCGATGAGGCCGGCATCGTGCAGCAGGCGGCCGATCAGGGTGGACTTGCCGTCGTCGACGGCACCGCAGGTGAGCAGGCGCAAAAGGGGCTGCATCAGAAGTATCCCTCGCGCTTCTTGCGTTCCATCGCCGCGTCCTGGTCGTGGTCGATCAGGCGGCCGTGGCGCTCGCTGGTGCGGGAGGCGGCGAGTTCGGCGAGGATCTGCGCGGGGGTGGTCGCGCGGCTTTCGTGGGCGCCGGTGAGCGGCCAGTCGCCCATGGTGCGGAAGCGGACCCAGAGGGTTTCGGGGGTTTCGCCGGGTTCGAGGGGCATGCGCTCGTCGTCGCGCACGATCAGCGCGCCGGTGCGGCGCAGCACGGGGCGGGGGGCGGCGAAGTAGAGCGGCACCACCGGAATGGCCTCGGCGGCGATGTAGGTCCAGATGTCGAGCTCGGTCCAGTCGGAGAGGGGGAAGACGCGCATGGTCTCACCCGGGCCGAGCTGGGTGTTGAACAGGGTCCAGAATTCGGGGCGCTGGCGGCGCGGGTCCCAGGCATGGGCGGTGCGGATCGAGAAGATGCGCTCCTTGGCGCGGGATTTCTCCTCGTCGCGCCGCGCGCCGCCGATGGCCGCGTCGATGGCGTGCAGGTCGAGCGCCTGTTTCAGGGCCTCGGTGCCCATCGTGTCCATATGGACGCGCGAGCCGTGGGTGAGGGGGGAGATGCCGCGGGCGAGGCCGTCCTGGTTGGTGTGGACCAGCAGGCAGGCGCCGAGTTCGGTCGCGCGGCGGTCGCGGAAGGCGAGCATATCGGCGAAGTCCCAGCCGGTGGCGATGTGCAGCAGGGGGAAGGGGATGCGCGCGGGGGCGAAGGCCTTCTGCGCCAGGTGCAGCAGGACAGAGCTGTCCTTGCCGATGGAGTAGAGCAGGGCGGGGGCGGCGAAGCTGGCCAGCGTTTCGCGCAGGATGGCGATGGCTTCGGCTTCGAGGCGGCGCAGATGGGGCGGGAGCGGCATGCGCCGGGCTTGGCATTGCCGGCGGGGCGGCGTCAACTCGGCATCTGCATGGAGAGGGTGGCGATGGCGCGGGACAACTGGGGCTGGCGGGCGCGGATCGGGATGTTCATCGTCGGCAACGAGGCGGTGCCGGAGGCGGAGTGGTGGGCGATGGCCCCACCCGGCGTGTCGGTGCATGCGGCGCGGGTGACGGCGGCGGCGCCCTGGGCGGCGTGGGATGCGGGGCGGTCGGGCGTGGCGCTGGCCGATGACCTGGCGCGCGGGTGCCGGCAATTCGGGGCGATGGCGCTGGAGGCGGTGGTGCTGGGGCACAGTTCCAGCTCCATCCTGGGCGGCAAGGGGTGGGACGAGGCGGCGGTGGCGGCGATGCGGCCGTTGCTGGCGGCGGGGACGGCGGTGACGACGAACGGGCTCGATTGCCTGGCGGCGCTGGCGGCGCTGAAGGTCGTGCGGCCGTTCGTGGTGTTTCCGCCGTGGTTCAACGACGCGACGGTGGCGGCCGGGGTGCGCTACTACACCGACCAGGGCGTCACGCTCGGCGGGCACATGCGCTACGACCCGGGCCCTGGGTGGCGCGAGCTGCCGCCGGGCGAGCTGTATGGGCGCGGGATGGGCTTCGCGCAGCAGATCGAGCCGCTCTATGCGCAGATCCGCGCGGCGTGCCCGGCGGAGGCGGATGGGGTGTTGATCGCCGGCACCGGGTTTCGCTGCGTCGGGATCATCGAGGCGTTGGAGCGCGACCTCGGGCGGAAGGTGGTGACGGCGAACCAGGCGAGCCTGTGGCATTGCCTGAGGCTGGCCGGGGTGCGCGCCGAGGTCGACGGCTACGGGGCGCTGCTGCGACTGTAGGTGCTGATGTCGAGGAGGATGCGATGAGCGACGACGGATACGTGCCGCCGAAGGTCTGGACCTGGAACAAGGCCAATGGCGGGCAGTTCGCCAACATCAACCGGCCGATCGCCGGGGCGACGCATGAGAAGGAGCTGCCGGTCGGCAAGCACCCGATCCAGCTCTACTCGCTCGGCACGCCGAACGGGCAAAAGGTGACGATCCTGCTGGAGGAGCTGCTGGCGCTGGGGCACGCGGGCGCGGAATACGATGCCTGGCTGGTGAAGATCGGCGCCGGTGAGCAGTTCGGCAGCGGGTTCGTGGCGGTGAACCCGAATTCCAAGATCCCGGCGATGGTCGATCGCAGCGGGTCCGCGCCGGTGCGGCTGTTCGAGTCCGGCGCGATGCTGGTGTACCTGGCGGAGAAGTTCGGCGCCTTCCTGCCGGCCTCGGGGGCGGCGCGGGCGGAGTGTTTGTCGTGGCTGTTCTGGCAGATGGGCAGCGCGCCGTTCCTGGGCGGCGGGTTTGGGCATTTCTATGCCTATGCGCCGGTGAAGATCGAATACGCGATCGACCGCTACGCGATGGAGGCCAAGCGCCAGATGGACGTGCTGGAGCGGCGGCTGGCGGAGAGCGAGTACATCGCGGGGCCGGAGTATACGATCGCCGACATGGCGATCTGGCCGTGGTACGGGGCGTTGGCCAAGGGGCTGATCTACAACGACGCGGGCACGTTCCTGTCGGTGCATGAATACCCGCATGTGATCGCCTGGGCCGACAAGCTGGCGGCGCGACCGGCGGTGAAGCGGGGGCGGATCGTCAACCGCACCAGCGGCAACCCGGCCGAGCAGCTGCACGAGCGGCACGATGCTGCGGATTTCGACAGCAAGACGCAGGACAAGATCGCCGGCGGCTGAAAGCGCTTTATTCGGGAGCCCGATTGGCCCGGCGCCGTTCCACCCTCTGCCGCAGGTGCGGTGGAGGTGCGGGGCTTGGATGGAACGGCGGCGCTGCCGACACGCGCGCAGCTCGCGCAGCTGGAACGGGCCGATGCGTTCTGGTGGGCGACGGGGATCGAGGACACCTTCATCACCGCGCCGCATCCGGCCACTGGGCGGACGCTCGATGAGTATGAGCTGACCGACCATTACCGGCGCTGGGCGGCCGACCTGGAGCTGATGGCCGGGCTGGGCGTGGGGTGCGCGCGCTATGGCGTGCCGTGGCATCGCATTCAGCCGGAGCGCGGCCGGTGGGACTGGACGCATGCCGACCGGCCGCTGGAGCGGCTGCTGGAACTGGGCATCGCGCCGCAGGTCGACCTGGTGCATTACGGGCTGCCGGGGTGGATCGACGGCGCCTACCTGAACCCTGACTATCCGGCGCTGGTCGCGGAGTATGCGGCGCGGCTGGCCGAGCGGTTCCGCGGGCGCATCCACTGGTACACGCCGCTGAACGAGCCGCGCATTACCGCCTGGTATTGCGGGCGGCTGGGTTGGTGGCCGCCCTATGCGCGCGGCTGGCGCGGCTTCGTCGCGGTGATGCTGGCGGTGGCGCGGGGGATTCAGGCGACGGTGGCGGCGTTGCGGGCGGTCGATCCTGAGATCGTGGCCTATCATGTGGATGCGACCGACCTGTACGAGGCCGCCGAGCCGGCGCTGGAAGGCGAGGCGCTGCTGCGCCGGCGGATCGTGTTTCTGGCGCTGGACCTGGTGGCCGGGCGGGTGGATGGCGCGCATCCGCTGTGGGATTGGCTGCGCTTGCACGGTGCGTCGGAACGGGCGTTGTCCGCGTTGCAAGCGGGCGGCGTGGCGCCGGAGGTGATCGGGTTGAACCTGTATCCGTTGTTCACCCGCAAGCGGCTTCTGCGCGATGGGCGCGGGCGGCTGCGCATCCGCATGCCGTACACCGAGGACGGGCTGATCGAGGGCGTGGCGCGGCAGTACCACGCGCGCTACGGCGTGCCGATGATGATCTCGGAGGTGGCGACCTCGGGCTCCGTCGCGCGGCGGCTGCGCTGGCTGGCGCGATCGGTCGAGGCGGTGCGGGTGGTGCGGGAGGAGGGCGTGAAGCTGGTGGGCTACACGTGGTGGCCGATGTTCGCGCTGGTCACCTGGGCGTGGCGGCAGGGGCGGCGGGACGTCGCGCAGCACCTGTTGCAGATGGGGTTGTGGGACCTGGATGGCGGGCTGGAGCGGGTGGCGACGCCGTTGGTCGACGCCTATCGCGGCCTAGCGCGTTCCGGGGTGTCACGCGTCGGGCTGTTAAGCGTGCCTGGCTGAGGAGGCAGTATGTTCCGGAGTTTTTTCCTGGCGGGGTTCGAGGGATCGACGGGGTTCAACCGGCATGGCGACTGGTTCGACCAGGTGGTGGCCACTGGCCATGACCTGACGGTGGAGGCCGACTACCGCGATCTCGCCGCCCTGGGCATCCATGCGGCACGCGAGACGGTGCGCTGGCCGCTGGTCGATTTGGGCGGCGGGCGGTTCGACTTCTCGACGGTGGAGCCGTTCGTGACCGCAGCGCGGCGGCATGGCGTCGAGGTGATCTGGGACCTGTTCCACTATGGCTTCCCGGAGGGGATCGACCTGTTCGGCGAGGAGTTCCCGCGGCGCTTCGCCGACTACTGCCACGCGGTCGGGCGCTATATCGGCGCGCGCACCGAGGGGGTGTGCCTGTTCACGCCCGTCAACGAGCCCAGTTTCATGGCCTATGCCGGCGGCGAGCAGGGGCTGTTCGCGCCGCATGTGACCGGGCGGGGCTGGGACCTCAAGGTGGCGCTGTGCCGGGCGGCGATCGCGGGGATTGAGGCGCTGTGGGATGCCTGCCCGGGGGCGCGGATGGTCAATGTCGACCCGCTGTGCCGGGTGGCGGTGAGCCCGGCGCGGCCGCATGAGGCGGCGGAGGCGGCGGATTTCAATCGGCGGCTGGTGTTCCAGGCCTGGGACATGCTGGCCGGGCGGCTGCTGCCGGAGCTTGGGGGCTCGCGCGCGCACCTGGATATCGTGGGGATCAACTACTACTGGACCAACCAGTGGGAGTGGCGGGTGGCGCTGGAGGACGGGCGGGTCCCGCCGCTGGCGCATGACGATCCGCGCCGGGCGCGGCTGCGCGACCTGGTGCGGTCGGTATGGCAGCGCTACGGCGGCGAGGTGATGATCACCGAGACCGCGCATGTCGGCGAGGCGCGGGCACCCTGGATGCTGGAGGTGGCGCGGGAGTCGGAGGCGTTGCTGCGCGAGGGGGTGGGGCTGACGGGGGTGTGCCTCTATCCGATCCTCGGCATGCCGGAATGGCACGCGCCGGAGGTGTGGACGCCGATGGGGCTGTGGGACCCGGTGTGCCATCGCGCGCCGCAGGATGGGCGGCTGGTTTGCGAGCCGATGCTGGCGGCGTTGCAGTCTGTCCGGCACGTGGACGCGCTGTTCCATCGCGGGCGCGTGCCGGCAGGAGACACGGGTGTCGCGGCGATGGCGGCAGGGGACGGGGGCGCCGTGTAGCTGGGGCGCCCCCGAAGCTGCGTCAGGTGGAGGGATAGGCGCCGCCGCCGCCGAGGGGTGGGTCGGACACCTCGGCGACGCGGGCGCGGTCGAAGCCGTTGAAGCCGGTGCGCAGGCACGTTCCGTAGGCGCCAAGCTGGCCGACCTCGATCCAGTCGCCCTCGCGGATGTCCTCGGGCAGGCGGAACGGGCCGCGCATGGCGTCGGCGCTGTCGCAGGTGGGGCCCATGAAGGCGAAGTCGCGCAGCGTGGCCGACGGCTCCGGGGCGTCGGGACGCAGGCAGCGCACGGGGTAGCGGAAGCCGAGCGTGCCGGCGTCGGCGAGGCTGCCATAGACGCCGTCGTTCACGAACAGCACGTCGCCGCGGCGGGCCTGGACCTGCAGCACCACGGAGGCGCCGTCGGCAACCAAGGCGCGGCCGGGCTCGGCCCAGAGCCGGGCGCCGGGCAGGGCCAGGCGCTCGAAGCCCGCTTCGATCTCGGCCATGTAGGCGCCGAGCGGGGGCAGTTCCGCCCCGGGGTAGGCGGCCGGGAAGCCGCCGCCGACATCGACGATGTCGATGGCGACGCCGGCGCGGGCGATGATGTCCGCGGCGATGGCGAATGCGGCGCGCCAGGCGGTCGGGTCCAGGCACTGGGAGCCGACATGGAAGGCGATGCCCAGGCGGGCGGCCACGGGGCGGGCAGCGCGCAGCAGGGCGACCGCCTCGTCCGCCTCGGCGCCGAACTTGCCCGAGAGGTCGAGCACGGCGCTGCCCTTAGGCAGGGCGAGGCGCACGACCAGGCCGAGCGCGCCAGACGCGCCGGTGGCGGCGGTCTCGTCGAGGATCTTGGCCAGCTCCGCAGGCGAATCGAGCACGAAGTCGCGCACGGCGTGGCGGGACCACGCCTCGCGGATGGCGCCGCGGGCCTTCACCGGGTGCATGAAGTGGATGTCGGCGTCCGCGAACATGGTGCGCACCAGGGCGATCTCGGCGGGCGAGGCACAGTCGAAATGGCGCACGCCGCCGGCCCACAGGGCGCGCAGCACCGCGGGGTCGGGGTTGCACTTGACCGCATAGAGCACGTCGCCGGGGAAGGCGGCGATGAAGGTGCGCGCCGTCGCGGCCAGGGTGGCCGGGCGCAGGCAGTGCAACGGCTCCTCCGGGCGCAGCTCGGCGACCAGTGCATCGACGCTGGGCAGGGGTGCCGGCGCGATGACTGGCAGCGCGGGGAGGCGGCGGAGGGGGGAGACGGCGGAACGGACACGCAGGCTGGACATCGCAGCAATCCTCGCGACAGCGGGCTTCCGCGTCCCGGGGGATGCGAAAGCGCGACCATGGGGAAAGGTGAATGGGCCGCGACCGGAGGCGCTGGGCGCTCCGGCAGGCGGCTCAAGCGATGCGAGGTCTTCGCATCGTCGCGGACCCATCAGCAAACATCGGCACTTCCCTTGCGACCCCGGCCCACTGATGGCCGGTTCGGACGTAAAGGACGCGTTCGTCGTTGCTGTGCCCAGGGATGCATAGGGTCGCTATGGCCCCGGCGGGCTCGCGGCACGTGCGCTGCGTCGGCGAAGCCGCTGGCCCGGGGGGTGCCCGGGTCGGCGGCGGAGCGGGAAACTATGCGATCGCGGGGCGAAGGTGCAGTGCGAATTGCGGACCCGAGCTAGGTCCCCCTTGCATGGTTATGCGCGGGTCAGGTTCGTGGCGACCAGGGCGAGGTATTCCCAGGCGATGGTGGCGGCTGCGAGCGCGGTGATCTCGGCGGTGTCGTAGGCGGGGGCGACCTCCACCACGTCCATGCCGGCGAAGCGCAGCGGCGAAAGGCGGCGCATGATGGCCTGGGCCTGCCAGGTGGCGAGGCCGCCGATCTCGGGCGTGCCGGTGCCGGGGGCGAAGGCGGGGTCCAGCGCGTCGATGTCGAAGCTGAGATAGGCCGGCGCTTCGCCGATCGTGGCGCGGATGCGCGCGGCGACGCTGTCGGGGCCCATGGCGTGGACGTCCTGGGCGGTCAGGATCGTGACGCCCTGACCGATGGTCCAGTCCCAGACCTCGCGCTGCACAGGGGAGCGGATGCCGACCTGGATCATCTGGCGCGGGTCGACCAGGCCCTCGCGGATGGCGTGCCAGAACACCGAGCCGTGGGCATAGCCCTGGCCGAAATTGTCCTCCCAGGTGTCGACATGCGCGTCGAAATGCACCAGCGCCAACGGGTGGCCGAGGCGGCGGGCAAGCGCGCGCAGCAGCGGCAGGGTGACGCCGTGCTCGCCGCCGAGGCAGAGCAGGTGGGCGAGGCCCTCGGCCTGGGCCTCGATGCGGGCGAGCGAGGCGGGGATGTCGCCCAGGGCGATGGCGAAGTCGCCGATGTCGGCGAGGTCCAGCGTGGCGGGGTCGGTCCAGAAATGCGGGTGGGCGCCGTCGGTGAGCATGCGACTGGCCCGGCGGATGGCGGCGGGGCCGTCGCGGGTGCCGGCGCGGTTGGTGGTGCCGATGTCGAGCGGGATGCCGGCGACGGTGAAGGCGGCGTCGCGATGATTGCGCATGGTGCCGAGGAAGCCGGGCGGGGTGGCGAAGGTGGGCGGGCCGGCCATGCGGGGCTCCTGGGCTGGGGCGCGCAGTATGGACGATGCGGCGGGGGCTGGGCAGGCGGTGAGGGTTGATGCCTTGGGGGGCGATGGGTATATGCGGGGGATGCCAACACCCCGCCCGGTTTCCCCGCCCCGCGTCGACTATGCCTCCCGCGCCTATTGGGCGGGGACGATCAAGATGGGGCTGTCGAAATTCTTCATCCTGCGCGTGCTGCACGACGGGCCGATGCATGGCTACGACGTGGCGCGCGCGGTGGCGCGGGTGACGGGCGGATGCTGCTCTCCGACCGAGGGGACGATCTATCCGGTGCTGCGCGAATTCGAGACCGGCGGGTTCGTGACGGTCGAGGAGGAGGTGGTGCAGGGGCGGCAGCGCCGGGTCTATGCGCTGACGGACGAGGGGCGGGCGGCGTTCCGGGTGGCGCTGGATGCGTGGATGGAGGCGACGGCGGCGCTGCAGGATACCGGGCGGGCGTTTTCGGGCCGGTAGCGGGGGCTTGCCTGGCGCGCTGCGTGGCGCTATACCTTGATGGTCAATGCATCGATGGAGCATGTCATGGCGCAGTCCTCCCTTCCGTTCGTGGTGATCGGTGCCGGGCCCGTAGGCTTGGCGGCGGCGGCGCAGTTGCTGGCGCGCGGGCTGGAGCCGCTGGTGCTGGAAGCCGGCGCGGCGGTCGGGCACGCGGTGCGCGACTGGGCGCATGTGCGGATGTTCTCGCCCTGGCGCTACAACACCGATGCGTCGGCGCGGGCGCTGCTGGCGGCGGATGGCTGGCGGGAGCCTGATCCCGAAGCGTATCCGACCGGCGGCGAGCTGGTGCGCGACTACCTGGCGCCGCTGGCGGCGAGCCCGGCGCTGCGCGGGCGCATCCGCACCGGTGCGCGGGTGGTGGGCATCGCGCGGCGCGACCATGGGCGGCTGCATGACGGGGCAGGGCGGGATGCGGCGCCCTTCGTGGTGCACGTGGCGCAGGATGGCGCGGTCGAGGCGATGGAGGCGGCCGGGGTGGTGGATTGCTCCGGCACCTGGGGCGCGCCCAACCCGGCCGGGGCGCATGGCATGATGGCGCCCGGCGAGGCGGCGAATGGCGATCGCATCGCCTATGGCATTCCCGACGTGCTGGGGGCGGCGCGCGCGACCTATGCCGGCGCGACGACGCTGGTGGTGGGCGCCGGGCATTCGGCGATGAACGCGGTGCTGGACCTGGTGGAGCTGGCGCGGCAAGTGCCGGGGACGCGCATCCTGTGGGCGTTCCGCCGGCCGCTCGGGGCGGTGAATTTCGGCGGTGGGGCGCGCGACGGGCTGGCGCAGCGCGGCGAACTCGGCAGCCGGGCGCAGGCGCTGGTGGAAAGCGGCGCGGTGACGGCGCTGGCGCCGTTCCTGATCGACCGCGTGGCGCGCGACGGCGACATGCTGTTGGTGACGGGGCGCCAGGATGGGCGCGGGGCCGGCGTGCGGGCCGGGCGGATGATCGTGGCGGCGGGGTTCCGGCCGGACCTGTCGTTCCTGCGCGAGGTCCGGCTGGAACTGGACCCGGCGGTGGAGGCGACGCCGGCACTGGCGCCGCTGATCGATCCCAACCTGCATTCCTGCGGCACGGTGCGCCCGCATGGCGAGGCGGAGCTGCGCCACCCCGAGGCGGGGTTCTGGATCGCCGGCATGAAGAGCTATGGCCGGGCGCCGACCTTCCTGCTGGCGACCGGCTACGAGCAGGTGCGCAGCATCGCGGCCGCGGCAGCGGGCGACTGGGTGGCGGCGCGGGAGGTGCATCTGGAGCTGCCGGAAACCGGCGTGTGCGCGACCGACCTGCCGGCGGCCTCAGCGTGCTGCGGGCCGGCGACGGTCGATACGTCGTCGGGCTGCTGCGCGCCGCAGACGGCGGGGCAGGCGGGCTGCTGCGCGCCCACGCCGGTCGCGGTGGGCGCGGGCAAGGGGTGCTGCGGCTGAACGAGCGGGCCGCGCCGGGCCCCAGTCGCGGTCAGGCGTGCCGGTTGGTCGGGCAGGTGTTCATGCCGAGCAGCGGGTAAAACGGGCAGTAGCCGATCGCCGCGGTCGCCAGCGGCACGATGCCGATGAAGCCCCACCAGCCGATGGTGCCCATCAGGGCGAGGCCGATCAGGACGAGGCCGGCGACGACGCGGAGGAGGCGGTCGATGCCGCCGACATTGCGGGTCATGTCAGGATTCCTTGGGCGAGGGGATGGCCGGCGACAAGGTGCCAGGGTGGTCGGCCGGCCTCATTGATGCACGTCAAGCGGCGCGGCTGGCGGCCTGGGCAGCCCAGGCGAGGATCTGCTGCTTCGGCAGCGCACCGGGCTGGCGCGCCACCTCCCGCCCGCCGGCGAACAGGGCCAGGGTGGGGATGCTGCTGATGCGCAGTTCCTGGGCCAGGGCGGGGGCCTCCTCGGTGGAGACCTTGACCAGGCGCATTGCGGGTTCGAGCTCCCTGGCCGCCGCCTCGAAGGCCGGGGCCATGGCGCGGCAGGGGCCGCACCAGGAGGCCCAGAAATCGACCAGCAGCGGGATGCCGGACAGGCGAACGTGGCGACGGAAGCGCTCTTCCGACAGCGCGACCGGCTTGCCGTCGAACAGCGCCGCGCGGCAGGCGCCGCAGCGGGCCGCATCGGCGCGATCGAGACGAACACGGTTGGCGGCGTCGCAGTGCGGGCAAACGACGTGGACGGGCTCACTCACGACAGGGCCTCCTTGCTGCGGGTGCGCACCGGCACCTTGAGGTAGCGCACGCCGTTCGCCTCCGCCTCCGGGAAGCGGCCGGCGCGGATGTTCACCTGGATCGATGGCAGCAGCAGCAGCGGCGCGGCGAGCGTGGCGTCGCGGCCGGTGCGGAAGGCGACGAATTCGTCCTCTGTGATGCCGTCCTTCACATGCGGGTTCTGCGCGCGCTGCTCGGCGACGGTGGTTTGCCAGGCGTAGCTGTCGCGGCCGGGTGCCTTGTAGTCGTGGCACATCCAGAGCCGGGTCTCGGGGGGCAGGGACAGCAGGCGGCGGATGGAGCGGTAGAGGGTGCGCGCGTCCCCGCCCGGGAAGTCGGCGCGGGCGGTGCCGTAGTCGGGCATGAAGATCGTGTCGCCCACGAACACGTCGTCGCCGATGCGGTAGGCGATGTCGGCCGGGGTGTGGCCGGGCAGGTGCATCACCTCAACCTCGAGCGCGCCGAGGCGGAAGCGTTCGCCATCCTTGAACAGGCGGTCGAAATCGGCACCTTCGGGCTTCACGTCGCGGGCGTCGAACACCGGGCGGAAGATGCGCTGCACGTCCTTGATCTGCTCGCCGATGCCGATCGGCGCGCCGGTTTTCGCCTTGATGTAGGGGGCGGCGGTGAGGTGGTCGGCATGGGCGTGGGTTTCGAGCACCAGGCGGATCGTCACGCCCTCCTGCGCCGCGGCTGCGAGCACGCGGTCGGCGAAGGCGGTGTCGGCGGTGCCGGAGCGGTTGTCCCAGTCGAGCACCGGGTCGATCACCGCGCCTTCCTTCGTCGCCGGGTCCCAGACCAGGTAGCTGATGGTGTTGGTCGGCTCGTCGAAGAAGGGGCGGATGATGGGGGCGGGCATGATGACCTCCGGGCGGTTCGGTCGGGTGGTGGTGGCTTGACTGGAATATAAGAAAAGACTTACTAAATTCAAGCTGAATTGGGGCCGGACGCGGGGCGCTTTCGGGCTCGCCAAGGGCATGGATTGCCCTCATGACGTCTCGTGGGCGGAACGTGCCTGTGGACGGAAAGGTTGCATCTGATGCAGACGATCTCGGCGCTCGAGGCGCTGCTCGGCGCGGGGTCCGGCGCGATGGTCGGGTTCACGCTGGGGCTGGTGGGCGGCGGTGGGTCGATCCTGGCGGTGCCGTTGCTGGTCTATCTGGTCGGTATGCCCTCGCCGCACCTGGCGATCGGCACCAGCGCCGTGGCGGTGGCCGCGAACGCCGCGCTGGGGCTGCTCGGCCATGCCCGGGCGGGCAATGTGCGCTGGCCCTGTGCGGCGGTGTTCTCGGCCATGGGGGTGACTGGCGCCCTGCTTGGCGCGTGGGTGGGGCGGATGGTCGATGGCCAGTCGCTGCTGGCGGCCTTCGCCGGGATGATGGTGGTCGTCGCGGTGCTGATGCTGCGCCGGCGCGAGGCCGATATCGACCGCGTGGTGCGGCTGGACCGGGAGAATGCGCCGCGCTTGCTGGGGGCGGGGCTGGGGGTCGGGGCGGTGTCCGGCTTCTTCGGGATTGGCGGCGGGTTCCTGATCGTTCCGGCGCTGGTGCTGGCGACCGGGATGCCGATCCTGCAGGCGGTCGGCACCTCGCTGGTGGCGGTGACGGCGTTCGGGCTGACCACGGCCGGGAGCTATGCCGTGGCCGGGCTGGTGGATTGGGGCATGGCGGGCATCTTCATTGCCGGCGGCGTGGCGGGCAGCCTGCTGGGCCAGCGCGCCGGGCGAAAGCTGGCGGCGCGGCGCGGGCGGCTGACGCAGGTGTTCGCCGCGCTGATCCTGGTGGTCGCGTTCTACATGCTGGCGCGCAGCCTTGGGCTGGCCGGCTGAGAGCTATTCGGTGGTGAAGCCGCGGCGGGCGAAGGCATCCTGCGCGGCGGGGCTGGCCAGGAAGGCGAGGAAGCGGCGCGCGGCCGGGGTGTCGCCGGCGCGGGGGACGGCGAAGGGATAGGTGATCGGCGCGGTGAGGTTGGCGGGAAAGGTGGCGGCGATGGCCACGCCGCGCGCCACGGTCGCGTCGGTGGCATAGACGATGCCGAGCGGCGCCTCGCCGCGTTCGACCAGCAGCAGCGCGGCGCGGACGCTTTCGGCGCGGGCCAGGCGGGGCTCGATGCTGGCCCAGATGCCGAGGCTGGTCAGGGCCTGGCGGGCGTAGATGCCGGCCGGGACATTGGTGGGGTCACCGGTGGCGAGGCGGCCTTTCGGGCCGAGCAGGGCGACGAGATCCATGCCCGGGGCGATGGTGACCTGTGGGACCTTGTCGGCGGGCGCGATGAGGACGAGGCGGTTGCCGAGCACGGTGCGGCGCGTGTCGGTGGCGATCAGGCCGCGGGTCTGGGCCCAGTCCATCCATTGCTGGTCGGCGGAGGCGAAGACGTGGGCGGTCGCGCCCTGGTCGATCTGGCGGGCGAGGGTGGAACTGGCAGCGAAGTTGAAGCGCGGGCGCGGCTCGCCCCGTGCCTCCCACAGCGCGCCCACATCCTGCATCGCCTCGGTGAGGCTCGCGGCCGCGAAGATCAGCAGGGCCTCGCGCGGCTGGGCGCGGGGCTGGGCCACGACGACGAACAGGCCGGCGAGGGCGAGGAGCAAGGTTCGCATGACATCGCTATATTCTATTGGGAATAGCGATGGCAAGCGCTGGCGGCGCGCGTCGGGGCTCAGTCGAAGCGGGCGAGGCGGAACGGCGTGGGGTCGACCAGGGGCGTGGTGCCGGTGGCGAGGTGGGCGGCCAGTTCGCCGATCGCCGGGCCGATGCCGAAGCCGTGGCCGGACAGGCCGGTGGCGACGGTGAGGCCGGGCAGGGCGTCCAGCCTGTCGATCACCGGCACGACATCGGGGGTGAGGTCGATCCAGCCAGCCCAGAGGCGCGCGGCCTGGATGCCCGCCAGCTCCGGGCAGGCGGCGATGATGTCGCGCAGGGCGGGCTCGACCAGCGCGGTGTTTGGTTTGGCATTCAGCACGCGGATGCGCTCGAACACCGTCGGGCGGTCGAAGCGCCAGGTGCGGTGGATGGTGTCGGGTCCCTCGAAGAAGGAGCGCCCCATGCGCAGTTCCACCACCTTGCGGTTGGCCAGAAGCGAGCGGCCGAAGCGCCGCGCGTAGCGGATGGCGGCCGGCGTGATCTCGATGCGGGTGCGCGCCTTGGCCGCCACGATGTAGCCGCCGTCGGGCAGGGGGGTGAGGCAGAGATCGGCAGAGTAGAAGCCGCCATCGACGACCTGCTTTGCCGGGGTGGTGGCGAACACCGTGGAATGGACCGAGCTCTGCGGCAGGTCGATGCCGTGGCGGCGCAGGAACATCGACGACCAGGCGCCGCCGGCCAGGATGACGGCGCTGGTGCGCACCAGCCCGTGCTCGGTGAACACGCCGCTGATGCGCCCGCCGGTGGTGTCGAGCCCGCGCACGGCGCAGTTCTGCACCACCGACGCTCCGGCGGCGCGCGCGGCGCGGGCGATGGCCGGTGCGGCGAGGCCCGGCTCGGCCCGGCCGTCCTGCGGCGAGACGACGCCGCCGATCCAGTCCTGCGGCGTCCCCGGGGCGAGGCGGCGGGCTTCGGCGGCGTCGATGATGCGCACCTGTGCCTGGTAGGGGCGGGCCATGTCGGCCCAGGCCTGCCAGCCGGCCAGCTCCTTCGGGTCCTTGGTGACGTAGAACAGGCCGTTGCGGCGAAAGCCCATGTCCTGCCCGGTTTCGGCCGGCCACTGGTCCCACAGCGCATGGGCGCGCTGCATCAGCGGGATCTCGCGCTCGTCACGGCTCATCAGCCGGCACCAGCCCCAGTTGCGGCTGGACTGCTCGCCGGCCACCACGCCCTTCTCCAACAGCGCGACGGAGTGGCCGGCCTTGGCCAGCGTGTAGGCCGCGGATGCTCCCGCGATGCCGGCGCCGATCACCACGATGTCGGCCGAGGCCGGCGGGCGGGCATCGCCCTCGACCGGATCGACCCAGTGACCGGGCAAGGGGGGACCGGGCAGGACGGTGGTCATGACAGGCGGTCCTTCATGCGGAAATAGGCGCCGACCAGGGGCAGGAACCAGGGCGTGCCGTAGTTGAAGGCGATCGCCGGCCAGTCCAGGCCGCGGAACGGGTTCGCCGCGGCGTCGCCGGCCATCACGCGCGCCATCTGCTGGCCGAGATGCACCGACATCTGCGCGCCGTGGCCGGAGAGGCCCATGGCGTAGAACAGCCCCTCGTGCTCGCCGGCGCGTGGCAGCTTGTCCTCGGTGATGTCGACCAGCCCGCCCCAGCAATAGTCGATGCCGATATCGCCGAGCTGCGGGAAGGTGGTGCGCAGCTGGGCACGCAGCACCTCGCCGCTGCGCGCGTCCTCGGTGGGGTTGGAGAAGGCGAAGCGGGCGCGGCCGCCCCAGATCAGCCGGTCGTCGGGCGAGATGCGGAAGTAGTTGCCGATGTGCTGCGTGGTGGTGGCGGTCCGGCGCGTCGGCATGATCGAGTCGAGCTGGTCGGGGCGGAGCTTTTCGGTGACGACGATGAAGCTGCCGACCGGGATCACGCGGCGGCGGAACCAGGCGAACGGGCCCTCGCGGCTGGGGCCGGTGGCGACCAGCACTTGGCCCGCCTCGACCGTACCGCGTGCGGTGGTGACGCGGTGCGCGGCACCTTGCAGCCGGGCGAGGGCGGTGACCGGGGCGTTCTCGAAGATGCGCGCGCCGGCGCGGCTGGCGGCATTGGCCAGGCCGGCGCCGAACTTGCCCATGTGCATCATGGCGCTCTTGCGATAGAGCAGCCCGCCGAAGAACGCGTCGGAGCCGATCTCGTTATGCAGGCGGTCGCGCGGCACCAGCTCGGTCTCGGGGTCGCAGTCGCGGTTCAGCGCCTCGAAGCCGCTTGCGATGCTGTCGTAGTGGGATTGCCTGGCGGCCAGCTTGATCTTGCCGCTGCGGCGGAAGTCGCAGGCGATCTGTTCTTCGGTGACGATGCGCTCCACCGTGTCCACCGCATCGTCGAAGGCGCGGTAGAGGCTGCGGGCATGCTCGGCGCCGAGCTTTGCCGCGAGGCCGGCATAGTCGTGCGCGGTGCCGTTGTTCACATGCCCGCCATTGCGGCCGGAGGCGCCGGCGGCGACGCGCCCAGCCTCCAGCACCGCGACCGAGGCGCCGCTTCGGGCCAGCGCGAGGGCGGCGGACATGCCGGTGAAGCCGGCGCCGATCACCGCGACATCGACCTTGCCGGCGACGGGATCCAGGGCGGCGCCGCCGAAGGGCCGCGCGGTGTCGAGCCAATAGGAGTCGCGCTTCATCGCATCACACGCCGACAAGCTTCGCGAGGCCCTCGATTGTGGGGGCCTCGTGGTAGCCGAACTCCGGCACTGACGGCTCGTAGCCGCGGTTGACGTAGAGGCGATGGCCGATGCGCAGCGCATGGGCGGGGATCAGGTCGTAGCGCAGGCTGGAGGAGACGTGCAGTACGTCCTTCGGGTCGCAGCCGAGCATGTCGAACATGTATTCGAAGGCGCGCAGGCGGGGCTTGTAGGCCTGGGCCTGCTCGGCGGTGAACACCTTGTGGAACGGCGCCTGGAGCAGGGCGACGTTGGCCATGATCTGCGAGTCCATCGCGTTGGACAGGATCACCAGCGGGATGCGCGCGGCCACGCGCTTGAGTGGTTCGGGCACATCGGGGTGCGGGCCCCAGGTGGGGACGGCGTCGTAGAGCGCCTCGCCGTCCGCGTCGCGATACGGGATGCCGTGGCGGCGGCAGGCGCGCTCGAGCGCTGACTTCAGCACATCGGCATACGGCTTCCAGGCGCCCAGCACCTCGTCGTAGCGGTACCACATGAAGTCGGTGAGGAAGGCGGCCTCGCGGTCGGCGGGCAGGCGGTCGGCCAGGATGGCGCGAGCGGTTTCGCCGGGCTGGAACCAAGTCAGCGTGCCGTAGCAGTCGAAGGTGATGAACTTGGGCCGAAGGCTGGACATGGCGAACTCCAGGGTCGGGACGCCCGGCGCCGGGGGGCATCGTGGGGCGGGCGAGGTGAGCGGGCGCTGCGGTAAATGCGAGTAAGTAGCGTTTGCGACATGTCGCGCCGCATGGCAATGGTTGGTAACGACCCGGAGAATGACGATGCGTCAGCGCCTTCCGCCCGTCCAGCCGATCCGCGCCCTGCTGCCGGACGACCTCGTGCAGGCGCATGGGCTGACGCAGGCGGTGCGCTGGCCGCATCGGGTGGAGGATTGGCGCTTCGCGCTGGACATGGGCGACGGGTTCGCGGTGTCAGATGGCGAACGGTTGCTCGGCACGGCGATGGGATGGGCGTTCGGGCCGGCGCGGGGCTGCTTCGGCATGCTGATCGTGGCCCCGGACCAGCAGGGGCAAGGGCTCGGTGCCAGGCTGATGGGGGCCGCGCTGGATCGGCTGGGCGGACGGGCGGTGCAGCTGCACGCCACTCCGGATGGGCAGAAGCTGTATCGCCGGCTCGGCTTCGAGGCGACGAGCGCGATCCGCCAGCACCAGGGCGCGGTGGGGCGGGTGGCGGCCGCGCCGGTGCCGGCGGGGATGCGGCTGCGGCCGGCCGTGGCGACGGACCTTGCGGCGATCAGTGCTTTGGACGAGGCCGCAACCGGCATGGCGCGCGGAAGGGTGCTCGCGGCCCTGCTGGCGGCCGGCGACACGGCTGTGCTGGATCGGGATGGCCTCGTTGGCGGGTTCGCGATCCTGCGGCCATTTGGCCGCGGCGAGGTGCTCGGACCGGTGGTGGCGCCGGACCTGCCGGCGGCATGGGCGCTGGTGACCCACATGCTGGCGCGGCGCGAGGGCGCGTTCGTCCGCATCGACATCACGGATTTCGCGCTGTCGCCGTTGCTGGAGGCGCAGGGGCTGGCGTGCGTCGACGAAGCGCTGCGAATGGTGCGCGGCGGGTCGTCGGAAGCAGCTGCGGTCCGGTCCTACGCGCTGGTCAACCAGGCGCTGGGCTGAGCGCGCTTCCCGCGCCGGCCATCGCGATGCTGACGATGTGCTCGGCCATGCGCTCCAGCGGGAGTTCCTGCTCCACCGCGCCGGCCTGCATCGCGGCCTTCGGCATGCCGTAGATCACGCAACTTGCCTCGGACTGGCCGAGCGTGCGGGCGCCGGCGCGCCGCATCTCCAGCAGGCCCGCCGCGCCATCGCGCCCCATGCCGGTGAGGATGATGCCCATCGCGGCCCGCCCGGCGGCAGCGGCGACCGAGGTGAACAGCACATCGACCGAGGGGCGGTGGCCGGACACTAGCGGCCCGTCGTGCAGGCGGCAGGCGTAGTGCGCGCCGGTGCGCACGAGTTCCAGATGCCGGGCCCCGGGCGCGATGTAGACATGGCCAGGCAGGACGCGACGGCCATCGGTGGCTTCGAGCACGGTCACGGCGCATTGGCCGTCGAGCCGGCGGGCGAAGGAGGAGGTGAAGCCGGGCGGCATGTGCTGTGTGACCAGCACGGCGGGCGACATGGCGGGCAGGCGGGTCAGCAGGCTCTGCAAGGCCTCCACCCCGCCCGTGGAAGCGCCGATCGCCACGATGCGTC